>NZ_DATDGQ010000370.1:0-12474 GCF_036522015.1 Binatus sp. (SeqCode)
CACCAAATCCACCATTTGATCGAACGGCACTTCGTCTTCGAGCGCGGCCTTGCGTCCGATTTCAGGATTGCCGCCGGTGCCGCGTCCGCGGGTAATTTCGTCGCCGATCTGAATCCGCAGCGGCGCATGATTATTCTGCAGCGCCTGGATGTCGGTATTCACGGCGATGAAATCGACGTTGCGCAGCCCCACATTGATCATGTGGTTGACCGCATTGCCGCCGCATCCACCTGCGCCGATTACCTTGATCCTCGCGCCCGGGTCGGGATTACTCACCAACTCAATCATCACAGATCCTCCTACACCACTTACCGGCAATGTTTGTTGCCCAATTAATTTGTTGCTCCGGCGACTTCTCAAAAGAAGTCCCTCACCCAATCGCCAAGTCGCGAGCGCAGCCGTCCCAGCCGACCCGCTTTTCCAACTCCGTTGCCAATGCCGCCCGCCGCGCTCTGGTACAGCAGCAAGCCGGCCGCCGTCGTGAACATCGGCTTCATCAGTTCTTCGGGGAGTCCCTTCAGGTTGATCGGAAGTCCGCGCCGCACGGGCACGCCGAAGATGCGCTCGGCCAGTTCCTGCGTGCCCTCGAGCAGCGAAGTTCCTCCGACCAGCACGATGCCCGACGCGAGGCCGTCCGATACGCCGGAGCGCAGCAGCTCGCGCTGCACCATCGTGAAGATCTCTTCCATGCGCGGCTCGATGATTTCACCGAGCAGCCGCCGCGCGATCACTCGCGGCTCGCGGCCGCCGACACCCGGCACCTGCACCATCTCGTCGCGGCGCACGACCTGGTTGGTCGCGACGCCGAAGGTTATCTTGAGCCGCTCCGCGTCGGAGATCGGGGTGCGCAATCCCGCCGCGATATCGCTAGTGAGATGATTCCCGCCGATTGGCAGCACGGCAGTGTGCATCACCGCGCCGCCGTGAAACACGATGATGTCGGTAGTGCCGCCGCCAACGTCGATCAGCGCGACTCCCAGCTCGCGTTCCTCCGGAAACAGCGCTGCGTCCGCCGACGCGAGCGGCTGGAAAACCATCTCCGACGGCGTGACGCCCGCGCGTTCGCAGCACTTGGTGAGATTTTGTCCATAGCTCTGCGCGGCGGTGATGATATGGATGCGCGCCTCGAGCCGGACGCCCGCCATTCCGTACGGCTCGCGCACGCCCTCCTGCTCGTCGACCGCGAACTGTTGCGGCAGAATATGCAGCACCTGCCGATCGAGCGGGATTGCGACCGCGCGCGCCGCATCGATTACTCGATCCACGTCGCGCGAACTGACTTCGCCGCCGCGCACTGCGACAATCCCGTGGCTGTTGAGGCCCTTGATATGCGGTCCCGCAACGCCGACCACGACCGAGCCAACGCGCACGCCGGAAGTTCTCTCCGCTTCCTCGACCGCAGCTCTGATCGCATCGACCGTCGCCTCGATATTAACCACGACGCCCTTGCGCAACCCGGTGCATGGCGCGATTCCGAAGCCGAGCGTCGCCAACTGACCGTCGGGCAGCGACTCGCCGACGATCGCGCAAACTTTGCTGGTGCCGACGTCCAGGCCTGTGAGCAGATTTCTCATCGCGTCACCGGCTCCCCGCCCGGCTGAAACAAAACTTTGCGAAGCCCGCTCTTGTGTTTCGAATTCTTATTTTCGGCCGCATGCAGGCGTACAACCGCGAGCCCCGGCGTGGTCAAATCGAGCGCGGCGATCAGGTTCTCGCGGCCTTGCCATTGCTGCCGAACTTTGATCGCGCGCTGAATTTCCGTCGTCGCGCGATCGAGATCAATCACCACCTCGGTACGCTCGCGCTCGAGGAAGAGCGACGCCGTGCCGTCATCACCAACGTGCATCTCCGAAACAATTTCCGAAAGTTGCGCCTCAGCGCGCACTAACTCCGCCGCATAGTCGACCATCTGCGATCCGCGAGCGTCGTCGAGCGCGGCGCCGCTAAGCACCGGCAGATCGCCCTGCTTTTCGGGAGATACCGGTCCGCGAAGCTCGCCGCCGCTGAACAGCTCGTAGAATCCGTCGCGACGCTCGACGATCGCGATCGCACCGTCACGCATGTCGCCGGCTGAAATCGCGGCCGCGCCCGGTCCGTGTCCTGCGCGATGGTAAATTCCTGTGCGCCCGGCCCACTCGACCAGCACCGCAGTGTAGTTCGCCGCGGTCGTGCGCACGGGCGCGAGCGAATCGATGAGTTGATCGCGATATGAGCTGAGACTTGCGGACGCCCGGAGCGTGACGGCGCGGCCGGCCGTGCTGAACCCCGTCATCACGCCCAACGCGAAAAATGCGCAGACCACCAGCCCGCCCATCCGCGCGCCCCATCCAGCCACCGCTTTATTTCCACCGCGAACCGGCACCCCACCACCTCAGTGAAAAATCCAAATCGCGCGTCACCAGTCGCCGACCAGCCTAACCTCCGGTTCGAGCCAGACACCGCTCTGCTCTTTCACCTTGTTGCGCGCCATGTCGATGAGCGCGCGCACGTCGGCGGCCTGAGCGCCGCCAAGGTTCACAATAAAATTTGCGTGCTGATCCGAAAACGCCGCACCGCCGAGTCGCGTCCCCTTAAGTCCCGCACCCTCCAACAGCTTCCCGGCGAAGTTACCGGGCGGGTTCTTGAAGATCGATCCAGCATTCGGAACACCGCGCGGCTGACGCATCGCACGCTTTGCTTTCAACTCCGCGACCCGCGCCATCAGTCTTTCGCGATCGCCGTGCGCAAGCTCGAAATCGACGCGCGTAATTATGAAATGATTCGGCAACTCGGTGCGCCGGTACGCGAACTTCACATCGTCCTTCGTCAGCGCGAGCGCGTCCCCGGCTTCGGTGACGCCGTGCACCAAAGTCACCACCTTCGCGATTTCGCCGCCGAACGCGCCCGCATTCATCACCAAACCGCCGCCGACCGTGCCGGGAATGCCTTCGCCGAATTCGAGCCCCTCAAGACCCCGACCGACTACTACCTCGACCAGGGCACCGAATGCGGCGCCAGCGCCCGCAACGACTTTTGTGTCGTCAATTTTTATTTTTCCGAAGCCATCGCCGAGCCGCACGACCAGCCCGCGCATCCCGCGATCGCTTACCAGCAGATTCGTACCCGCGCCGAGGCAGAAGCACGGCACGCCCGCGCGGTACGCGGCGGCCTTGGCATGCATCAGTTCGGTTTCGTCTTCGACGTTGACGAACAAGTCCGCGGGTCCTCCAATCCGAAATGAGGTGAGCTCCGCGAGTGGCATCGCGGCGCGGATGCGCTCGCCGAATCTCGCGCGCAGCTCGCCTTCAAGCGCCTTCATGAACTTTGACCTCGGCGCTGAGCGCGTTCAGAATTTCACCGCCTGTCTTGTAGATATCGCCGGCACCCAGGGTCGCGATCACGTCGCCTGCGCGCGAGGCCGCCGCAATTCGCGCTGCGGGATTTTCCTCGGCGCCCAGGTAATGCACCTCGAGATGGCCGCGGGCGTGCAGCGCTTCGTAAAGACGCCGCGACGAAACGTCGGCGATCGGCTCCTCGCCGGCCGGATATACGTCGAACAGGTAGAGCACGTCGGCATCGTCGAAAGCGGACAGAAAATCGTCGAACAAATCGCGCAGCCGCGTGTACCGATGCGGCTGAAAGACCGCCACCACCCGGCGCTTGAACGACGCGCGCACCGCGGCCAGCGTCGCGCGCACCTCGGCCGGGTGATGGGCATAGTCGTCGAGCACGATGCGTCCCGCGGCTTCACCCTTGATCTCGAACCGACGGCTTATTCCGCCGAACTTTGCCAGCGCCGCCGCCGCGCGCTCGAAACTGATTCCGACTTCCATCGCGACAGCGATCGCCGCGAGCGAATTCAGCGCCACATGCACTCCGGGCGTCGGTATTGTCACTCGCCCGAGATTTTCGCCCTTGCGAACGACCTCGAAGCGAGTCGAAAGGCCGTCGATCACGATTTTTTCGGCGCGCAGGTCAGCATCCTGCGCAACGCCGTAGGTCACCATTGGTTTGCGAATCGAGGCCATCAGCCCGCGCACGTTCACGCTGTCGATTCCGAGCACCGCCACGCCGTAGAACGGCACGCGATTGATAAAGTCCGCGAAGGCCTCACGAACTCGATCCATCGTGCCGTAATGATCGAGATGCTCAGGATCGATATTCGTCACCACCGCGATGGTTGGGAGCAGCAGCAGAAATGACGCGTCGCTCTCGTCGGCCTCGGCCACCATGAAATCGCCGCGCCCCAGACGAACGTTGGTGCCCGTATTGCGAATATTTCCGCCGACCGCGACGGTAGGATCGAGATCCGCCTCTTCCATGATCAGCGCGATGAGGCCGGTGGTGGTGGTCTTGCCGTGAGTGCCCGCGACCGCGACGCCGAGCTTCGCCATGCGCAGCAATTCGCCGAGCATCTCGGCCCGCGCGATCACCGGAATTTTCATCTCGCGGGCGCGCGCGACTTCGGGATTCGAAAATTTTATCGCCGACGAGATCACCACTGCGTCGATGCCGCCGCCGTCCTTCAGATGCGCCGGATGATGCCCCTGGCTGATCTCCGCACCGAGCGACGCGAGCCGTGTGACGGCAGCCGACGGTTTCAGATCGCATCCGCTGACGCGCATCCCGAGCTTGATGCACAGCTCCGCAATTCCGCTCATGCCGGCGCCGCCGATGCCGACAAAATGCAGCCGCCGCTGACGCGTCAATAGGCCATTTGCGAGCAGTTCACTCATGCCGCCGCGCGCTCCGCAACTTCAAAACAAATTTTTGCGATGTGACGAGCGGCGTCAGGATGCGCCTCCTGATGCGCCCGCACACCCATCTCGTCCAATCGCGCCGGATTCCGAATCAACGCTTCAAGTTCGCGTGCGAGGTTGGACGCCAACTGATCGTCGTCGCGAACCATTATCGCCCCGCCGCGCTTTTCAATCACGCGCGCGTTGTGCACTTGTTGCAAATCCTTGTGGAAAGGATACGGCACGAAAATGGCAGCACGCGCGCCAAGAACAATGTCGGTAACCGTCATCGCACCTGAGCGTGCGATAACCAGATCGGCCCGATGCAATGCGGTGGCGACGTCGTCGATAAACGGCACGACCTCTGCCGCGAACCCGATTTCGCGGTATGCACTCCTCACCAACTCCTCATCCGCCTCCCCGGTCTGGTGCACTACGGTCAGATTTATAACACTTTTTCCATAGATTTTGAAAGCCCCTACGACGCCAATATTCAAGCGATGCGCTCCGGACGAACCGCCTAAAACAAGGATTTGTAATTGATCACTATCCCGGCTCAATCGGTCAGGCAGATATCGGAAGCGGGTGGGATTGCCGGTTACAACCACTTTAGTAGAACTGAAATAACTGGCACCGTCGCCGAAGCCGACACAGATTTTCTTCGCGAATCTCGACAACGTCCGATTCACGAGACCGGGACGAGTATTCTGCTCCATCAACACCAACGGCGTACGCGTCAGAATTGCCGCCGCGCCCATCGATGCCGACGCGTATCCGCCTGCGCTCACGATGATGCTGGGACGAAAACGCCTGACGAGAGACATCGCGAGGCCAATCGCGCGAACGAATTCCAGCGACGCGCGCGCCCGCTCAAGCGCGCTATGTCCGCGAATTCCATGCATCTCGAATAATTCGTACTTGTAGCCGCTCTTCGGCAGCCACTTTGCCTCGAGCCCCGCGCTGGTGCCGACGAACAGCACGTCGAGAGCGGGACGCTCGCGCATCATTTCCTCGCCGAGCGCGACCGCCGGAAAAAGATGGCCGCCCGTTCCTCCGCCTGCGATTATCACCTTCATCGCACCGCCGGCCGGCGCCCGAGCGCGAGTAGCGCGCCCAACGCCGCCATCGCGATGATGATCGAAGTGCCGCCATAACTCAGGAATGGCAGCGGCAGCCCCTTGGTCGGGATCAGACCAATCACCACCGACATGTTGATCAACGCTTGAATCGAGAGCAGCGCGGTCAGTCCCACCGCGAGCAAGCTCGCGAAAGGATCGGGCTCGTCATGCGCGATTCGCATCCCCCGAAACAGAATCACCAGGAACAGCGAGATCACGACAGCGGCACCGATCAAGCCGAACTCCTCACCTACTACCGCGAAGACGAAATCAGTGTGCGCCTCCGGCAGATAGAACATCTTCTGGCGTCCGGCGCCGAGACCGACGCCCCATTTCCCGCCCTCGCCCAGCGCGATGAACGATTGCACGAGTTGAAAGCCCGCGCCGCGCGCGACTGACCACGGATCGAGAAAGGTTGTCATCCGCTTCATGCGATACGATTTTGCGACCGCCTGGAATGCCAACAGGACCAGAGCGCCTCCACCGGCGCCTGCAAGATGCTCCCAGCGCGCGCCCGCGGCCCACAGCATCGCGAACAAGATCAGCGCGATCATCACGGTGCTGCCGAAATCCGGCTGCTTCAGGATCAACAGAGTGATCGGCCCGACGATCAAAAATACCGCGAGCGGTCCGTGCTTGAACTCGCGGATTCGCGCCTGCCGCTTACTCAGGAAATCCGCGAGGAAAAACACCAGCGCAAATTTTACCAGCTCGGACGGCTCCGCGATCACCGGTCCCAGCCGGAGCCATCGGCGAGCGCCGCCTTTCATCAGCCCGAGGCCCGGCACGTAGAGCAGCGCGAGCATCACGATCGACCCGATGAACAGCGGCATCGCGATTCGCCGCAGACCCGCCAGCGAGAATTGCGACAGCAGCATCAGAAACACGAAGCCGACCGCGATGTGCGCCAGGTGAAGCTTGAAAAAATGAAACGCGTCGCCTCGCTTCTCGATACCGAGAAAGTAAGTCGTGTTCAGCACCATCAGCAGGCCGAGCAACAGCAGCACCGCCGCCGGCAGCCACAGCCACGGGTCGGGGCGGCGGTAACTTACCGCGTCAAAGCGCCCGAACCAGCTCTTTATATACGTTCCCACGTTCCGCATAGTCCTTGAATTGATCGAAGCTCGAGCAGGCCGGCGACAGCAGGACAGTGTCTCCCGGCCGTGCCGCGCGCGCCGCATGTTCAACCGCTTCCTTGAGAGTCGCCACCGATTCGATTTTCGTCGTACCTTCGAGCGCCGCCGCCATCTTGTCGCGCGCGGCCCCGTTCAAAATCGCAAGTTTGACTTTTTCTTCGAATGGCCGCCGCAGCGGCGCGTAGTCACCGCCCTTGTCGAGACCGCCCGCAATCAGAATTATCGGCGCGGCGAGCGCGTCGATCGCTTCGACCACCGCGCCGACGTTGGTCCCTTTCGAATCGTCGATATAAGTTACGCCACCGTTCTCATGCACAACTTCAATCCGATGCGGCAGCCCTCGAAATGACGCGAGGGCGCGTTCGATTTCTTCCGGCTTGACGCCCAGCGCGAGCGCCGCTGCCGACGCCGCCATCGCATTGGAAATGTTATGCCGCCCGCGCAGACGAAACTCTTTGAGGCTGATGCGTCCGGCCTTCGATTGGTCGAAGTCAAAGGCTAGTGCATTTGCCTTCTCGTCGAACCAAATTGCCAGTGTGTCGCTGCGGCGATGCACGAGACTGAACTCGATCACACGCGAGCGCACGCCCTTCGCGAGCTTCCACACATCCGGATCATCGCGATTCAGAATAGCGTAGTCCGAAGCCTGCTGGTTCTCGAACAATCGCGCTTTCGCACGTCCGTAATCCGCGAGATCCCTGTAACGATCGAAATGATCGTCGCTCAGATTCAGATGCACGCCGGCGCGCGGACGGAATTTCTCAATCCACTCGAGTTGGAAACTCGACACCTCGACGACCGCGACGTCCCATCCGCCGCCGACCGCATCTATCAGCGGAGTGCCGAGGTTGCCGCCGACGAAGGTGCGCCGTCCCGACGCTTTCAGAATCTCGCCAAGCAGCACGACGACCGTGCTCTTGCCGTTGGTGCCGGTGACTGCGGCGATTGGCGCGTCAAGGAAGCGGCTCGCGAGTTCGATTTCACCGATCACCGGAATTTTTCGCTCGGTCGCGGCGCGCAGCAGGACGGAATCGCGCGGTACTCCAGGACTGGTGACCACCAACTCGACATCATCCACCCAGCGCGCATCTTCGGCACCGAGTTTCACCGCGCCGGGCGGCAACTTGTCGCGATCGATGTCGACGCGGCGGTCGGTCATGACGAGTTTCGCGCCGCGCGAGGCAAGGAACCGCGCCGCGGCAACTCCGCTCACCCCGAGTCCTACGACCATCACGCGTTTGTTCGACAATTCCATCGATTCAACGCAGCTTCAGCGTGCTGAGCGCGACGAGAGCGCAGACGATCGATACGATCCAGAATCTGATAACAACCACGGTCTCCGGGATTCCCTTGAGTTCGAAATGATGGTGCAGCGGCGCCATCAGGAAAAAACGTTTGCGCGTCGCCTTGAAATAGTAACGCTGAATGATAGTTGACGCCGCCTCCGCGACGAACACTCCGCCCGCGAGTACCAGCGCGAGTTCCTGCTTGCATAGCACCGCGACGGTGCCGATCGCGCCACCAAGAGCCAGCGCGCCCACGTCGCCCATCATCATCGAAGCCGGGTAAGCGTTGAACCACAGAAAGCCGAGCGACGCGGCGAACACCGAGACGCAGAAAATCGCGACCTCGCCGACGTTCGCAATGTACGGGATCTGCAGGTAGCTGGAGAACTTGATGTTACCGGCGACATACGTGAACACCCAATACGTCAGCGCCACCGTCATCACCGGCCCAATCGCGAGCCCGTCGAGTCCGTCGGTCAGGTTCACCGCATGCGAGCATCCCACGATCACGAGCATCGCGAACGGGATGTAAAACCACACGTGCAGGTCGGGATGCGCGTTCTTCAAAAACGGCACCGTCAGATGCGTGTCGAAACCGAGATAGAGAAACAGCCACGCCGCCGCGATGAACGCGCACGAGAATGACCACACCAGTTTGGCCGGGCCGGAGAGGCCGAGTCCTTTGCCACGCGTCAGTTTGAAGTAGTCGTCGCTGAAACCGATCGCGCCGAAGGTCAGCGTAACGAAAATCGCGATCCAGACGTACGGATTCAGAATGTTGGCGAGCAACAGTGTCGCCGCCAGCATCGACGCCACGATCAGCAACCCGCCCATCGTCGGCGTGCCGGCTTTCTTCTGATGCGCCTGCGGAACGACGTCGCGAATGGTTTGCCCGATGCGCAGCTCGCGGAAGCGATTGATTAGAATAGGTCCCAGAGCCAGCGACAGCGCGAGCGCCGCCAGTCCGGCCAGGACCGAGCGCAGAGTCTCGTACCGGAGCGCATTGAAGCCGGAGTAATATCTGTGGAGCGGGTAGAGCAGCAGGTAGAGCATCGCGGCGCTCGCCGAGTCTCAACTATGCCCGTCGCCGAGTTCTGCGGCGAGCTCGCGGACCACGACCCGATCGTCGAAAGGGAGTACGCGGCCCGCGACCAACTGGTAGTCCTCGTGACCCTTGCCAGCGATCAACACCGCGTCGCCCGCGGCCGCGATTCGCAGCGCAATTGCGATCGCCGTGCGGCGATCCGGCTCGACGATATATCCGCCGGTCGTCGATGAATCATTGCTTCGCGTACGGCCCGCCGCGACCAGTCCCGTTTCGACCTCGGCGATTATCGCCAGTGGATCCTCGCTGCGTGGATTGTCCGACGTCAGCACCGGGATATCGGCCAGACGTCCCGCAATCTCACCCATGATCGGACGCTTGCCGCGGTCGCGATCTCCGCCGCATCCGAACACGCAAATGATCCTGCCGGCGCGCAAACGTCGAAGCGCGGTCAGCACCGCCTGGAGCGCGTCGGGCTTGTGCGCGTAATCGACAAGCACCGTGACCCCCGGTTTCGCTTTCGTTGGCACCACTTCGAGTCTGCCGGGGGCCCCTGGGCATCGCCGCACACCATCCGCCACCGCATCCATATCGACACCCAGGGCCGCCGACAGAGCCGACGCGCCCAGGATATTGAGCAAATTGATTTCGCCGATCAGGGGCGATTCGATTTCGATTTTTTTACCGAGCACCGACAGCGTCGCGCGAATCCCGCTCAGGTCCGCGTCAAATCGTTCGGGATGCGCATCGAGCGACTGGTCCATCCCGAAACTTATTCTCGATCCCTTCAATACTCCGAGCACGCGCCGCCCGAACGGATCGTCGCCGCGCACCACTGCGACCGTATCTGCGCGCTTGCTGCGCGGTAAAATTTCGGTGAAGAGCCGCAGCTTCGCCGCGAAGTAGTCTTCGATCGTCGCGTGATAGTCGAGATGGTCGCGTCCGAGGTTGGTGAACATGCACGCGCGGAAGTTCATTGCCTCGACGCGTCCTTCCGCGATGCCCTGCGACGACACTTCGGCCACCGCATGTCGCACGCCCTCATGCTCCATCTGCGTCAGTGCAGTTTCGAAGTCGATTGACTCGGGCGTGGTAAGTCCGCTGTAGACCTTCTTTCCGCCGATGAAAATTCCAATCGTGCCGATGATCCCCGTCGGCATGCCGGCGGCCTCGAAAATCGACGCCAGGATATAACTGGTCGTGGTCTTGCCGCTGGTTCCGGTGATGCCGATCAAATCGACGCGCTCGCTCGGCGCGCCGAAAAATCGCGACGCGGCCGCGCCCATCAGCAGGCGCGGCCGCTCGCTCCCCACCAGGGTCACGGCGGGGCGCGCTGTTCCACCACCCCATCCTTCCACCACCACAGCGCGCGCCCCACGGCTTAATGCATCGTCAATGTCGGCCCGGTTCCGCGTCGCGTCGCGGGCCGTCGAGAAGTAAAGATGACCGGGCCTCGTCTGTCGCGAGTCATAGCTGAGGCCCGTGATTTCCACGTTCAGGTCGCCGTCGATTCGACGGACGTCGAGTCCTTCGAGCAATTCGCCAAGTTTCACTTTCGCCTGACGGGCGATACACCGCCGCCACTGAAATACGATGCGGGCACGACGTCCGCGTCCGCCGCGGTGTCGGCTCCGCTGTCCGGAACAATCGCAGCCAGAGTCAATTTCACTGTCGCATGATTGAGCGGAGTGCCCGCGTCCGGCTCTTGCGCGACGACGTAGCCGCCGCCATGTACGTCAACGTTGACGCGCGAGACGCGCGCCAATTCCATCGCGCGCCGGAGACTCAGTCCCGCGAAATTCGGTGTCGCCCGCGTCAGCTTCGAACCGGTGAGCACCGGGAGATAGTCGTCAGGATCTGCGGTCGTTGCAGCGGGAGTTTTGCCACTCGAGTCTTTGCCGAAATCGGGCATGGGAATCATGCTGGCCTCAGTCGGCGCCGTGATATTCAAGTCGCGGACCGCGCCCTGCGCGATTTCGCTGAACACCGGCGCCGCGATCAAGCCGCCGAAATGTTCGTGGCCGACGTCGTACAGCGCCACCAGGATTAGCAGCCGCGGATCGTCCGCCGGCAAGAATCCAACGAACGACGACACGTGCCGATTCTGATAGTAGGTGCCGTTTTCCGGGTTCACCATCTGCGCCGTGCCAGTTTTGCCCGCGACGATAAATCCGTCAACGCGCGCCTTCGCCGCCGTGCCGCCGTCGGACATCACGACGTTGCGCAGCAACAAATTCATCTGATGCGCAATGTCGGGCGCGATCGCTCGACGCATCACCTGCGGCGTATGCGTCAAAATCGCGTGCCCCTCCGCGTCGTACGCAGCTTTCACCACGTATGGCCGCACAATATTCCCGCCGTTCGCGATCGCCGCGTATGCCACCGCGAGCTGGATCGGGGTGACCGCCACGCCCTGGCCGAAGCCGTGATTGGCGAGATCGATTTCCTTCCATCCAGCAGGCTTGCTCAGCAATCCGCCTGCTTCGGCCGGCAAATCGATTCCCGTACGCGATCCGATTCCGAAAGCGCGGAGCCCTTCGTAGTAACGCTGCGAACCGAGCGTCAAGGCAATCTTCGAGGCGCCGATATTCGACGACACTTCGATTATCCCGCCGAGATTCAACCATCCGTGCGGGCTGTGATCATGAATCGTGTGCCGGTCGATCGTGAAATGCCCGTTTTCGCAAAAAAATTGCTTGTCGGTCGTAATCGCATGATCGGCCAGCGCAATCGAGCCGAGAATTCCCTTCATCGTCGAGCCAGGCTCGAACGCGTCCTCGACTGCCGGGTTGTGCAGGCGGTCGTGAAGGTTGGCGCCATCAGCGCTGACGTTCGCCATCGCCATTACTTCGCCGGTAAACGGATCGAGCACGATCACGCTGCCACGCTTCGCGCCGCTCGACTTCACTTCCGCGGCCAGCTCGGTTTCGGCGAGCGATTGGATCGATGAGTCGATAGTCAGCTCGAGTTGCGCGCCCGGCTCCGGGGCCTTGAGTGCCAGCGGGCTGTCGAAAATCGGATGCCCCTGCGCGTCGTGATCGAAGCTCAGCTCAACCGCCTCCCCCCGCGCAATCCGGTCGTATTGCAGTTCCAATCCGGAGAGCCCCTGGCCGTCCATCCCCGCCAACCCCACCACCGACGCGGCCAGGTTGCTCTCCGGATAAAACCGTT
>NZ_DATDGQ010000371.1:0-15682 GCF_036522015.1 Binatus sp. (SeqCode)
GGGTTTAGCATTGCGAGTGGCGTGCGCTGGCTGTTAGCGAACACGGTTGGAGGCGCAGAAAATGGCGATCGCGAATTTGAACGATCCTTATCTGTCGAAAGGGTTTGAGCCGATTCGGATGGAGTGCGACTGCGCGCATTTGACGATTGAGGGCGAAGTGCCAGCGGACCTCGACGGCACCTTTTATCGCATTGGACCCAGTCCGCAGTTTGCGCCGCGCGGCAACTACAACCCGCTCAATGGCGACGGAATGGTGCATGCGTTCCGCGTGCACAAGGGCAACGTGTCTTACCGCAATCGATGGGTGCGCACGCAGCAGTGGAATCTCGAACACGCCGCGGGTCGAGCTCTGTTCGGCACCTCGGGCGTTCCGTCGGATTCGGATTCGAGTGTCGCCAGCATGCAGACGGACGGCGTCGCGAATACGAACATCATCTGGCATGCGAACAAACTGTTGGCCCTGGAAGAAGGCCATGGACCGATCGAACTGGATCCCGTGTCGCTCGAAACGATCGGCCGCTGGTCCTTCAACAACAAGCTGCCGCGCAATATGACGGCGCATCCGAAGATCGATCCTGATTCGGGTGAGATGATTTTCTTTGCGAATTTTCCGACCGGGCGCGTAACCAGGGATATCGAGTTTTATGTCGCGAACGCTTCCGGTGACATGGTTCGATCGGAGATGATCCGCGGGCCGTTCCCGGCGTTGGTACACGATTTTGCGGTGACGACGGACTTCGTAATTATCGCGATGTGTCCGGTGACGGTATCGATCAAACGGGCGATGGCTGGTGCGCCTCTGATCGCGTGGGAGCCTGAGAAAGGTACTCACGTGGGAATCATGCCGAGAAACGGCGGCGTCGAGGACATTCGGTGGTTCGAAGGCGAAGCGTGCATGGTGTGGCACCTCATGAATGCGTTCAACGAAGGAGACAGAATTGTTGCGGACGTTTGCCAGCAGGAGGCGCCGCTGTTCCCGTTCGCGGATGGATCGCCAACCGACCATCGTCGGGCTACGCAGTACCTGACGCGTTGGGATTTCGACTGGTCGAAGCCGGGCAGCTTCACCGTCGAGAGGCTAAGCGACGAGCGCTGTGAGTATCCGCGCATCGACGAGCGACGTATCGGACTGAGTTATCGGCATGGCTATGTGGCTTGTATCGGCGGGCCGGGCAGCGACGACATCTTTCATCGGGGCATCGGGCATTTCGATCATGCCACCATGCAAATGCGCATTTATGCGGCGGGTCCGCGCTTTGCCGTGGCGGAGCCGGTGTTCGTGCCAAAGCAACAAGGCTCAAGAGAAGGCGAAGGATATTTGCTGACGAATATTTTCGACGAAGATCGAAACGCGAGCCATCTCGCGATATTCGATGCCGAGCAGATTGAGAATGGGCCTATTGCGCGGGCGCATTTGGATCATCGCGTGCCAGTGGGATTTCACGGTTATTGGCGCGGAGATTTTGTGAACAGGTCAGTGCGCGGGAGAAGGCAACCTAACCCCTGACCCCTTCCCGAGCGGGAAGGGGAACCAGATATATGGAATTGCGATGCCTACGCGAGGGGGGCGAAGACTTCGCGGCCTATTTTGCGGCCTTTCAGGTCTCCTAGCAGGACCATCGCGAGTTTGTCGGGTTGGAACCAACTCGATGCCAGCTCGACGATGTTGTCGTTGGTGACGGCTTCGATTCCTGCCGAGAGCTCGTCCAGCGGCACGTCGCGGCGGAAATAGATTTCGTTGCGGGCGAGGCGGTTCATGCGGCTGTCGGTGGATTCCATTCCGAGCAGCATGTTGCCTT
This sequence comes from Binatus sp. (SeqCode), assembly GCF_036522015.1. Lineage (GTDB taxonomy): Bacteria > Desulfobacterota > Binatia > Binatales > Binataceae > Binatus. The sequence continues at coordinate 1,800 of NZ_DATDGQ010000371.1, forward strand.
GGAGCTGGCTTTTTGCGCGCGCGAGTTCCGCGGGCTCCAGGCCGTTGAGCTCTACCTTGCGGAGTTCGGCGACTGTTACTTCGAGGACTTCGTCGACCCATTCGGGATTGGTGCCGGCGTAAACGCCGAAGTAGCCGGAGTCGATGAACGACGAGATGAACGAGTAGATGCTGTAAACGCGGCCGCGCTTTTCGCGGACTTCCTGGAACAGCCGCGAGGACATCCCGCCGCCGAGCGCCGTGTTGAGCACGTAGGCTGCATAGCGGAGCCGATGGGACTGGCTGATGCCAGGGCCGCCGATGCAGATGTGCGCCTGCTCGAGTTTCTTCTCGCGCATCAGCACGAGCGGATGGTCAATTGGCGGCGAGAATTTTTCGACCTTGCCGTCGCCCGCGACGCCGCCGAACAGCCCGGCGCATTTCGCGGTGAGGCGTTCGTGCTCGACCTGGCCGGCCGCGGCGATGAAGACGCGGCTGGAGCGGTAGCGTTCCGCCATGAAGGAGATTAACTGCTCGCGATCGATTTTATTTACCGTCGCGACCGAGCCGAAAATCGGCAGCGCGAGCGGATGCCCCTTCCAGAACTCTTCGTTGAACAGGTCGTGGATGAAATCGTCGGGGGTGTCTTCGGCCTGCGAGATTTCCTGCAAGACGACCTGGCGCTCGCGCTCGATCTCGGCGGGATCGAAAACCGAATCGAGAAAAATATCGGCGAGCACCTCGGTCGCCATCTCGAGGTCCTTGCCGAGCACCTTGGCGTAGTAGCAGGTGAATTCCTTGCCTGTGAACGCGTTGAGCACGCCGCCGACGGCGTCGAAAGCCTCGGCGATTTGCGCGGCGGTGCGCTTCTTGGTGCCCTTGAAAAGCAGATGCTCGATGAAATGCGAGGTGCCGTTTTCGGCCGGCTCCTCATAGCGCGAACCGTTTTCAACCCAAATGCCAATCGACGAGGAAACGACTTGCGGCATCGCCTCGGTAAGAATGCGCACGCCGTTTCCGATAACGCTCTTTTGAATCATTCGCCGATTAATTTCCCTTGTTTTGTTCCTGTTCAGCCTCGCGCATCGAGAGCCGGATTTTGCCGCTGCGATCGACGTCGAGCACCTTCACCTTGATCTCGTCGCCTTCGTGCAGCACGTCTTCGACGCGGCGAATGCGCTCGTTCGAGATTTGCGAGATGTGCAGGAGGCCGTCTGTGCCGGGCATTATTTCGACGAAGGCGCCGAACTCGACGATCTTGCGGACCACGCCGTCGTAGATTTTGCCGACTTCGGGCTCGGCGGTGATCGCCTGGATCATGCTGATCGCTTTTTCCATCGCGGTTCCGTCCGCCGACGCAATCAGCACTGTGCCGTCATCCTCTATATCGATCTTGCAGCCGGTCTGCTCGACCAACCCGCGGATTACTTTGCCGCCCGGGCCGATTACTTCGCGGATCTTGTCGGGCTTGATGTGCAGGGTGACGATTCGCGGCGCGTAGCTGGAAACGTCCTTGCGCGCCGCGGGCAGCGCCTTTTCCATCACGCCGAGAATGAACAACCGGGCGTCGCGCGCCTGATGGAGCGCCTGACGCATGATCTCCTTCGACACGCCGCCGGCCTTGTTGTCCATCTGGATCGCAGTGACGCCAGCCTTGGTGCCGGCGACCTTAAAGTCCATGTCGCCGAGATGGTCCTCGTCGCCGAGGATGTCGGTGAGCACGCGGACCTTGTCGCCTTCCTTGACCAGGCCCATCGCGATGCCCGCGACGGGCGCCTTGGTCGGCACGCCCGCGTCCATCAGCGCGAGACTGCCCCCGCAGACCGTGGCCATCGAGGAGCTGCCGTTGGATTCGAGCACCTCCGACACGACGCGAATCGTGTACGGGAAGTCGGCTTCGTCGGGGAGTATCGGAGATAGCGCGCGTTCAGCGAGTGCGCCGTGGCCGACTTCACGCCGCGACGGAGCGCGCAAAAACTTCACCTCGCCGGTTGAGAACGGCGGGAAGTTATAATGCAGCAAAAATTTCTTGAAACGCTCGCCGAGCAGCGCGTCGATCTTCTGCTCGTCGGATGAAGTGCCGAGCGTTACGGTCGCCAGCGCCTGGGTCTCGCCGCGGGTGAACACCGCGGAGCCATGCACGCGCGGGAGGATCTGCACGTCGGCGCTAATCTGGCGGATGTCGGTGGACTTGCGGTCGTCGATGCGCTTGTCGTCGTCGAGGATCGCTATGCGCACGCGAGTGCGGACGAGGTAGTCGCAGGCGTCGATGATTTCCTTGGCGCGATCGGGAAATTTCTCGCCTAGCTCGGCCACGACCTTGTCGCTAACCGCGTACACGGCGGCGGCGCGCTCTTTCTTGCCCTTGATGGCGAGCGCCTTCTCGATTCCGTCGCCGATGTTCTTTTCGACCGCCTTCAACAGCGCCGCGTCGCGTTCCTTGACGGCGAACTCGCGCTTGGGCTTGCCCGCGCGGCGTTGCAGCTCTTCCTGCATCGCGAATATCGGCTGCATCGCCTCGTGCGCCGCGAACAGCGCTTCGAGGATCACCTCTTCGTCAACGATCTGCGCGCCGCCCTCGAGCATCATGATCGACTCGGGACTGGCCGCGACGACAAGGGAGACATCGCTGCCCTCGAGTTGAGTCGAAGTCGGATTGACGACAATCTTGCCCTCGACCCGGCCCATCCGTACCGACGCAACGGGGCCTTTGTGCTGGATGTCAGAGACCAGCAGCGCGGCCGAGGCTGCGATCAGCGAGAGCATGTCGGAATCGTTATCGCGATCGGCGGACAGCACGGTCGTGATGATTTGGGTTTCGCGATCGTAGCCCTTGGGGAACAACGGGCGCATCGCGCGGTCGATCAGGCGTGAGGTAAGGACTTCTTTTTCGGAAGCGCGTCCTTCGCGCTTGAAAAAACCGCCCGGAATTTTGCCGGCGGCGAACGTCTTCTCGACGTAATCCACAGTGAGCGGCAGAAAATCCATGTTGGGCCGCGCTTCATACTGCGAGACTGCGGTCGCCAGCACGACGGTGTCGCCATAAGTCGCGAGCACGCTGCCGTGCGCCTGCTTGGCCAGGCGGCCGGTTTCGAGCGAGAGCTTGCGCCCCGCAAAATCAATTTCGAGTTTCTCGTACATTAGTGATACCTGAGGGAGGACTGAGGCCGCGCGACGTTTGCGGGTTTTTCACTTTTCAATTCCCGCGAGGCGCCACAGAGGACGCGCCTTGTTATCTGCCAGGATGACAGCCAAGGCCCGCGCGCCCGATGCGTTGAGGGCGGCGCGGCAGAATATGTGCGGCCTATCTCCGGATGCCCAGCTTTTCGATCAGCCCTTTGTAGCGCGAAAAATCGCGCGTGTGCAGGTAATCAAGCAGCCGACGACGCTTGCCAACCAGGCGCAACAGGCCACGGCGCGTGTGATGATCCTTCTTGTGCGCCGCGAGATGCGTGGTCAACTGGTCGATCCGGGCCGAGAGTAGCGCGACCTGAACTTCAGGCGAGCCACTGTCATTGGTGGTTCGAGCGTTGGCTTCTATGACTTCCCGCTTACGGGCTGATGGAAGAGGCATTCGGAGTTCTTACTTTCCCTTTTTCCTTTATCTTTAGCCGACCAAGTTAACAGAGCCGAGAGGGAGAGTAAAGGTAGGAGGTCCGTGTCATTCTGAGCGTAGCGAAGAATCCCGGATCTTTCTCGGTGCCGGCCGACTCACCCCAACCATGGCGCGATCATGGTCAGTGCCGCATCGTCAATGCGATCCGCCCTTGCGGCGCAATAGGAGACCGTCAAGAACGTCGCCGGATCCATGGTTGGGGTGAGTCGGCCGACGTTCAAAAAGACCGGCATTCTTAGCTTCGCTCAGAATGACACAAGAAAGAAGGGAGCCGGCGATCAAGCATCGAGGTTGAAGATTCGCTCCACGATCGCCGTCACTCGCGAGGTTGCACGCGCTACTGCGATTAGTTCGCCGCTCTCCGATATAACTTTGAATCGCGGGTCACCGGTCGGCACCTGCGAGTCGAGCGCGCGCGAGTCGCCGTTGCGAAGGCGTTTTTCGGCCGTGGTGTCGATCACCAGTTCGGGGACGCCGACGAGTGCGTCGCGAAGACTAATCAGTCGCAGCGGCGAGCCGGAATCGAGCGATGCGAGGACGTCGGCCAGCGGCATCGCGTCGGCGATCGAGAATGTGCCGTTGCGGGTGCGGCGGAGCTCGTCGAGGTGCGCGACAGTCCCGAGTGCGACGCCGATATCGCGTGCCAGCGAACGCGCGTAGGTGCCAGGCGAGCAGGTCGCGACGAATCGAATCGCATCGGGCGCTCCGCAAACGAGCTCGAGGCGCTTGATCTCGACGCTGCGTTTTTCGGCCGGCGCCACGTCGTCGCCGCGGCGTGCGAGCCGATAGAGCGGCACGCCGGCGCGCTTGATCGCGGAGTACACGGGAGGAACCTGTTCGATCGCGCCGGTGAACTGTGCGGTAACTTGCGCGAGCTTTTCGGGCGAAATTGCGGGCAACTCGGCGCGGCGAACTTCGGCGCCGTCGCGATCGAGGGTGTCGGTCTCAACGCCGAGGCGGATGAGGCCCGCGTATTCCTTGTCGCCGCCGTCGATAAACGGCGCGAGCTTGGTCGCCTCGCCAATCATGATCGGCAGCAATCCGGTCGCGAAGGGATCGAGCGTGCCGAGATGTCCGACGCGAGCCGGCTTCACGCGCGACTTGACCCGACGCACCACCTCCGCCGACGAGATTCCGGCAGGCTTATCCACCAACAAGATTGCGTTCATGAGAAGACCCATCACCTTAGCCGATACCAACGCGGCGCTTAAGAGTATTCGCTCCGCTTTGAGTGGACCGCTACGATCATTGTCGTGGATGCGGACAAGCATGTCGTGATCATCGGCGGCGGATTCGGCGGGATCGCTGCGGCGCGGGCGCTCAAACGCGCGACAGTGCGGCTGACGATGATCGATCGGCGCAACCATCACCTGTTTCAACCGTTGCTGTACCAGGTTGCGACGGCAGCGCTGAATCCGAGCGACATCGCGTCGCCGATACGGCGGATACTGCGGCGGCAGCGCAATGCGAACGTGATTCTTGGCGAAGCGAGCGCGATCGACACGCGGCATAAGATCGTACAGTTGCTCGACGGCGAGGTGGCGTACGATTTTCTGATCGTCGCGACGGGCGCGACGCATTCGTACTTCGGACACGACGAATGGCTCGAGCCGGCGCCGGGTCTGAAGACGCTCGAAGATGCGATCGAGATTCGCCGCCGGGTGCTGGTCGCATACGAAGCAGCCGAGCGCGAGATTGACGCGGTGGAAGTCGCGAACTGGATGACGTTCGTGATAATCGGCGCGGGGCCGACCGGGGTCGAGATGGCGGGGGCGCTGGCGGAGATTTCGCGGCGCGTGCTCGAGCGCGATTTTCGAAAGATCGATCCCGGCAACGCGCGCATCATCCTGATAGAGGCTGGTCCGAAGGTGCTGCCTGCGATGTCGCCCGAGTCGTCAAAGAGCGCGCGGCGGCAACTCGAGCGGCTGGGCGTCGAGGTAATCACGGACTCTCCGGTGACGTCGGTCGACGATCGCGGCGTCACGCACGGCGGGATGCGGCTCGACGCGCGGACCGTGATCTGGGCGGCCGGGGTGGCCGCGTCGGCGTTGGGGAAGGCTCTGGGAGCCGCCGCGGAGGTGAAGCTGGATCGCGCGGGGCGCGTGATCGTGAATCAGGATCTGTCGGTGCCGGGCGCCGACGGCGTGTTCGTGATTGGCGACCTGGCGTCGATCTCGTCCGGCGGCAAGCCGGTGCCGGGACTGTCGCCGGCCGCGATGCAGGAAGGACGGCATGCGGCGAAAAATATCGTGAGATTGATACGCGGCGAACCGACGTTGCCGTTTCATTACCGGGACAAGGGCACGCTCGCGACGATTGGCAAGGCGGCGGCAGTCGCCGATATCGCGGGGCTGCATCTTGGCGGCCTCGTCGCATGGCTGATGTGGCTGTTCGTGCACATTTTCTTTCTGATTGGATTCCGCAACCGGTTCATCGTGATCGTCGAATGGGCGTGGACGTACCTCCGCAACGATCGCGGCGCACGGTTGATCACAGGCGACGTAGAGCCGTTGCTGGAGCGCGGCGCGAAGTCAGAGAATCGCGAGCGAATGCTGTCAAAGTGAATTGCGCAACGTATCACGGCGCGGGTTGCGAAGGTTCGCTGTGCCTCACGGAATTCGCGATGTATTGGAACACTTGCGACCATTGATTGAGGTCGATGCCGAAATTGGCCGCTGTCCACACTATTACCACGTTGGCTCTGGGAGCGACGAAGATGAACTGGCCCCATCTGCCGATGGCCTCGAAGGAGTAGTCATCGGCGCCTCGGGATTTGCCCCACCAGAAATATTTGTAGTAACCGCCCGCGTCCAACCACTCAGGATACGTTTCCCAAGCGCGGCGATCGTTCGGATCCGGAGCGGTTGATTCGGTCACCCATCGCTGCGAGATGATTCGTTTGCCATTCCAGTTGCCCCTGTCGAGAAAAAGCTGGCCGAACTTCGCGTAGTCGATCGCTCTCGCGTTGAGCGCGACGTGCGTCAGCTCGAAACCGTCTTCGTAGCTGTCGAGGCTCCAGGTTGCGGGATATTCCATCCCGATCGGCTTCCAGATTTTTTCCTGCAGATTGTTGCTGACGCTGCGATGGGTAGTGCGCTCGAGAATTATCGTCAGCAGGCCGACGTTGTAGTCCGTGTAGTGGAAGCTCTGTCCGGGCGGCTCCGCCACCTCCATGTCCGTGAGCAGCAGTTGCCTGATGTTCGGATAGAAGTAGTAGAGCGCGTCCTCATCCCAGGGCATCTCGTTGATTCGATAGCGGATTCCCTATCCCATCGTCAGCAGATTTCTGATTGTTATCGTATCGAAGCCACGACCCTGGAGTTCCGGCAGGTACTTGGTGACCAAGTCGTCAACACTCATGATGTAGCCCTCGTCGATTGCGATCCCGACCAGGGCGGACGTGAACGATTTGGCCATCGACCGCGAGATACAGATCGAATCGCGCTGGTAGCCGTTGAGGTACCGCTCGTCGAGAATCTGGCCGTCTTTGATGACGATGAAGGCGTGAGTGCCGGTTGATTCGAGCAATTGGTCGAGCGCGACGCGCTTGATCGAATCGCCTTCCTTGTATTCGACCTCTAACGGAAGGGCGCCGGTGGCCGCGCGAGGAAACTGATACGCGGGCGGCGCGTTTTCGATCTTGCGGTAAGGAAACATCTTGTAGTCGTCGGACGGCGAGAATTGTTGGCGCAAGCCCCAGAACGCGTATCGATATAGATAGCCGCCGTTGAACCAGGGAGTGGCTGTCGCAGACGCCGGATGGAGGAAGAACATCGTCAGCGCGATCGCGAATGCTGTGCCAAGGGAGGATCGCTTGTTCATTTCCGGATCCGGGATTCCTCGCTTCGCCCTAGAATGACATAAGGACGGAATCGAGCGTCACACACCGCGGTTGATCCGTGATTGGGGGTGCGGCGGTTGGCGTCGAGAAAGATCCGGGGTCCCTGGGCTTCGCTCGGGATGACACAAGAAAAGAATGACACAGGAAAAAGAACCTGAGAGCAAAATGGCGTCCTCGCCATTTTGCGATTAGCACTTTTCACTTTTCACTTTTCACTGGGTGTAGGGGTTACCCCTGCCGAAGGAAGCGTGAAACCCATCGCGGGTTTCACATTGGATTAAGTGATCGACTCAATCCTTGGGGGCGGACTGCTTGAGCAGGGCGTCGATGCGGGCGGCGCGCTCCAAGCCGGGGTCGAATTCGAAATCCAGTTCGGGGGTGTATCTAAGTCCCAGCGATTTGCCGATTTCGCGGCGGATGAAGCCGCTGGCGCTTTTGAAGCCGGCGATTGAGGCGGGGGCGCGGATCGAACCTTCGAGGTGCGAGAAGTAGACGTGACCGTGGCGCAGGTCGTCGTCCATCGTGACGGCGGTGAGCGTGATGCCGCGCAAGCGCGGGTCGCGCAGGTCACGCACGAGCAGGCCTGACAGCTCTCTCAGGACTGCTTCGGCTACGCGCTCGGGTCTTCGGCCTTCAGGCAATGTTCGTCACCGTTCAGTAGTTGATGATCTCGAGTTGCTCTTCGCCGAGCGGGACCAGGCCCAGCGAATCGATAAAGTTCACGACCTCGCGCAGCGCCTTGTCTACGAACGCGCGATCGCTGCCGACCTGCGCGATACCCAACTCGGCGCGCTGCCACATGTCGTGGTTGTCGGACTCGGCGATCGAGACGTTGAACTTGTTTTGGACGCGACTCTTGATCGCGCGCAGCACCTGCCGTTTGCCCTTGAGCGAATGATTTTCCGGCAGGAACAGCGTCAGCCGCATGATGCCGACGACCATAGCAATACGCCCCCTCCGCCAACGCGCACGCGGCGCGCCCGGAACGATCAACCAACCCGCAGTCTAAGGCTGAAGCTGCTTTTCGACCGCCGCTTGACCGCGCACCGTCTGAGGAGTTGGCGCGGCGAGCTTGCGCAGAATCGCTTCCATCTCGAAAGCTTCGATGATGTCGTCCGGTTTCACGTCGTTGAAATTTTCGAGCGCGATACCGCATTCGTAGCCCTGCGCGACTTCGCGCGCGTCGTCCTTGAAGCGCTTGAGCGTGGCGAGCTTGCCCTCCCACACCGGCCGGCCGTCGCGCACCAGCCGCGCGCGCGCGCTACGCACAATCTTGCCGTCGACGACCATGCATCCCGCGACGGTGGCTCCGGGCACGTTGAAAATCTTGCGGACTTCGGCGCGGCCGAGCGCCTTCTCGCGATAGGTCGGCGCCAGCAGACCTTCCATCGCCTCGCGCATGTCGTTGATCGCTTCGTAGATGATCGTGTAGAGGCGAATCTCGACGCCCTCTTTCTCCGCGAGATTGGCGGCCTTCGGTTCGGGACGGATATTGAATCCGATGATGATGGCTTTGGAAGCCGACGCGAGCGTCACGTCGGTTTCCGAGATCGCGCCTGCCGAGGCGTGAATCACTTCGAGCTTGACTTCCTCAGTGGACAGCCGCGCGAGCGCGTCGGCGAGCGCCTCGACCGAGCCCTGCACGTCGCCTTTGAGGATTACTTTGAGCTCCTTGACCTCGCCCGCCGCCAGCCGGCTGCTCAAGTCTTCGAGCGAGATGCGGCTGGTCTTGGTGAGTTCGCCTTCGCGCTGCTTGCCGCGGCGATACTCGGCGACCTGACGCGCTTTCGATTCCTCGACCACGGCGGTGAACACGGTGCCCGGTTCGGGAACGGTGGAGAGGCCGAAAATCTCGACCGGGGTTGACGGTCCCGCCTCGGTGAGACGCTGGCCGAGATGGTTCTGCATCGCGCGCACGCGTCCGTACGAAGTCCCGCTGACGAAAGGATCGCCTTGGTGCAGTGTGCCTTCCTGGATCAGCACGGTGGCGACGGGGCCCCGTCCGCGATCGAGCTGCGACTCGACTATCGTGCCGCGCGCGGGGCGCGACGGATTGGCCTTCAGCTCCATAGTGTCGGCCTTCAGCAGGATCATCTCGAGCAGCTCGTTGATTCCGACGCCAGTGCGGGCCGATACCGGGACGGTGATCGTGTCGCCGCCGTAGTCTTCGGGCACCAGGCCGACCTGGGTCAGGCGCTGCTTGACGTTGTCGATGTTGGCGTCGGGCAAATCTATCTTGTTGATCGCGACGATGATCGGAACGTTGGCGGCGCGGGCGTGATTGATCGCCTCCTGCGTCTGCGGCATCACGCCTTCGTTCGCGGCGACCACCAGCACGACGATGTCGGTGACCTTGGCGCCGCGCGCGCGCATCGCAGTGAACGCCTCGTGACCGGGAGTATCGACGAACGCGATCGTGCGGCCGTTGGCCTCGACGGTGTACGCGCCGATGTGCTGCGTGATTCCGCCGAACTCGCGCGCGGTCACGTTGGTGTGGCGAATCGCGTCGAGCAGCGAGGTCTTGCCGTGATCGACGTGGCCCATCACGGTGACGACCGGCGGCCGCGTGACGCTCTCGCCGACGACGGTCTCCTCCGGCGCCTCTTCGATAACCTGCTCGGCGTCGAACGAAACGTTCTCGACGCTGTAGCCGAACTCGCCGGCAAGCAGCGTGGCGGTGTCAACGTCGAGGACCTGGTTGAGCGTCGCCATCTGGCCGAGTTCCATTAATTTTTTGATCAGGTCGCCGGCCTTGACGCCCATCGAGCGGCCGAGGTCGCCAACCGTGACGCCCTCGGTGATGCGCACGACGCGCTTGGAGGCCTTGGGCGTGGTGATCTCGGTCTTGCGCTGTTCCTTGCCGGGGAGTGCGCGGCGCTTCTTCGGCACGCGCAGCCCGCGCATCTCGCGCTCGGCGGCGAGGTCGGTGCTGCCCTTCTTGACGACTTTCTTTTTCTTGATTGCGCCCCGGGCGCCGGGCTTGTTAGCCGCGAGTTGGTCGGGCGTAAGCTGCGGCCCGCCGTCGGCAGGCTGCGCCGGCTGTTGTTGTTGCGGAGCAAAGCGCCCAGTCAGTCCGGGACGCGCACTTGGCGCGCCGGCTTGGGTACGAGTACCGGGCGACGCGGGTCGCGGTGGCGGCGCCTTCGGCCGCAGATCGATCTTGCCGAGGACCTTCGGCCCCTTCTGCCCGTCATCGAGCGTCGGTCCGGTCTGAGAGCCTCGCGTCAGATTGATCGAGCCGCGCTCCGCCGTGTCCGCCGGTCGCACACGATCAGTCCGGTAACCGAATCGCGAGGACGGTGCCGCCGGCGTCGCCGGAGGTGCATCGGGCGCGGGCGCAGCTTCGGCGACCACAGGTGCGTGCTCCGGCTCGGGCACAAACCTGGGCTCCGGCTCGGGTTCCTCATCCTTTATATGTACGGACGCCTCGGGCGGATGAGCCTCGTAGTCGGCCTCGCCAATTTCTTCAATTGGAGGCTCAGGCTTGATGGCGACAGGCTCGGGCGCGCGATGCGGCTCGACCGCCGGCGCCGGCTCATGATGGCCCGAGTCGAACATGACCGGAGTCTCGGTTTCCGCCGATGAATCGCCGAGAAACGGCGACACGAAAGAATCGTCGCGCGATTCTTCGACTTCAAAATGGAAAGGCGTGTCCGCGCCGCCGGCGGGCCCGCCGCCCTCGGCATGACGCCGGCGCATCACGGTGGCGTTGAGGCGCTTTTCCAGAATTTTCCCGCTGCTCGTCTCGAGCACGGTTTCGCGGCGCAGAATCGTCGCGCGATGCGCCTGGTCGTCGAGGTCGGCCTTCAGCCGGTCCGCCTCTTCGGGTGAGAGAAGACTCGACTCGGACTGGGTATGTCCGAGTTTCAGGCGGGCACATCCGGCGAGCAAATCCTCGACCGGGAAGCCCCATTCAGTAGCAAGAGTTTTGATCCGCTTTCGCGCCATCCGGGTTATACTATTCGACCTTTAAGTTTCTATCCAGTCGGAGTTTCATTGCCGCCGCTATCCGGTCGCGCTCCGGACGTTCTATTTTCCGCCGGAGCGCCTTAAATTCCTTAACTTTAGAGACGACGAACCGCTCGACGCATTCAAGCGTCGGATGCAAATAGCCGCCGCGCCCTTTTCGTCGCGCCTCGAAATCCACTTCGACATGTCCGTTCACGACCGCAATCCGAATCATCGCCGCCTTCGCGTCCTGCGCGCGGCATCCCACACAGGTACGCTGGGGACGGTGAATACTATTTTTCTCCCGCATCTTCGGTGGCGGCGGGCGGCGCGGATTCTTCCGCGATCGTCTCGCTCGCCGCATCGGCGCCCTCGGCTTCGGTGGCTACTGCCAGGTCCGCCGCGAGCGTCGCAGCTTCCGCCGCAGCCGTCGCGGCAGCAGTAGCAGCCTCTTCCGCGGCCGCTGCTTTTTCGGCAGCCAGGATTTTCTTGTTCGCGACGTGCTCGCGCGCCGCGTTGATTATCGTTGTAGCGCGGTCGGCGCTGATTCCCTCGACGTCGAACGCAGTCTCGTCGGCCTCCGACAGTTGCTCCGCGGACCGGAAGCCCCACTGGTAGAGCAGCTCCGCGTTGATATCGCCGATTCCCGGAATTGCGTTGAGCGACGCGCGCGCCGAGCGAGCCTCTTCTTCGGCCTCCATCTCGCTGCGCACGTCGAGCTTCCATCCGGTCAGGCGATGCGCCAGGCGCACGTTCTGCCCGCGCTTGCCAATCGCCAGCGACAGTTGATCGTCGGGGACGATCACTTCCATCGCATGCTCGTCCTCGTCGATTATCACCTTCGAGACTTTCGCCGGCGCAAGTGCGCGGCAGACCAGCTCGGCCTGATCGTCGGTCCACGGCACGATGTCGATTTTTTCGCCGCGCAGCTCCTGCACGACAGATTGCACGCGCGTACCCTTCATCCCGACGCATGCGCCGACCGGATCGACGTCCGAATCCTTCGAGTACACGGCGACCTTGGCGCGACCGCCGGGCTCGCGCGCGCTCTGCCGAATCTCGACGATGCCTTCGTAAATCTCGGGCACCTCCTGCTCGAACAGCTTCATCAGGAAGTCGTTCGAGGTGCGCGAGAGCACGATCGAAAGTCCCTTTTCAGAAAGGTCAACATCCAAAATCAGCGCGCGGATGCGATCGCCCTGGCGATAGCGCTCGTGCGGGATCTGCTCCTTCTCGGGCAGGATTGCCTCGGTGCGTCCGAGGTTGACAATCATGTTCTTACGCTCGAAGCGCTGCACGATTCCGGAAACGACTTCCTGCTTGCGATCCTTGAACTCGTTGAAAATCTGTTTGCGCTCGGCGTCGCGAATATGCTGGATGAGATTTTGCTTGGCCGCCTGCGCCGCGATCCGGCCCATCGTGGCGGTATCCAGCTTGATCAGAATTTCGTCGCCGACCTCGGCCTCAGGATCGTATTTCGCGCGCGCTTCGGTGACGTCAGCCTCGGCGGCCGCGTTGGCGACCTTCTCGACGACCGTCTTGATTTCGAACAGCTCGATTTCGCCGAGCTCCGGATTGAAGCGCGACTCGATATTGCGGTCGGGCCCGAACGTGCGCCGCGCCGCCGAATGCATCATCTCCTCGACCGCGTTGATCACGATCGTTTTGTCGATACCTTTTTCCTTGCTTACCTGCTCGATTACCCGGTTCAGATCGATCTGCATGGCGCCTCCCCGGAGCGCGCAAAGTGATGCGCGCCAATAATTTTTGTTGCTCCACCGGTTCGGGAGCGGATGTATCTATTTGTCAAAGTCATACTCGTAATTTGCTCCGGACATCTCGTCAAAACCAATCGCCTGCCGCTTGCGGCTCGATTCGTCCTCAAGCTCGATTCCACTTTCGCCGACACTCACCAGCTTGCCCACGAACGCCTTCTGCCCGTCGCGCGCGCGATGCGTTCGCACCTTGACCCGCTCACCCCTCACCGCCTCGAAATGCTCGAGCTTGCGCAACGGCCGGTTGATCCCCGGCGACGCAACTTCCAGCGTGTAGCGGCCCTCGACCGGGTCGTACACGTCGAGCAAATCGCCGAGCGTCGGACTCAGCTTCTCCAAATCGCTGAGCGCAATTCCGCCACCCGGCTTATCCACCAGCAACCTCAGCATCGAGTGCCGCGTGCCCTTGCGAAAATCCACCGAAACCAGTTCATAACCCTGGCGTTCGATGTGCGGCTCGAGCAACGCGACCACCTTTTCCGCGGTCGGATGAAGCGTCAGGGCCGTCATCAGCTCTCACCTCTTCGCTCGCTACCGCCGTCAACCCGGCATATGTGACGAAACCCTTTTGGCGACACCAACAAAAAAGTGGGCACGCGCCCACTTCTAAGCAGCAAGATACCACCGCGGACAAGGTGTCAGCAAGGCGGGTCTGAGCCCGCGTCCCCAGCAAGCATTTTCGCCTATATTCCGCTAGCATTGCGCTCTCGATGCCCGACCTGACC
>NZ_DATDGQ010000372.1:0-8124 GCF_036522015.1 Binatus sp. (SeqCode)
CAACCGATCGTCGGCCTTGGTCTTCGACATCGGCTTGCCGTCCTCGAAGGCTTCGATCGACGCGAGCGCATAGTCGCCGTCTTCGACGATCGTGCGATCCTCGACTTTCTTGAGCGTCGCCTGGCGCAAGCGAAATCGCTCGATCGCCTCGTCCAGTTGCTCATCGGTGACCTCGACCCTGGACTCGGGCACTTTGAGGCCTTCGTAGTCCTTGACCTCGATCGTCGGGCGCAAGTCGAACGTCGCGCTGAACTTGAGCGCGAGGTCCTTCTGCAGGTCGGTCTGTTCGGTGACGATTTCGGGCGCGACCACGGGCTTGAGGTCGTGCTCATCGAGCGCCTTTTTGGTGTATTCCTCGACGAGCTTCTGAACTACTTCGCCGCGGACCTGCTCGCCGAAGAATCGCTCGAGCAGATTGCGCGGCGCATGGCCCGGGCGGAAGCCCTTGAGCACCACGCCACGTTTGAGTTCGTTGTAGGCGCGATCCAGCTCATGCTTGATTTCGTCGGGCTCGACTTCAATCGTAAGTTTGCGCCGGAGACTGTTGGGTTCTTCGATATTTACATTCATGGTTGTTTGAATCTCACAGATAAACATACCGCGATTAGTGGAATCAACCGAATGCGCGCGAAAAGGAGCGCTGCGCGATCTCGAGAGACCGGAACCGGCGGCACTGGATGACATGGATTCGTCCGACCTGTGTCGCGACCGGTCTTTTGCGTTATCTCGTTTTTGTGTCATCCCGAGCGTAGCCGAGGGACCCCGGATCTTTTGCAGTGACGGTTGGCGCACCTCAACCACGGCTCAAGAGTGGTGATCGCATGTCGAAGCGTGGGTGATATCTGTGCGAATCGCCCGGATCATCCGGCGCTCACAACACTCGCGCCATGGTTGAGGTGAGCTAGTTGGCGTCGAGAAAGATCCGGGGTCCCTCGGCTACGCTCGGGATGACACAAAAAGCGCGGGCGGACACGAAGAGAGATCGCTTAGGCCCACGTAGCGTGGCGGTCCGACGCTTTTCCCCATCAACCGTCGTCGCTGAATTGGGCGACACCATCGGGAACAACCACCCACGACTGCTTTCTCATCGTCCAATAGTGGGCGTCTGGTTTCAGCCACGACGTGTCGTCGAGCGTGCCGGCTTTGATGCTCATGCCGTTGCCGGTTTGATGATAGATGCGGGTGCCGCATTCCGGGCAGAACGCACACATCTTCATTCGACCGCTATCGCATTTCACCTCAAACGTTTTCAGCGCGCCCGAACGTAACTTGAATGCCGCGGGCGCCACCGCGAGGCTCATCCCGAACGCGCTCCCCGATTGCCGTTGGCATTCGGTGCAGTGGCATACAGCGAGGCCGAACGGCTCGCCCTCGACTCGATACTTGACGCGGCCGCATTGACAGCCGCCATCGATCACGCGACCCATGCGAGTTCCCTCCAGAGTGTTTTGTTGCTCGCGTACCCGGCGCTGCAAACTGTCACGATATGCGGCGGCAGACGTGCACGATACTGAGATAGTGCTTGCGGATTCGACCGTCGGGGCGTTGCGCGATCAGGCGGCGGACGTCGGCGTACAATTTGTCGCGCTTCGATTGCTCCCACGCGATATGGTCCGAGTAAGTATTCAGCACGTCGATGTACGTATCGGCGCTGTAGTCGACCGGCCACACGTGGCGCCTGTCGCCGACAACTTCGAACAGACCGGTGCGTTCGATTTCCTCGCGGCGGTCGGGCTCATCCTCCGGTCGTGGCGGCGGCCATTCGAGATGCGGTTCACCGAGCGCCTCGTAGCTTTTCTGGATCTCCGTGAAGAACGGATCGAATCCGTCGGGAAACGCGTGACCGTTGTCCACGATTGCGAGTATGCCGGCCGGCTTCAGCACGCGCGCAGTCTTCGCGTAGCGTATTTCAGGATCTAGCCAATGCCACGACGATGACGCGAACACCATGTCGAACAGCAACTCGCGCGGCTCCCACGATTCGAAGGCGGAAGTGATTACCTCGACGCGCGGGAACAATTCGAGATTGCGACGTGCGACTGCCGCGAGGTTTGCGCCGAGCTCGATGCCGACGACGCTGCCTCCGCGACGTGCAAGATGACGAGTAGCCTGGCCCGTGCCGCATCCGAGTTCCAGCACCGCGGCCTCGCTCGCGAGACCGCCAAGCGCGAACAGGTCGTCGAAGATCTGCTCCGGGTATTCGGGGCGAGCCTTGTCGTAAAGCGCGGCGTCCTGATCGAACGTCCGTTTCAGTGTGTCGCGATCATCGCCAGCCATCAGATTCCAATCTTATGCGAAAGAGTTGAGACGATCGTTGAATGCTTGCGCCTCGATGCGCGAGCTGTTGGATTTTTTACATTCGCGGCGATCTGATTCTTAAAGATAGAACAAAGAGCGGTCGGAAGAATCAACCGACTGCGCTCATTCGCACCATTCTCTATTGCATTAGTCCCGCCGGAGTGTCACAAGGTTCGCGACCGCCCGCAGCACCATCGGAATCTCCTGCACCGACACGCTCGATTCTACCTGGCGCAGCTCAAGCGGCGCGGTCTGGGGAGGAAGGTATGTCACTCGAGAGGGGTTTCAGAGGATATGCACTCGCGACATTGGGTGCGTTGGCGCTGTTTTTTGCCGCGTCGCCCGCGCGAGCCGACACGGCGGTATCGGCGTGCGGGACGCTGTCTCCGGCAGGGAATTATTTCCTGACCACTAATCTGACCGCGACCGGCAACTGTATCGTCATCGGCAGTGAAGGCGTCTCGTTCGACATGCGGAATCACACCATCACCGGTAACGGCACCGGCGACGGAATCTCCGACGGCGGCGGACATTTCGAGTCGATGGCGATTGCCAACGGCAAGATCCGCAACTTCAGCGTCGGCATCGGACTCGACACCTCATGCTGCGTGGTGATTCGCAACGTCGATTCTTCGAAAAATACGGACACCGGCGTTTTGGTCGGCACCTGTTGCGGAGTGCTCGATTCCGTAACCGCGAACAACAATGGCACGGTCGGGGTAATGGCGCTGGAGTGCTGCTACTCGCTGAACAACCTCCAGGTCAACAACAACGGCGCAGGCGGCGGCATTATCGCAACCGGATGCTGCACGGCGAGCGCCAACAGCACCGTTTCCCACAACGGCGGCACCGGGGTTTTTGGCAATGACTGCTGCAACTTCGTGATCAACAGCAAGGTGCAGCAGAACACCGGTGACGGCGTCGATCTGATAACCAGCTGTTGCAACTTCGTCGTCGGCAGCACGGTCGCGCTTAACCAAGGCGACGGAGTGCATCTGACCAACGACGACAACCTCGTTTCCGGCACCAACGCCAGCGGCAACAGCGGCAACGGAATTTTCCTGAGCGGCACTGACAATCAGATTACCAGCAGTGTAGCGAACGGAAACCAGGGCGCCGGCGCCGACGTGCAATGTCCGGGAGCGATCACCGGCCTGCAGGCCAAAGGCAACGCGGGCGGCTCACTCACAACCAGCGGCGGCACCTGCACGCAGTTGAACAACAAGCTGTAGCGAGATGCTCTGGCGGATGATTTCAAAATGCTCCAGATTTCCATACGCGATCCCCGCGTGCGCATCACCGCGGATCTTCCACGGGACGGAACTATGAATATCGAATTTTCGGCGCGGCGGATTGTGGCCGCGCTATTCACGATGCTGTTGATTGTTGGATTGTGCGGACGTGCGGGCGCGCAGACCGGGGTGTCGTCGTGCCAGACGCTCTCGGCGCCCGGCAACTACTTCCTGACCAGTAATCTGAGCGCGTCCGGAGATTGCCTCGTGATCGGCGCGTCCAACGTTGCGATCGACTTGAAAGGGAAAACCATCAAGGGCAACGGCAGCGGCTCGGGCATCACCGACGGCGGCAGTGCACGCAACTTCGCGATTATCGCCAACGGCAAAATCAGCGGCTTCAGTAATGGCGTCAACCTGGAGGCGTCGGGCCAGGCGATAATTTCCAACCTCAATTCCTCGAACAATGCCGCCGACGGGGTAATCATCGGAGACTGCTGCAATACGTTGAGTGCAGTCACGACCAACAACAACGGCGATGTCGGCATCGCCTTACTTGATGACGACAGCAGCTTGAGCAAGATTCAGGCTAACGGGAACGGCAATGGTGGAATCGCGATCAATGACTGCTGCAATACGCTGGTTGGAAGCACCGTAAACAACAACACCGGCATCGGCGTGCAAATGAATCACTGCTGCAGTTTCGTCGTCGCCAGCAAGATCCAGAATAATACTGGCGATGGGGTCGAACTGCTCAGTGAGGACAATGGCGTGATCGGATCGACCACTTCGAAAAATGGTGGCGACGGAGTCGATCTGCCGACGACTGAAGACAACATGGTGGTCGCCAGCAAATCCACCGGAAATGCCGGCGTCGGAATCAATTTTGGCGCCAAATTCGGCATCATCTCGGGCGTGATGGTGAGCAAAAACCACTCCGACGGCGTCGACATGGATTGCCGCGGCAGCACCGCATCGTTGAAGTCGCAGAAAAACTCAGGGACCAATCTTGTACAGACGGTTATCGATGGACCATGCGCGAACGTGAACCTGAACGCGCCATGATCGACCTTTCGTAACGCTGCGATCCTGGAGGCCCTGGCCATCGCGCCGGGGCCTTTTCTTTTCGGCGAGAGCATCTCCGCCGATATGGACTTCGCTTTCAGGAAAACCTAGACTGCCCCAGATACCCAGAGGGTGATCGCCCGGCTATTAACGGCGCGATTGATTTGCGCGAACGGGCGCCGCCCTTAATCAAACCTCGACCTTTCAGGAGACTCGGATTGCGATGAGCGAATCGAATATCGTTCTGCCCACTTTAACCAGCGGACAGGTAATGATCCTGTGGCTGGTGCTGGTCTCGGCGCTGGTCGCGCTGGCCTACGGAGTCGTGCTGATCCGCGTAGTGCTGGCCGCCGACCCCGGACCCAAATCAATGACCGACGTGTCCGACGCAATCGAGCTCGGCGCGATGGCCTACCTCGGACGCCAGGTCAAAACCATGATCTGGTTCGTCGCCGCGATTTTCATCGCGCTGTTCTTCATGTACCGCAACGTGTACCAGGGCTTGTACCTGCCGCTGGGAATCTCGATCGCATTTTTGATGGGCGTCGCCGCATCGTACGGCGCCGGTTACGTCGGGATGTGGCTGGCAGTCAAGGGCAACGTCCGCAGCGCCAACGCCGCGCTGACCAGCTTCAAGGACGCGATGGAACTCGCGTTCAAGGCGGGCGGAGTATCGGGGATGTTCACGGTCGGGCTTGGCCTCCTCGGCGCGACGATCATCTTCCTGGTGTTCCGCGAAAACGCGATGAAGGTGCTGGTCGGCTTCGGCTTCGGCGGCTCGCTGGCGGCACTGTTCATGCGCGTCGGCGGCGGAATCTACACCAAGGCGGCTGACGTCGGTGGCGACCTGGTCGGCAAAATCGAGCAGGACCTCCCCGAAGACGATCCGCGCAATCCCGCGACGATTGCCGACAACGTTGGCGACAACGTCGGCGACTGCGCCGGCATGGCGGCCGACGTGTTCGAGTCGTACGAGGTGACTCTCGTCGCCGCGATCATCCTGGCAGCCTACGCGCTGCAGGAGTCGGACTTTATCGCGGCCTACGGCCAGTACGCGGGCGCGTTCGCGGTCAAGCTGATCATGTTCGCCTTGATCCTGCGCGGGGTCGGCGTGTTCTCGTCGATCATCGGAATCATGGCGGTGCGGGTGCCGGCCGGCAAAATGCTCGACCCGATGCGCCCAATCAACATCGGCTACATGACGTCGGCGATCGCGTCGGTGATCGGATTCTTCGCCGTCAACTATTTCTACCTGGATGACCCGCGCACCGGCGCGACCGATTGGCGCTTCGCATGCTGCGCGTCGCTCGGAATTATTCTCGCCGTCGTGACACTGTGGCTCACCAACTACTTCACGCATCCGGACAAAGGGCCGGTCACCGAAACTGCGATGGCCGCACGCACCGGCCCGGCAACGTTGATCCTGTCGGGCATGGCCGAGGGTCTCGAGTCGTCGGTATGGGCGCTGCTCGTGATCGCGGCGGCGATTATCGGCGCGATGGCGATATTCCACGAGTCGCTCGCGCTGCAGTTCTACGGAATCGCGCTGACCGGCCTCGGCTTGCTTACCACCACCGGCTTTATCCTCGCGATGGACACCTACGGACCGATCACCGACAACGCGCACGGCATCTTCGAGATGGGCGGAATCCATCAGGAGGAGGCGTCGAAGACGCTGTCGTGGATGGACGCGATCGGCAACACGACCAAGGCTCTCACCAAGGGCCTGGCGATTGCGACCGCGGTGCTTGCGGCGGTCTCGCTGTTCCGCTCCTTTATTGATGAGGCTCACCTCGGCGCGATTGGCGTCCAGATCAATATGCCGACGGTGTTCGTTGGCCTGATGATCGGCGGCGCGGTGCCGTTCCTGTTCAGCTCGTTCGCGATTAAGGCGGTCAGCCGCGCGGCGTATCAGATCGTGTTCGAAGTGCGGCGCCAGCTTCGCGAGCATCCGGGAATCATGGAGGGCAAGGAGCTGCCCGACTACAGCGCGTGCGTCGATATCGTCACGGCGGCATCGCAGAAAGAACTGCTCGGTCCTGGAATCCTCGCGATCTTCTCGCCGCTGCTGGTCGGCTTCGGGCTTGGCGCGGGCGCGCTCGGCGGATTCCTCGGCGGCACTATCCTGACGGGTCAGCTGATGGCGGTGTTCATGTCGAACGCGGGCGCCAACTGGGACAACGCCAAGAAAAAGGTCGAGGACGGATTCCTCGGCGGCAAGGGTACCGACGTGCACAAGGCGTCGGTCGTGGGCGACACGGTCGGCGATCCATTCAAGGACACTGCGGGTCCGGCGCTGAACCCGATGATCAAGGTGATGAACCTGGTCGCGATTCTGGCGGCGCCGTTTACGACCGTAGAACTCGCTGGCGTGACCGGCCTGCGCGTTGCGATCGTAATACTGTCGATCGTCGCACTGTCGATCGCTGTGATCTTCTCCAAGCGCGGCTCGATCGCCGAGGAGAGCCTGGCAATCGAGACCAAGCAAGCCGCCTGATCGATTTCATATCAAGCAGCCAACAGGGCCGGCCGCCAAAAGCGTCCGGCCCTGTTCTTTTTCTGGTTCCCTCCCCCACGTGGGGGGAGGGTTAGGGTGGAGGACATTTGTGCGGCGCGATTGTCTGTTGCGCCGCACATCTGGAATCCGGAAAAATTCGGTCCCTCACCCGCCACTCGAAGACGAGCGTCGGCGGGGCTTCCCCGACAACGGGCGAGGCAATTCTTCTTCACCCTTGCGCGTGCTGCGCGAGGTACTGCTCGATGAGCTTCATCTGCGCGGCCCATCCGCCCTCGTTGGCGGCAAACGCTTTGGCGCGCCGCTCGATTGGAATCCGGTCGAAACCCGACTCGGTCACGGTAAGGATCGTGCCGTCTGCGGCCTCCGCAAGCTCAAACGCGACCAGTGTGCTCGGCTCCTTCGAATAATCGACGCTGGAATCCATCGCGAACGGATGCCATCGGAAGGAGAATAGCCGCATCGGCTCGACGCGATCGACCGCGAACTCGAAACGGTACCCTCTGTATGGTTCCTGGCGCTTCGCGACCTCCGCATCCACCCTCGTCGGCACCATCTTACCGATGATGCTCGCGCCGGGGACGAAGGGACCGTCGAACTCTACGCCGAACCAGCTGCCGAACTGCTTCGAGTCGCTAATCGCGCGCCACACGCGCTCGCGCGATGCGCGCAGCAGGACGCGCTTCTCAATCCGGTCAGTGCTCGCAGCCATATGCAACCTCCAAGTTGCATTTACCATAGCGCCACTCGCCACGACACGCAACCCGCAGGTTGCAGAAATCTCGCTCAAAAAAGATTCGGAAATAATCCAGTCCCCCTTTCCCGCGAGGCCCGAAAAAAGGGGTTAGGGGTTAGGTTGTTCGGATCATTCTCAAATGCATGCGCCGACTGTCCACGCCGCGGGCACGGCGGCCCGCGCCACTGTTACCGGTTCTGAGTTGCTTCAATCACATCACGCCAACAACCCTTTCCCCGGCACATGATTCACCTCGAGCCGAATCCCATCGGGATCCT
>NZ_DATDGQ010000373.1:0-1660 GCF_036522015.1 Binatus sp. (SeqCode)
GCGATCTCGATGCTCGCGTTCAGCCTGGTTTCGATGATCTTTCTGTACGCGCTGCAGCGTCTCCAGTACTACCTGCCGTTGAATCCGCAGGGACTCGCCGGAGTGCCGCCGGGACTCGCCTTCAACACCGCGGCCAGCTTCACCACCAACACCAACTGGCAGGCGTACTCGGGCGAGCAGACGCTGAGCTACCTGACGCAGATGGTCGGGCTTACGTCGCACAACTTTCTCTCGGCGGCGGCTGGAATCGCGATGGCGGCAGCGGTGATTCGCGGATTCGCGCGGCGCAGCGCGAAGACTATTGGCAACTTCTGGGTTGATCTCACGCGCACCACGTTGTGGGTGTTGCTGCCGCTCTCGCTCATCTTCGCGCTGTTCCTGGTTTGGCAGGGAGTGCCGGACAACTTCAGTCCGTACGTAAATGCGACGACGCTCGAGGGCGCTACGCAAACGATCGCGGAAGGGCCGGTGGCGTCGCAGGAAATAATCAAGGAGCTCGGCACCAACGGCGGCGGCTTCATGAACGTCAATTCGGCGCATCCATACGAGAATCCGACGCCGTTGACGAACCTGCTCGAGATGCTCGCGATCCTTTCGATAGGAGCCGGCCTGACTCACACGTTCGGCAAGATGGTCGGCGATCGCAAACAAGGATGGGCGCTGTTCGCAGTGATGGCGATTCTGTTTCTCGCTGGCGCGGCGCCCGCCATCTGGGCTGAGCAACACGGCAATCCGCAATTCAGCAAGATGGGAATCGATCAGCATGCTTCCGCAACCCAAAGCGGCGGCAACATGGAGGGCAAGGAAACCCGTTTCGGGATCGTCGAGTCCGCGCTGTGGGCTACTGTCACGACTGATACTTCGTGCGGCGCGGTGAACTCGATGCACGACAGCTTCACGCCGCTGGGCGGGATGGTGCCGATGATCAACATGCAGCTCGGCGAAGTGATCTTCGGCGGCGTCGGATCAGGGCTGTACGGTATCATCGTGATGGCGGTGCTGGCGGTGTTCATCGCGGGGCTGATGGTCGGGCGTACGCCCGAGTACCTCGGCAAGAAAATCGAAGCACGCGAGATGAAGCTCGCGATGCTCTACGTGCTCATTTTCCCGACCGTCATTTTGATACCGAGCGCGCTAGCAACGGTCGTGCCCGCGGGGCTCTCCAGCATGTCGAATCCAGGGCCGCATGGATTTTCGCAAGTCTTGTACGCATACACGGAGGCGGGGGCCAACAACGGCTCGGCCTTCGGCGGGCTCAACGCCAACACCACTTTTTACAACGTGACGATCGCGATCGTGATGCTGCTGGGCAGGTTCATGATGGCGATTCCCGCGCTCGCGATCGCAGGCTCGGTCGCGGCCAAGAAATCCACCGCTGCCAGCGCTGGGACATTCCCGACCGACGGCGTTCCGTTTGTGTTCCTGCTGATTGGCGTGATCGTGATCGTCGGCGCGCTGACGTTTTTCTGCGCGGTCGCGCTCGGACCGATCGTCGAGCAACTGCTGATGATGTCCGGGAAACTGTTCTAGGTCTGGTGTTTCTGAAATGAGTGACCGCAAGGCTCCCGCTCTTTGGAATCGCGAAATCGTCTCGCGCGCGTCGATCGACTCGTTCGTCAAGCTCGATCCGCGCATGATGATCAAAAATCCGGTGATGTTC
>NZ_DATDGQ010000374.1:0-6609 GCF_036522015.1 Binatus sp. (SeqCode)
GATCGCGATCGAGCGCGGCTTCTGGCTCGGCGACGCGTTCGCGTCCGGCGGCGAGCATGGCTACGACCACAAGAAGATGGCGATCACGGCGCGCGGCGCGTGGGAATCTGCGCGGCAGCATCTGCGCGAGATGGGCCGCGACCCCGACCGCGGCGCGCCCATCACGATGATCGGCATCGGCGACATGTCGGGCGACGTGTTCGGCAACGGCCTGCTGCGCTCGCGCAACGTGAAGCTCATCGCCGCTTTCGATCATCGCCACATTTTCATCGATCCCGATCCAGACCCCGCGGCCAGCTTCGACGAGCGCAAGCGCCTGTACGATCTGCCGCGCTCCACCTGGGCAGACTACAATTCTGCGCTCATCAGTCCAGGCGGCGGCGTTTTCCGTCGCGGCCAGAAGCGAATCGAGTTGAGCCCCCAATCGCGCGCCGCGCTCGGATGCGACGCCGACGCACTCGACGGCGAATCCTTGATTCAATGCATTCTGCGCGCGCCCGCCGATCTATTTTACAATGGCGGGATCGGCACCTACGTTCGCGCGACGACCGAGACCGACGCTGAGGTCGCCGACCACGCCAACGACGCATGCCGGATCACCGCGCCCGAACTTCGCGCGAAGATTGTCGTCGAAGGCGGCAACCTCGGCTTCACCCAGCATGCGCGCATCGAGTACGCGCTCGCGGGCGGCCGCATCAACACCGACGCGATCGACAACTCGGCCGGCGTTGATATGTCGGATCACGAGGTCAATCTGAAAATTTTGCTCGAGCCCGCCGTGGCCAGCGGCGATCTCACTTTCGACGCACGCAATCGCGCGCTCGCCGCATGCGCTGACGAAGTCGCCGACCGCGTTATCGCCGACAATCGCGACCAGATGCTCTCGCTCAGCCTCGAACAGCTCCGCAGCCGCACGCACCTGAACGAGTTTCGCGATCATCTCCAAGCCATCGCGGATCGCGGCATCTTGGCCGGGATGGACCCCGCTATACCTCCGCGCGAAGCGCTACATGATCGCCACGCGCAGTACCCCGGCCTCACCCGGCCCGAGCTCGCTCTCGCCACCGCATACACCAAGATCGATCTCATCCAGCGCATCGAAACCACGGTGCTGGTGGATGATTCGTACCTGGTCGGACGGTTCCTGCAACCGTACTTCCCGACCTCGCTGGCCGAGCACGCCGACGTCGGCGCTCATCGCCTCCGTCACGAGCTGATCGCGACGCGCGCCGTCAATGAACTCGTCGATCTCGCCGGCTCGACATTCGTATTCAGCCACGTGCGGGATCGCGGCGTCGCGGCCGAGGACGTCGTCCGGGGATGGATCATCGCGACCGACGTGCTTTCGATTCACGAGCGCGCCGCTGAGCTCAAGCGCAACGCCGCGACGACCGCGGCCGAATCGGAGCTCGGCGCATTTCTCGCTCTCGAACGCGCGTGTCGCAGCGCCACCGGATGGGCGCTGAGCGAACTCGAGCCCGCCACTTCGATCGGCGCCGCAATAACCCGCTTCAAGCCTGCATTCGAAATGCTATGCGATGAATTCGAAACGATGCTCGCCGGTGGCGAGCGCGACCGCTTCGAGCGCCTCTATCGCGAACTTCGCAATGACGTGCACGAAGGCGAACTGGCGCACGGGCTCGCGCGACTCGCCTTCGCCGATCACATTCTGAGCGTGCTGAGTCTGAGTTTCGCCCGCGAAATCGAGCCGGCCAGGGTGGCACACGCTTATCTCCAGCTAGCCGCGCAACTCAACTTCGCGATTCTCGAAGAAGCGCTGCAATCGATCGGCACTGACGATCGCTGGGAGCGCCGCGCCGCCAACGAGCTGTCCACCGAACTCCGCGCCGCGCGCATCGCGATGTGCTGCGCGGTGCTCGACGCCATCGCCGACGATCCCGAGCTGAATGTGGATGAATCGATCGAACAGTTAAAGCGCGTCCGCGCAAATCGCTTCGCAGAAGTCGCGCGCCTCTTCGACGAACTGAAAACGCTCGCAGCCCCGAGCCTCCCCGCGATTCACGTCACGATCCGCGCACTCTCACGATTGGCAAGTTGATGGGGTAGTTTTCCCCCATCGCTTAGTTGCACCCTCTCAAAGCGCGACTTGCGGCAGTTGCGCCGTCACCTGCATTGCCGCCTGTGCAGCGGAATCACCCCGCTCCGCCACCTGCCGCTCACGCAAATCCTGGTACAAGCGCAGGCTGGCCGCGATTACCAATGAAGCAATCGCGAAATTCACGGCAATCACGCAAAGATCAACCAGAAAGATCGTCGTACTGAGGAAACCTGTGACCGCCCCGACCGGACCGAGCAGCCTGCTCACCACGAAGAAGGCGACGCCAGCCAAAGATGTGTATCCCCACCAGAACGCGACAAATACCGCGATCCTTGTCGCGACCTTAAAAAAGCGCTTGCGCATCAGGTCGCGGCTGAATAGCAGCGCGTGAAAGCTGCGCTTGCCGTCGAAGATTAGCGCGTATTGGGAAAAATACAGCCACGCATACACCAGTGCACTCACGACGATCATCAACAGCAAACCAAAGTAGATCAACACGTTCAGTGCAGAGCCCGAGGACAAGCCGACCAGAAACGATGTCGTATCGGGGAGGACAAATTGCAGGAACGTTACCCAGATGAATCCAAGCAACAGCTTGCTCGCATCTCGATAGACGGCGATCGCCTCGCCGACTATCGAGGGCTCTCGCAACCCGGCTTGAGTCCTCTTCAGCGAGCTCAGCACAATCAACGTGACCAACGACGCGAGCAACCCGACGAGCTGATTGAGTACGTTGAATACCCACGGCGCGTAAGGCTGCGGCTCCTGGAGCGGCGGCGGCTTGGCGGTCGCGTCCGCGCTGTCCGCCGGTGTGTAGCTGATCGGGGACGTGTAGCTGATGTTCTGCGAGCCGGGCGCAAAGTTCGTCGCGAGGCGGTGTTGCAGATTCAGCGCTTCGGGCAGCAGGCACAACGCGGCCGCGAGCAGCAGCGGCGCCAGCACGATCGCCAGCACCGACCAGTTCCCACGCAGATCGTTTACCGCGTTGGCTAGATATATGAAGCTGCTTTTGAGGCGAACAGGGCTCACAGCGCGTTAGAGGTTGGCATCCTCACACAATCGAGACAAGTCCGCGCAATTCCCCATGATTCGCTCCGCGCTTCGATGATATAATCAGATCACCAACGCCCCTCTGGGAGAACGCACTCATGGCCGACGACGACCGCGCCGCGAAAATCGAGCATGAGAACAAAATGATTCGCCGCCTGCGCTTCCTGGTCGATCTGACCTTCGCCGTCATCGCGCAGGACAATGACATGACGCTAGAGCTGGGATGGGAGCATGTGCTCGCGCTCAAGGGCGCCGCCGTTGCGATGTTCCCCGGCAAGGAAGAGACCTTCGACCTCGTCTACCTGCCGCGCTTCTCGCGCCTGCTCGCAGAGCGGTTCGGCGCGAATTGAAGCTGTCAGGCCTTATCGCGAAGCCCGACGGTTCGATCTCTCGAGGGCAAATCACGTTCGCCGACAGGATCACCGCGCTCGAATCCGTCTCGGGCGACGGCGACTATTACATCCTGCCTGGCCTTGTCGATCTGCAAGTCAACGGCTCGCACGGTATCGACGTGATGAACGCGTCGGCGGACGCACTCGCCAATCTGAGCCGTCATCTCGCGCGCGAAGGTGCGACCGCATGGATGCCGACTGCGGTTACCGCGCCAGTTGAAAAGATCGCGGAGGTTCACGAGTCGATCGCAACCGCATTCGAAAATTCGCGTCGCGACAACTCCACGGATGCATCCGCCATTCTCGGGATGCATCTCGAAGGCCCGTTCATTTCACCGCACCGCCTCGGCGCGCATCCCACACTCAACCTCGAGCCGCGCGGCGACGCGTTCGAACGAGTGCTCGCGATGAACGCGCTTCGATTGATCACGCTCGCGCCCGAGCTGCCCGGCGGACTCGACGCGATTCGCCGTCTCACCGCGCGCAACGTGGTAGTCTCCATTGGCCACACCAACGCGACTCTCGACGAGGCGAACGCCGGCATCGCCGCCGGCGCGCGGATGTTCACGCATCTGTTCAACGCGATGCGCCCGTTGAACCATCGCGACCCCGGCGTCATCGCCGCCGCACTCGCGCCGTCACCCGCAGTTCCCGGAATCATCCCCGACGGCGTCCACGTGCATCCTGCGATGTTGCGTCTCGCGGTGACGGCGCGGGGTAAAGACGGAATCATCATCGTCACCGACAAAGTGGCGCTCGCAGGAACCACCAACACCGAGAAAAATATCGGCCGCGCTCGCGCGACCATTCGCGACGGCGCCGCACGCCTCGACGACGGCACGCTCGCCGGCAGTATCATCTCGATGCTCGACGGCGTGCGCGTCATGGTCGAAAAAGCCGGCGTCAGCATCGGCGACGCAGCCGTGATGGCCGCCACCAATCCCGCAAATCTCGTCGGTGCTAACGATCGCGGCCGCATCCAGGTCGGCGCCCACGCCGATTTGATCCTGCTCGGTCCGGCGCTAGAGTTGAAGTCCGTATTCATCGGCGGTCGCGAGTTAAAATAAACACCGGGCCGTCAGAATCTCGAAGTCATCATCAACCGGAGCCGATCGATGCCACTGAACATTGCTTGCGTGGGCCGCCAATACCCGCCCGTTACGATCAACGTCACCCTCGACGCGCTCCAGAAGTACGCCCGCGCGTACAACGACGACAACTCCGCGTTTTTCGACGCGAGCCGCGCCGCCGGCATCGTCGCGCCGCCGATGTTCGGCGTCACGGTCACCTGGGACGCGCTGATGAAAGCAATGATGGATCCCGACCTCCACGTTGACCTGCTCCGCCTCGTTCACGGCGAGCAGGACATGGAATTTCCTAATCCGATTCACCCCGGCGACGTCATCACCGCGACCGCGAAAATTATTTCGATCGACGTCAAGACTACCGGCGAGACCATGACTGTCGAGTTGACCGCCGCCAATCAGCAAGGGCAGCCGGTTCAGAGGACGCACTTCATTATTTTCATTCGAGGTGCTCGAAACCGCGACGCCGCGGCCCCGGATCCGCGCCCGGTTGAGCCTGATCGCGGCGCGCCGCTCTTTTCTGTCGCCCAAACCATCGACAAGGATCAGACCTTCCGCTACGCCGAAGCGTCCGGCGATCCCAATCCAATCCACGTCGACGAAAACATCGCGAAGATGGCCGGCCTGCCGGGAATTATCGTGCACGGCCTCTGCACGATGGCGTTCACGTCGAAGGTCGCGATCGACAGGCTCTGCGCCGGCGATCCCACACGCCTTAAACGCCTGCGCGTGCGCTTCTCGCGTCCCGTGCTCCCCGGCCAGACCATCACCACCAAAGTCTGGGCCGACAACGAAAGCGAGCGCGGCGGTCGCAAAGTTTTCGCCTACGAGACTTTCAATCCGGATGGCCAGGCCGTTATCAAGGGCGGTATCGCCGAAGTCGCATCCTGACGTTGTGAAAATCACCATCGGCCTCTCGCTCTCCCTCACTGGCGAATACTCGCCGATGGGCCGGCAGGCCGAACTCGCGATCCGATTGTTCATCGCCGACGCCAACGCCAGCAGCGCGCTGCGCGTCGGCGGTGAGCGCTGTGAGTTCGCCCTCGAATGCCACGACGATGCGAGCGATCCTGCGCGATGTGCCGAAATCTATCGCTCGCTATGCGCCGATCGCCGCACCGATGTGATCTTCGGGCCGTACTCCAGCCGCCTCGCGCGCGTCGCCGCGCCAATCGCCGAACAATCCGGCCGCGTCTTCGTCAATCATGGCGGCGCCGGCGACGAACTCTACGAACGCGGCTACAAGCTGATCGTCGGAGTACTTAGTCCCGCAAGTGACTATTTGCGCGGCTTCGTCAGACTACTCACTCAACTCAAGCTGTGGCGCAAACGCGTCGCGATCGTCGCGTCAAAGACTCCGTTCGCTCGCGCGGTTGCCTCGGGCTTCGAGCGTGCTGCCGATGAACGCGTCGCCCGCCGCCGCGGAGTCCGCGTCCGCGTGAAGTGGAACGGCGCATTCGATCTCGACTCGACTCCTGGCAAGCTCTTCCCCGCGCTCGCGCGCAACCGCGTCAACGCACTCGCGAGCGCCGGCAGCTACGAATACGACGTCGCCGTTATGCGCGCGGTCGTGGAATCGCGGCTCAACATCCCGGTGCTCGGATGCATCGCCGCCGGCGTCAGTCGCTTCGCATCGGACCTCGGCGAGCTGGCGGACGGAATCGTAGGCCCCTCGCAATGGGAAGATTCCTTCGAGCTCGAGCCCGCGCTCGGTCCCACGCCTGCCGAGTTCGCACGCCGAATGCGGGCGGCCGGTTCCGCCGACGCTCCCGACTATCCCGCCGCGCAGATTTATGCGGCAGGTCTCCTGACTGCCGCCGCGCTCGCAATCAGCGGCGGCTGCGACGACGCGATGCTTCGTGCCGCATTCTCGGATTTGCGCACGACCACGATGTTCGGTGACTTCTCCATCGATCGCGTTACCGGCCGCCAGGTCGGTCACCAGATGCTTCTCGTGCAATGGCACCGCGGACGCAAGGTGATCATCACTCCCGAGTCGCACGACGATTCCGGCTCGCTCGAT
>NZ_DATDGQ010000375.1:0-11011 GCF_036522015.1 Binatus sp. (SeqCode)
AGGTGATCGACGCCAGGGCGACGTACGAAATCAACGCGATCACCGATCGCCGCAACCAGGATCTCGTTCGCAACCAGGTGGTCCCGCAGCAGACCGCCGATGAAACGCACGCCGCGATGCTCGAGGCGCGCGCATCGTGGATGTCGCTGCGGTCGCAGCAGGCCTACGAGCGCATCGTGTCGCCGTACGACGGCGTGATCACCGAGCGCAACGTCGATCCCGGCGCGCTGATCGGGTTGGCGACAGCGACGGCGTCTTCGACGCAGCCAATCTATTCGATGGCGACGCTCAAGCCGGTGCGCGTCTACCTGCAGATGGCGCAGGACGACGCCGCATTCATCGACGACGGCAACCCGGCAGTCGTCACGGTATCTCAGTTTCCGCGGAAGCAGTTTGCGGGCACCGTGACGCGCCATCCGAGCGCGCTGACGTCGCAGACGCGCACCATGCTGGTCGAAGTCGATCTACCGAACGACAATCAACTGTTGCTGCCGGGAATGTACGCGCACGTTAAGATTTCGCTCACGGGGAGTGCGTCGACGCCGATGGTGCCGGACGAGGCGTTGATTTTCAACGGCGACAAAACCTTCGTCCCGGTCGTGAACGCCAACCGCATTCATCTCGAGCCGGTCACGCTCGGCTTCGACGACGGCTTGCGATGCCAGATTGTCGAAGGGCTCAAGGGCGACGAGATGGTGGCGCTTAACCTCGGGCAGACCGCGCGCGAGGGCGAGGTCGTGCGGCCGATGCAGCAGCCGCAGAAATAGAATCAGGGTCCGCCGGCAAGTCCGGTTGGCGCCGAGCCTGCGCCGACTTCGATTCCTTTGCGAACGCGAACGTCCGCTCCCGGCTTGCCTGGAACGTCCACCTTCAGGCTGCGGTAACCGCCGGCGGTCGGGTCGGGCGCGAGGAATCCGACGGTGTACTGCTCGCGCAACTCGAGACTGATGTTCTCGCACGCACGACGCAGCGACTCGCCGTCGCCGGCTTCGCGGATGATGTAAGTCTTCGCGCCGGTTTCAGTCGAGAGGGTGTGCAGAGTCTCCGCGTCAACGTGCTCCATGTCGTCGCCGCCGATCACGAACGGACCGATCGAGACCGAGACTCCGCTGCTGCCATTCGGATCGCCGATTCCGATCGAGTACACCAGCACGCCCATCCGCCGCGCCTGTGCGACGACGTCATTGACCGTCGACGCGCTGGTGTTGTCCATGCCGTCGGTGACGACCAGCAGCGCTTTCTTGTCGTAGCGCCCGCGTTGCACCATCTGCAGCCCCTGCATGATCACGTCGAACAACGCGGTCTGCCCGTAGGCGTGCAGCAATGCGAGTCGCCGCATCACGAGATCGTGATTGGTCGTGAACGGCTGAAGCAGGAACGGATGGCTGGAGAACGCGAACAGGAACACGTCGTCCTTGTCGTTCAGATCGTGCAGGAACTCGGCGATCGCGGCGCGCGCCTGCGGAATCTTGGGCGTCATGCTGCCCGAAGTGTCCACCAGGATGCCGACCGAAACGGGAGTGTTCAGGTCTTGGCGAAAAAATTCTATCGGGCGCTGCTGCCCGTCCATGTAAAGTTTGAAATCGCCCTTCTGCAGCCCGGTGACGTAGGTCCCGCTCGGCTCGGTCACGGTCACGGTGACCTGTTCGTAACCCGGCTGCTGGCGCAACTCGCGGGTCGGCAGCACCAGTTCCTGGCTGCCCTGCGGAACCTGCGGCGGGATGTTGAGGGAGTCGGCGCCCTGCTTCGCCGGCATCGACGGCAGTTCGAGCGTCGAAGTTTCCTTGCCCTGACTATGCGGGATGATGAGCGGCGGCGGATTCGCGGGCGGCGGATTTGACAAGCCCTGCTGTAGCTGTTGCGCCGCGGCTGGGCCGCCGATCGTGAGCGCCAGGGCGATCACAGTGACGGTGATTGCGGAAATCAAGCTGCGTCGTATGCGTGGAATTCCTGGTGTCATCTCAATGCGAGCGCTGGGCGAAGCGGCATATCTAATGATCCTATTTGCTCTCGCCTTGAGCAAGCCGGACAATTTTCCGGACCGCGATTCGCGATCCCTCACACTCTGGACGAATTCGCCTAAGCAAAGTTTCAGGCGCGACGGCCGGTGACTCTGCGGAAACCTTAGCAATTGTTAATCTTCCTGAACGATCGTTTTAGCCCCGCGGCGCGCTTTCTTGTCTTGCGTTCCGATTTCGTCGTAACCTGATGGACCGCCGTGGCCCCCTGACCGCCACTTCAGATCCCGCCCGACCAAGGAGAAATGATGAAGTTCGGAATTTTTATGGCCCCCTTCCACCGCGTCGGCGAAAACCCGACGCTCTGCTTCGAGCGCGATATGCAACTGATCGAATGGCTCGACCAGCTCGGCTACGAAGAGGCGTTCATCGGCGAGCATCATTCGTCGGGATGGGAAATAATCTCGTCGCCCGAGATTTTCATGGCGGTCGCCGCGACGCGCACCCGGCACATCATGCTCGGCTCCGGCGTCGTCAGCATCCCGTATCATCACCCATTCCACGTCGCTAACCGGTTCGCGCTGCTCGACCATCTGACGCGCGGCCGTGTGATGCTCGGATGCGGTCCCGGCGCGTTGGCCGCCGATGCGCACATGCTGGGGATAGATTCGACTACGCAGCGCAAGCGGATGGTCGAAGGCGTCAGCGCGATTCTCCGGCTGTTCAACGAGCAGGGCAAAATTTCGATCGACGGTTCGTACTTCAAGCTGGTCGATGCGCACCTGCAAGTGAAACCGTTCCAGCAGCCCCACATGCCGGTCTTCGTCGCGAGCACTATCTCGCCGTCGGGGATGGTCGCGGCGGGACAGCTCGGATGCGGCGTGCTGTCGGTTGCGTCGTACGCGCCCGGCGGGCTGGACGATCTGATGAAGCGCTGGGCGATGGCGGAGGAGTCGGCGGCGGAGCACGGCAAGACGGTTGACCGCAAAAACTGGCGGATGGTCTTCCCGATTCACCTTGCGGAGACGCGCGAGGAGGCGATGAACGATATTCGCGACGGTGCCAACTCGTGGATTCGCGACTATTTCATCGAGACGCTCGGCACGCGCGTCCAGTTCGAGGAATATCCGAATCAACCGATCGAGGAGATGAACATCGATCGGATGAACGGGCGCGGCGGCATTTTCGTCGGCACGCCCGACGACGCGATTGCGCGAATCAAGGAACTGCAGCAGGCGACCGGCGGCTTCGGCGGTATCCTCGGGCTCGCTCACGAATGGACCACGCGCGAAAAGACGCTGCGCTCGTACGAGCTGTTCGCGCGATACGTCGCGCCGCAATTTCAGGGCCCGGTCGCCGAGGGGGTCAAGTACTCGAACGACTGGGCACGTGAGAATCGCGACCTGATGTTCGGCAAGGCGGTGGCGGGAATCCTGACCGCCGTGCAGGATTACGCGCAGCACAAGGCCGAAAAGGGCGAGCCGGTCCCTGAGATGATGACGCAACCGATAACCCGCGTCCGCCCGTAGAATGAGCGAAGATGTTCCGTTTGCGGTGCGGCGCGGCGACCTGATCAATCGCGCGATCGCCATTTTCTCGGCTGATACGCGCTTCCCTGCGGGATGGCTTGAAGGAAGTCTCGCCGATGGTTCCGCGGATTCGTACTCGGACATCGATTTGCATCTATCCGTCATCGAGAGCGCCTGGGATGAGGTGTGGAACGGCCGGCGTGGCGTGATCGAGCAAGTCGCACCGATCCTTGCATCACTAGATATCATGGGCGTGTTCGGCGTCGGGTGTTTGATGGCCGGGCCGGTGAAGCTCGACGTATTCTTTGAAAGAGAAGGCGGGCTCGCGTCGCGGCCGCGCATCGCGGTGAAGCGACTTTGGGGCGCGGCGGAAATCTACGAGCGCTTCAAAATCGGCGACGACCTCGGAGATCCCGCAATCAAGTTCGCGCTCGAATCCAACGTGCTCGGACTTCTGCAAGGCGCGACCTGGCCCGTGAGAATACTCGCGCGCGGGCAGATCGAGACGTTCCTATTCGGCGAGATCCTGCTGGTCGAGACGGCGTTGGTTCCGCTGATGTTGCTCGAAACGGATCGGCGCGCGTTCCATCGCAATATGTTCACGCGCGCGAAGCTGCTGCCGGCCGGTCGACGCGACGAATGCGCACGGCTGGTCGATCGCATCGAAACGTCAGTCCGCAACGGCGACCGCGCCGCGACGCGCGACGTGCATATCGAACTTTTCCAGAAACTCTGTCATCTCGCGCGCGCCGCATTCGCCCGATACGGCCTCGAATTCCCGCCTCGCGTCGAAAGTGAGATGGTCGAGTTCTACAAGCGCGAGTGGCCGATATGAGAGTTGGATAGTTCGCGGCTTCGGTGGTACTCAGAGTGCTACCCGGATCTAGAGGAGTACTCCGATGGACGCTCATGCCGAGATTGCACGCGCGATCGATAACTATCGCGACAAAGTTGTCGCGCTCAGCCACGAGATTCATGAGCATCCTGAGCTTAAGTTCGAGGAGCATTTTGCATCCGATCTGTTGAGCAGGGCCGCCACCGAAATGGGGCTCGAGGTTGAGCGCAAAGTCGGTGGGCTCAAGACTGCATTTCGCGCTGAGTTCGGGGGCAAGGGTCCCGTCGTTGCAATCCTCGCCGAGTACGATGCGCTGCCCAATGGGCATTCGTGCGGGCACAACCTCATTGCGGGCGCGGCGCTCAGCGCCGTTGCGGGTTTGAAGAGCATCGCGGGCAAACTGCCGGGGCGAGTTGTTTTTCTCGGCACGCCGGCTGAGGAGGGCGGTGGCGGAAAAATTATACTGATCGAAAACGGCGCACTGCGCGGCGTCGATGCGGCTATGATGGCGCATCCGACCGACGCGGAATTCTGCACGATGCCCGCGCTCGCCACGCAGCATCTCAAGCTGACGTTTCATGGTCACGGCGCGCACGCTTCGCTGGCGCCGTGGGACGGCTCGAGCGCGCTGGCCGCGGTGATCCAGACTTTCCAGAGCGTTGATGCGATGCGGCTGCATATGCGCGACGGATCGCGCATTCACGGCATCATCACCGACGGCGGGCAGGCGGTGAATATCATTCCGGAGCGGACGGAGTGCCTGTTCCTGGCGCGCGCCAAGAGCAGCAAGTACGCGAAAGAGATCGGCGCACGCGTGATCCGATGCGCCGAGGCGGCCGCGATGGCGACCGGGACGCGCCTCGAGCACCTGGTCGAGGGCGGCTACAAGAATCTGATCAACAATCTCAGCATCGCGCATCGTTACGCGGCACATAGCGAGACGCTCGGCACAATATCGCGCGAGGCGCCGGAGAACACGCCCACCGGCAGTACCGACATGGGCGACGTAAGTCACGTGATGCCTGCGATACATCCGTCGTTCGCAATCTCGAAACACGGCGAGGGCAATTGCCACGAGGACGCGTTCGTCGCGCACGCTGATTCGAAGCGCGGCTACGATGCGATGATTCGGGTGGCGAAAGCGATGGCGATGACGGCGTACGACCTGCTCGCGGAGCCGGAGTTGATGGCGTCGGCGAAGAAGGAGTTCGAAGCGCGCAAGGAGAGCTGAGTCGGGGAAGGGTAAATCACTTTATTGAATGTGAAACCCACCGTGGGTTTCACACTTCCTTGGGCAGCGGTGACCCCTGCACCCAGTGTCATCCCTGTTAGAACTTTTATTGCGGGAAAAATCGAGAGGGTCTCAGTGGCAGCCGCAGCTGCCGCCGCAACATCCGCCGCCGGTCATGCTGCCGCTGCCCGATGTGCCGGAGTTGGCCATTGCGGACGCGACTGCGGCGGCGCTGTCGCCGTTGCTGCCGCGCGCCGCGAACGTGGACATTTCGCGCGTCAGCTTCGAACCGTGACAATGCGGGCATTGCGGGCCGCCGTCGCCGGGGCGCACGAACGCTTCGAAAGAGCGGTCGCAGTTCGCGCATCTATATTCGTAAATTGGCATGCCTTCCCTATTCAGCGAGCGGTTGCGCGTATTCGACCAGCACGCCGCGCGTGGCCTTGGGATGCAGGAAGCAGATCAGGCCGGCCAGGCCGTGGCGCGGCTTCTGATCGATTAGCTGGATTCCCTTAGCGCGCGCCGCTTCGAGCTCGCGCGCGACGTCGTCAGTCTCGAAGCACACGTGATGCAGACCGCCGCCGCGTCGCGCCAGGAACTTGCCGACCGCATTGTCGGCGTCGAGCGGCTCGAGCAGTTCGATTTCGCTCTCGCCGGCCTTGAGCAGCGCGGCGCGGACGCCCTGCTCTTCGATCGTCGCGCTCCTGGTGAAATGCAAGCCGAGCGTGTCGCGCCAGAATCTCAAGCCCGCATCGAGATTCGGCACGACGACGCCGACATGGTGAATCTTCTTGAGCATCGTCGCGCTATTGATGATGATCGAGGCACAGCGAGCGCTGCTCCTTGTCCCATCTGACCTTCATTTCGTCCGAGCCCAACGTAGGATGCTCGGCGCGCGTCTGCGCCAGCTTGCTGCATGCGGCCTGTACGTTGCCCTGCTTCTCGTAAATTATCGCAAGCTGGAACTTCGCTTCGTACCAGAGAGGGTCAGACTCGGCGGCCGTGTTTTCGACCGCGGTCCATCGCTCGTTGGCGTCCTTCCAGTCGCCCTTGGCTTGGGCCTGACGAGCCAGACCTGCGTTCGCATCGGGCGACGCCGGATCGGCTTTCACGACCTCCTCGAAGACCTTGTTCGCCTCGGCTTCGTTGCCGGTGGCGTGAAGGGCCTGGGCGTAGATCGACAGCGTACCAGTGAGATTCTTGACCGGGATCTTGCCTGACGCGGCCATCTCAGCGAAGCCCTTGTAGGACGTCACGGTCAACTTCGCGTTGGCCTTATAGGCCTTGTCGTCGTTGCTATCCTTGGCGGCCTGCGCAGCCTTCCAGAACTCGATTCCAAGTCCCTTGATGAAATCCTGCTTGGCGGTATCGCTCTTGGCGCGTTCGACGAGTGCGGCAACGTCGGTATTAACTTCGTCGTACCGGCCGAGATGATCGAGCGCCGTGATGCGCCAATCGACCACGTCCTGGAACTTCGCGCTCATCATCGGGTAGTTCGATTCGTAGCCGACCAGCAGCGGCGCGACCTGCGCGTAATCGACGTGATCCTGATCTTCTTCGAGGATCGAGGCGAGCATGTAGGTAGCTTCGCCCCGAATCTCGCGAATCGCCTTCTTGGCGGCGGGAGTGTTGGCTTTTGCCTCGGCGTCGTGTCCCATCTTGATCGATTGGTTCAGGTTGTCGAGCGCCAGCTTTCTGAGCTGCTCGGTATCGACCTTGGGAGCCTGCCCCTTGGTATCCTTGGCGTTCGCAGCGGCACCTACGAGAATCTTGTAGTAGCATTCGGCGGACTTGAACTTGGCAGTGAAGGTAAACTCGGGGTCGCCCTTGACCTGAGAATACAGCTTGGCGGCACCCAGGAGATCGCCCTGCTTCTGGAGGCGCTCGGCCAGCGCGACTTGCAGCTCGGCGGCATGATCACCGTTTGGAGTCTTCTGCAGATAGTCGTTCGCGTCTTTCACCCACTGACTTTCGAGCGCCGTATCTTTCTCACCGCTCTTCTGCCATCGGTCGTGCGCAAGGCTGTACTTCAAAAACTCGGCCTGGCTCGCCTCACCGCCACCAGTGGCTGCAATCTTGGTGAGCAGCGGCTCGACCAGATCGTAGCGTTTCTCACGCTGATAGATCTCGGCGGCGAACCTGCATGCCTTTGGATATTTTCCAGTGTCGCACGCCTCGGAATAGTACTTCGCCGCGCCCGGTTCATCCTTGCGCGAGAGCAATACCGCGGCTAGCAGCCATTTTTCGAACGGGTCGTTCGTGCTGCCGAATTCCTCGACGGCGTTGGATGGGAACTTGGACGCCGCTGCGACGTCGATCGCCCAACCTTCCTTGTCGTTCTCCTTGGTCTTCATCGCGTCGACGATCTGCTTGTGATACTCGGCTTTCTTGGCGGAGTCGCTGGTGGCTCGTTCCGCGCTGAACAGAGCCTGCAGCTGAAGCATCTGGTTGCCGCCGGCCTGTTTGCCTCCCCCTCCTCCTCCACTCATGCAATACTTGGTTGCTTCTTCAGCCTTTCCCATCTTTCCGAGAGTCGTGCAGAGACCTTGCTGGGCGGCCGCATACTGCTGTGTGCCGGTGCCATCTTCCTGGATCTTTTTGAAGTCGGCGATCGCGTGATCGTATTCGGCGTGATCGAACTTGCCCAACTCGCGCTCGCAATAGGCGCGGCCGAGCGTGTTTTCGCGAATCAGGTTGGGATCGGGCATCGCCAGCATGCTCGCAGTAAAGCCGTCGATCGACTGGTTCAGCAATTTCTTTGATTGTTCGGCGCTGTCGTCAAACAGAGTAGTCGCCGCGGTGAATCGCAGCCAGGCGAGCGGATATGCGGCCTTCAATGCCAACTGCTCGGGCTGGTCGTAGTCGCATTGCCCGCCGTTGTCGATCTGCGCGATACAATCGTCTTTCTTTTTGGACCATGACGTTTGCATCCGATCGAGCATCGATTCGAGCTGATGATAAATAGGGATCATCGCGCCCTTGTCCACCTTGCCGCT
Organism: Binatus sp. (SeqCode); assembly: GCF_036522015.1. Taxonomy (GTDB): domain Bacteria; phylum Desulfobacterota; class Binatia; order Binatales; family Binataceae; genus Binatus. The sequence goes on from NZ_DATDGQ010000375.1 coordinate 8,550, forward strand.
CGACGTGAGCTTGGCGAAGTTTCCCTCCGCCGCGTCGAGGCGGCCGATTACCTGGTCGGCGGTTGACGGGTTGGACTCGGCCGAGGACATCTGGCCGGAGAGGCCCGATACCTCGCTCTCGAGTTGTCCGATGCTCTGCGCCGCGGCGATGCCGGCGGTGAGCGCAAGCGCGAAAAATGTGGCTAGCATCACCGTCAGGCGATGCGAAAAAAGCGGACGGTTCATTTGTCTAATCCCCAAAATGCTGTTCCCCGGGAAATTGTGGCCTTACATAAGGATAACGGAGCGATAACGTCAAGCTAATTCAAATACTCGCGCAACCTCAGGGACGCTGGCAAGCGAGCAAATTCTGGCAGTGCACCCTTCGATCGACGGCGCGTCCAGCCGGTTGTCGCGGTCGATAAGCACCGCGGCCATGCCGAGCGCCGCAGCAGGGGCGAAATCGAGATGCTCTGAGTCGCCGACGTGCATCGCCTCGCGCGCGGTGACACCCTCGCGCGCAAGGGCAGCGTCGTAAACCTCGCGCCGCGGCTTGGCATAGCCGGCCTCTGAGGAGATCGTAATCGAATCGAAATAACGGGTCAGATCGAGGCCGTCGAGAATTCGATACAGGCGAAAGTCGAAGTTAGAGATCACGCCCAGTTTGAGTCCATCAATCTTTAGACGTTGAAGCATCGGCGCAGCTTCAAGATCGGCAATCCAATGGCTGGGATTGGCAAAGTGGGCGAAAAGAGCGTCGAAGTAGGCGTCGAAATTGGGAAATTTGCCGAGCGGCGCGAACGTCTCGCCGACCCGCTGCCGCCACCATTGACGCTCGAGGCGACGAACCTCGTCGGGCCGCAGACCGAGTCCGAAGGCCAGCCCCGGCGCGGCACCGAAAGCACGGCGAAAACTGGCGGCGACGGCATGTTCGGGAGCGTCGAGGCCGAAATCCCGCGCGAGGCGAGCGTATGTGCGTCCGATCGGCTCACGGGGCTCGAACAGCGTCCCGGCAGCGTCGAAAAATACAGCCCGCATCAAGAAATGCGAACCGTCACGGAGTTTCGTCTTTCACGGGAGGCAGCGCCAGCGGTTCGGCGGGTGGATTGCGCCGCGCCCACCAGAAGACATCGCACAGCGCGCCGCATGCTGGGATGTAGATTTTGGGCGGCTCGGGAGCGACGATCTTCTTCTCAGGTTCGTACGGCATAGAAATTAATTATAGCGCTCCCCACTCCGGGTCCCCCTTCCCGCGAGGCCCGAAAAAAGGGTTAGGGGTTAGGTTCCTCATCACTGTAGACCATCCCAGATCTGGATCAGCACGCCGAAGGCTGATTGCGGCGAGATGAAGTATTGGCGCTCGCCGCGCCAGTTGCGCTTTTCGTCAACCACGCGGACCCCGTCGCGCTTGAGCTTCTCGCGCGTCTCGTCGAAGTCCTTCAAGTCGATCGACACGTGATGCATCCCCTCGCCGTAGCGCGAGATGAACTTGCCTACGAAGTCGTTGTCGGGCTTGTGCGCCGGGCTCTGGATGAATTCGAGCTTGAAGCCGGCGACCTCCAGATGGCCGAGGTCGAAGTTGCCCTCTGAATTGCTCGTGTGAATCTCGTGACTGATTTTCGTGCCGGGAAAGTAGTTGGTGAAGAACCTGTAAGCCGCGGCGATGTCTTTGACCGCCAGCGACACGTGATCGAAATACGCCAGTCCGTCGGGCGCCGGCTTCGGATGCGCCTGTTCCCAGTTCGGCGTGTGCCAGAACTGGATCAACGCGCCAAAGGCGGAGCGCGGCGAGATGAACGCGGTGGCGGAGCCAGAATCGTACTTCTGCTCGTCAACGACGCGCACGCCGCCGGCCTTGAGCCTGGCGACGAGTACGTCGAGACCGTCCGTCTCGATCGACAAGTGATGCATCCCCTCGCCGTGCCGCTCGATGAACCTGGTGACGAAGCCGGGCTTGCCGGGCGGGTCCTCGATCAGCTCGACGACAAATCCGCCGAGATGGAAATCCTGCCAGTAGAACGAGCCGCTGACCTGCTCGTCGAGCGATTTGGCGCCGCGCAATTTAATCGGAAAATACCTGGCGAAGAAATCGTAAGCGCGATCGATCGACTTCACCGCAATCGAAACATGATCGAACCTCAACCGGACATCGTCAGTCGCAGCCATCCTTAGGTGAGTCTCCTTTCGAGAAAAATATGCGCCTGCCTTCGCGGCGCGTCAGGGCCGGAAGCGCCACAGTAGCCGGAACGAGTTGCGCAGCACCAGCGGCCATCCGTTGGCGACCTTTCCGGCGTACATGCGAACCGATTGCTCGACGCGCGAGATTGCCGGCACGTCAAAGAAATTCGAGCCTCGCGTCAAGCCCGCCGCCCCCGTCAATCGTTCGCACAACTATATAGCCGCCGCCTTTGAACGGACCCGCGTTGAAAATCTGCGTCGGACCAATCCGATCGACGCCGGCGGATTCGTGGATATGTCCCGAG
>NZ_DATDGQ010000376.1:0-8017 GCF_036522015.1 Binatus sp. (SeqCode)
GATTCGCCAGCATCAACGATCATTAGCGGATCTGTAGAATTGTATATTGGGAATGGCGTCGTCGAAGGTAAAACTCGACGACGCCCGGCGGATCGCTGCCGCCACTCGCCTTTTCGTCACGAGCTTAGTCCAAACCAGAGCGGGCTAAAGGTTCGGTTCGTTCAATTCAGCCTGGTTTGGGATGCTGGCTGCCTCGAGTTCTCGAGGAACGTCTCCACATCGCCACGTCGAAAGCGCTTGATTCGCCCGATCGCGTGACACGCCAACTCGCCCCGTCTGACCATGCGGTATATGGTCATTGGCGTCAGTTGCAGCAATTCAGCCAGCTGGCCAACGGTGTAAAACTCAGGTTGCTCGTCGTCTCTCGGTTGTGTTCGTTGCATCTATCCTTCCTTCAAATGAGCCCCTTTAGAAATCTGGAACGACATTACTATTGAGGAAAACAAACGCCTAGTCAAGCCTCGAATTAACTCATTATCGATATTTTATCGTGAGAACCGTTTTTCAGGTTTTTACCCTATTTTCATCACCACTCCCGCCTTCAATTTAACCTCAACCCTGTTTACAAATCCGATTTTTCATTAGAGATACACTTCGAGGGGTTTTCCGACATGCACGCATTAGCTGCGACCGGAGCCGGATTTCTGATCGCTGTATTGTGGTTCGACCTTATGTTCGACGTGCAGACGAGAAAGCACGCCGGCGATCCGCTTCCGACCGAAGTGTTAGTTTCGCTCTCGACCTACTACCGGCGCGTCACTATCGAAGCATGGCCGTTGAACCGGTTGATCGCGGTGGTGATGCTCCTGACATTGTTGGCAATTGCCGTTGAAATTGTGCAGAACGCCGGTCACTGGTGGGTCGCGTGGGTCTCGCTCGCCGCAGCCGCGAGCGCGATCGGCCTGGCCCGTGCGCGCACCGTTCCAAACGCGATGCAGCTCGGACGCGCCGCGGATTCATCTGGAGAGCAAACCCGCCTCGCTCGTGCGATCTATCGGGACCATCTCTACTGCCTTGCGGCCATGCTCACGGTAGTCGCGCTCCAACTGAGCACGCAGTTTTGACGTCCAGCCTTAGCCCAGAGTGCTGCCGTCGCTGCCGTGGAAACGGGTGGTCAAGGCCGTGGAAACGGGTGGTCAAGGCCTCTTCAAACCACAGCACCGCCTTCCAGACGAAATCCGATCCGTATTTCCACCTGGAAGGTAGGATCGCCCGCCTGGTTCACCGAGCCGCGAATATTCCTGACCTCGAACCAGTCGATATTTCGGATCGTCTCGCGGGCCTTGATTATCGCGTTGCGGACCGCCTGCTGAACGCTGTCGTCGGAAACGCCGACTACCTCAATTATCTTGTACGTCTTATTCGGCATCGCACACTCCTTTGCGTCCACCGTACGGAGCGACGCATCAACAAACTCTAAAACACTTTCGCTCTCAATTGTGGGAACACCTTCGAAACTTTGTTGAGCAGGTAGTCGCCGTAGGTCCCGCTCACTGTGGCCAGGTCGGTGCCATCCCATCGACGGCCGCGGCGCCGTCGGCCAGCGGCTGTGGGATCTGGTGCAAGAACTTCAATCGGCTGCAACACTGCGTCGAAGCCCGGATCGAGGAACAGCGGCATCGAGATGCGATCCTGCGTCGAGGCGTTACGCACACGATGCAACGCCGACACGTAGCGCCCGGCAGTCAACCGCTCAAGCATGTCGCCGACGTTGCAGACGAACGAATCGGGCACCGGCGGCGCCGGCAGCCATCGATCGTGATGCCAAATTTGGAGGCCTGCGACTTCGTCCTGCCGCAGCAGGGTCAGGAGTCCGTAGTCGGTGTGCTCGCCGACTCCAAGTTCGTTTTCGTCCGCGCTTGCAGTTGAAGGCGGATAGTTGAAGATGCGGAACAGCACGGTGGGGTCGTGCGTGTAGCGTTCCTGGAAGTAGTCCGGTGCGAGGCCGAGACCAACCGCAATGCCTTTCAACAATAGCTGGCCAGCGGCGGTGACCTCATCGATGTAGGTCAGCAGCGCGTCGCGGAATCCGGGCAGCGCAGGGAAAAGGTTCATTCCGTGAAGTGGCACGCCGGCGCGAACCCGTGGATCGTCGGGTCCCAATTGAGTACCGAAGTAGATTCCTTCCTTGCGATCCGGTCGCCCCGAAGTCAGCTCACCGTCCACCGGAAAGTAGCCGCGCCATGCGCGCCCGCCATGCGCCATCGCGATCGCAATCTTCTGTTCCAGCGGCGAAGCGAAAAATTCCCGTGCGAGGGTCATCATCCGCGCGGACAACGCAGGGTCGATTCCATGCCCGGTGATGTAGAAAAACCCGAACTCGCAGCACGCCCGATCGAGTGCCGCACCGATGCGAGCAAGATCGCGAGGATCGCGGCGGAGCGATCCGACGTCGATGATCGGAACGGTCTCGGTTGATTTCGTCAATGACGCCTCACTCCAGACGCTTCAGAAAGTCGCGCAACACGAGATCCCACTTCTGCCAGTCGGCGCCGCTCGCGAGATGGCCTTTGTCGCTGTCGATCTCGAAGTAGGTGGCATCGACGCGCGCAGCCTTCAATTTCGCCATCACCTCGGGCGCGATACTCGGTGGGAATAGCTTGTCAGTGCGCGACAGCACGTAGAGCACTTTCGCGCGAATCCTGGCGAAGTCCTTCTCGGCGTTGTAGTGCGCGCGCGCCTGCGCCAGCGCAATCATCGAATTGGGATCGAAGGCCTTCGCCCACGGTTCCGCGAGCTGATTGATCACCGCCTCGCGTTTCGCCGGATCGGGAAACCTCGAAGCCAGTTCAGCTTCGATGCCGTAGCGCTTGAGCGTCGCAACGCGCAGCTCCGTCATGAAGCCGAGCATCTCCGCGCTGCCGTAGTGGCGCCCGCCGTTCCATCCGGGCGCCTCGGCAAACCGCGTTCGCAAATCGGCCACCATTCGCGCGCCATCGGTTGCGTTAGGCGCCGTGACCACGGGCACTATACCGCTCATTGCGTCGGGAAAAGTGACGCCCCATTGAAACGCCTGGTAGCCGCCGAATGAAAGACCTGCGACTGCTACCAGATGCTTCACACCGAGCGCGTCGAGCATCGCGCGTTGCGCGGTAACGATGTCGAGCAGGCTGTAGTCCGGAAAATCGGGACCATAGCGCATGCCGGTTTTCGGATTGACGCTGGCCGGTGCAGTGGAACCATACGAAGAGCCGAGCATGTTCGATGACGCGACGAAATATTTGTTGGTGTCGATCGCCTTGCCCGGTCCGATCAGCCCGTCCCACCACCCGGGTTCGCCATTGCCGTCGAGACCGGCCGCATGCTGGCTCGAGGTGTATCCATGAGTCACGAGGATTGCGTTGCGTCCGTCGGGCCCGAGATTTCCGTAGGTTTCATACGCGAGATGGAGTTCGGGCAGCATCTCCCCGCTTTCAAGGCGGAAGTTCCTGGTCGTGAACCTTTTTACCTCGACTAGGCCGAGACCGTTTTCATTCGCCATCGCATCGCTCCCTTCGACCTTTCTAGCGCTTGCAGTCCGTTGACGAAAGCGTTTGACTGCGATGCAGGAAATAGCTTACAAAATTGTAAGTAAGCACTGCACCCCGGACAAAGGAAGTCAGCTCAATGGACACTCCCGAGTTGTGGCAGTTCACCAGCTCCCACTTCAACGAAAAGGCGCGCTGGGCGCTGGATTTCAAGCGCGTGCCGCATATCCGCCACTCGCTGATTCCCGGGTTTCACGTCGCCACCGTCAAGCGGATGACGGGGAAGACGCACGTCCCCGTGCTGAAGCTGGATGGCAACGCAATCTCGGATTCGAGCAAGATCATCGAGGCCCTCGAGCGTGTGTATCCCGAACCTGCGCTCTATCCCGCCGACCCCGATCAGCGCCGGCGGGCGCTCGAGCTCGAAGACTTCTACGACGAGGAACTCGGGCCATACATTCGGCGCTGGATTTTTCACGTCATCCTGCCGTACCCGAAATTTGTACGTGCCGCCTTCGTATCTCACGCGAGTCCGGCTGCTCAACTCGCGCAGCGCGCGATGTCTCCGCTTATCGGCGTGGTCATGCGGCGGCAGATGGACATCAATCCCGCCACTGCGGAGGTTGCGCGTAGCAAGACAATGGCGGCGATGGATGGGCTGGAGCGCGAGTTGCAGCCGTCGGGTTACCTGGTGGGCGATCGTTTCACAGTCGCCGATCTTACGGCGGCTGCGCTGCTTTCGCCGCTGGTCAGACCGCCGGAGTTTCCGTACAAGGCCGTCGCGCCACTTCCCGAGCCGCTGGTGAAAATCAGGGACGCCGTTTCGACACATCCCGCGTTCAGATGGACGCTTCAGACTTATCGGGAGCATCGCGGCGAATCCGCGGAAGTCGCAACCGAGGCGAGTGCCTTCCGGATCAAAAGAGATGCGAGCCGGACCGCGACAACCGGGCGCTAGCTCCAGGAGCCATCCTGCGACAATGCCTTCGCGAGACCGTACCGCGACTCGACGGCGTCGAAGCGCGGCGGAGACGCGCAGCGCGATCCTCGAAGCAGCGGAGCGGCGGCTGCTCGGCGGCGGTCCGGAGGCGATCCGACTTCAGGAAATCGCCGCCGCCGCCGGCATTTCGCATCCAGCTATCCTTCATCACTTTGGCAGCCGCGAAGGTCTGGTTGAGGCGATGGTGATGCGCGGAATCGCGAAGCTCCAGGGGCAATTCCTCGAAGGGTGGCCGAGTGCGAAAGAACCCGACATCGAGGGCGTGCTCGATCGCTTTTACGAAGTCGCTTCGCGCCGTGGAATCGCGCGCATGCTCGCATGGCTGATTCTTTCCGGCCAAGGCAACCGGACGATGACGCCCGGGGTGTTCAAACCGGCGGCCGAAAGAATGCACGCCGGCAGGGTTCGCAGAGCCCTGAACCAGGGACGTCGGCCGCCTGAGTTGGAAGAGACGCTGTTTGCCGCCACCCATCTCTTTATTCTCGTCCTCGGCGACTCCTTGTTCGGCCCGAGCGTCCGGCGAGCGATAGGACTTGGATCAGGCGCCGACATGACGCGCCGATATCGTCGCTGGCTGAGCAAAGTGGTCGAGCGAATGGAATCGCGCCGCCCCGCGAACAGCTGATTTTCGCGTTCAGCGGTTTGGCGTGCGGCGGAAGGTCCAGAAGCGGACCCCGCTGGCGCCGGCTTCTTCGCCGTTGACGATCACCTCGAAGCCTTGTTTCAGATAGAACGCGACATTGCACTGGTTCTCGGTCTCGAGATAACACGCGACTCGCTCAGCGTCGGCGCGCTCGAGTATGGGGCGCATCAGCGCGCCGCCGAGTCCGCGCCGCTGACAACTCGGCTCGACGCCGAGCAGGAACAGGTACCAGCACGGGGCGGTCATGTCGCGCTCGCGCGCTTGCCATTCGCGTCCAACCACGTCGCGATAACGCTGATACGCGTCGTTGCCGATCAGCGTCGCAGTTTCGTGCATCCCTGACGCTTCGATATTCTCGCGCGTCCATTTCACATTCGGCGGGAGCCAAAGCGCGACGCCCTCGAGCGTGCCAGCGGCTACGTATACTTCGCCGGTGAGAACCCCGAAGCGAATCATCCTGGCGTACACGTCGGGCAGCAGGCGCACGCGATCGGCCGGATCGGGAATGGCGTAGATCATCAGCGGATCGTCGTGGAACGCGCGCGCGAGCGTCGTCGCGGCCGCCGGGATTTGGGGATCAGCGAGTCTTACGATTTTCGGGCGCACGAGTACATTTTCGCACACCGCGCGTAACGGATGTAGCGACCTCATCGATAGGCATCGTTGCGGATGGTGTCCCGAGCACGTAAGGTTTCAACCTCGATCCCGTGGCCGAAACTCACCTGAGCATAGTTGTGCCTGCGTATAACGAGGCGCTGCGAATCGATACGACGCTGCGCAAGATACGCATCTACGCCGCGGCGCAGCCATTTCCGATCGAGGTAGTCGTCGTTGATGACGGTTCGACCGACGCGACGGCGGAAGTCGTGGCCAGGTTTCCCGAGGTGCGCATGCTCAGAGTCAGCCCGAACCGGGGTAAAGGCCATGCGGTGCGGCACGGGGCGCTCGCGTCGGCCGGGGAATTCGTGCTGTTCACCGACGCCGACTTGTCAGCCCCAATCGAAGAAGCCGACAAGTTGCTCTCCGCTCTTCAGTCGGGCGCCGCCGCCGCCGTGGGCTCCCGCGCGCTTCGTCGCGAGCTGATCGGAGTCCGCCAGCCAGTCTTCCGCGACTATTCCGGCCGCATCTACAACCTGCTCGTCCGCCTGTTCACAGGCCTTCGAATTCACGACACCCAATGCGGGTTCAAGCTATTCCGCATGGATGCGACCCGCCGCGCGTTTGAACTCCAGCGCGTCGAGGGATTTGGCTTCGACCCCGAGCTGCTGTTCCTTATCGAGCGCACCGGCGGCAAAATTGTCGAGGTGCCGGTCCGCTGGAACCACGATGCTGCGACGAAAGTCCGGTTCCCGCGCGATCCGATCCGGATGTTTGCGGATCTGATCAGTCTGCGCGTACGCTCGATCGGCGCCCACTATTCGCAATAATGTATGACCGTGTCTGCGCCATCCGGCGGCGCACATGCGGCTCGATCTTGATCGACAAAAGTGACAAAACTATCTTCATCGGCAGGCTGAAAGCAGGACAGCAACCATGAGATTGGAGACAGGCACGATGCGAACCTTCCGCTTTGGGCTGTTGGCGATCGCGGCGCTGGCGTTCTCTACGGCGTTTGCATTCGCGAACTTGTCGCAAGCGCGGGCGCAGGACGACGCGTCGGCGGATACCGCCAGCGCGCCGGCGGCTGGCGGACAATCGGATCAGAGCGCTCCGATGGACCCCGAGCAGAAGGCCAAGGCCGACGCGGCCCAACAAGCGCACGACGCCGCCGATGCGGCAGAGGAAACGCTCGACTCAGCGACCGAGGCGCGCGACCAGCTCGAAAGCGACGGCGCGGAGCAGGAGCAGATCGATGCGGCCAACCAGGCGATCGCCCAGGCGCGCGCGAACAAAAATGCCGCCGATGCAGCCGCACAACAGGCGGATGACGCGATGGGCCAATGAGCGCCGGGTAGCATCTTTGACGTCTGCGACGATGCGGCGGGTCAGCGATGACTCGCCGTTCGCGTTTCCGGCGTCCGAAAAATTAACGGGCCAGCGACGTTTCCGACACCGGCCCGTTGCCGACTGGAAAAGGGGGGCAAACCCAGTCAGCGCCCCCCTTTTATCAAAATTACCGTACCTGCGTCTATCGGACTTCGGTAAGGACCCTACCGTAAGAAAACGTTCGCTCGCCCCGCTTAGGCGCCGCTAGTCTATTCAGCAAATTTGCCATCCTTGTCCCTTTACACAAGCGTACAATCTGTATAGTAATGAAACCGCTTGTTGCGGTAACCCAACGCGGACGATGCTGACCCGGACCGTCAGTAAGCTGGGACGCAGCCAGATTTAACTACGGGGACAATGGCCAATTTCGGCCAAATAACAGACTGAGGAGGACACGGGAATGGAAAAGATCACGAAGATGTTTGTGAAGGCTCGGGAGTATCAGAAGGGACAGACCATGGCGGAATACGCGCTGATCCTCGCGGCCGTCGCAGTCGTAGTGTTCGTGGGCTACCAGACGATGGGCACGACCCTCACCACGCTGCTGACCAGCGTGGACGGCAAGCTCTAATCGAGAGGACTGATTCAGGGGTGGCGGCCTAACCCACCGCCACCCCGCTATCACCAGCTTGGTCTCGTGAACGGAAGCCTGTAGTCCTTCGATGGCCTGAACGGTCGTTGGAATGGTTTCCAAGCGGGGGCTGCCATCCAGTCCCAGCTTGGAACTCACTCCGAGAGAAACGATCGCCTTGGGAGGGGAAGGCAATGCGCCATCAGACAGCAGTTTATCGGTTAGTGGCAGGTTCGCGCGGCCAGACGATGGCCGAGTATGCGTTGATACTCGTAACGATCGCGGTAGTAGCTGCTGCCCTTGTTACTAATGCGGGCAATATACTCACGGAAGTGGTCGGCCATGTCTCC
>NZ_DATDGQ010000377.1:0-2683 GCF_036522015.1 Binatus sp. (SeqCode)
GGGTGCAGGGGTCACCCCTGCCCAAGGAAGCGTGAAACCCACGGTGGGTTTCACTACAATCGCACGCACTTATGCGCGCGCTGGTCTTCGATCGCAAACTGGAATTTCGCGGCGACTATCCCGAACCAGTCGCCTCACCAAACGAGAGTATCGTGCGCGTCTCGGTCGCCGGCATCTGCGGAACCGACCTCGAGATCGCGCGCGGCTACATGCAATATCACGGCGTACCGGGGCATGAATTCGCCGGCCGTGTAGCCAAGTCGCAAGACGCCTCGCTCCGCGGAAAACGCGTCGTCGGCGAGATCAACGCCGGATGCGGCCGATGCGCGATGTGCTCCGCCAGTCTCGCGCGCCATTGTCCCAATCGCACCGTGCTCGGAATCCTCGAGCGCGATGGAGCCTTCGCGGAATTCCTGCGCCTGCCCGACGTCAACCTGATTCCGCTTCCCGATTCGATCTCCGACGAGGTTGCGGTGTTCGTCGAGCCGCTCGCGGCGGCGTACGAGATTTTCGAGCAGGTCCACCTGGCGCGAAATCAAACGATAGTAGTGATAGGCGACGGCCGGCTCGGCGCGCTGGTCGCACTGACGCTAAAGGGCGAGAAGTATCTGCCGCTGATCGCGGGCCATCATCGCGAGAAACTTGCGCGGCTGAGCGAGCTCGGACTCGAGACGGCAGAAGAATCTTCTGTGCGCGACAAATTCGATGTCGTGATCGAATGCAGTGGAAGCGAATCCGGTTTTCGGCGCGCAGTTGAACTGGTCCGCCCGCGCGGAAAGATCATATTGAAGAGCACTGCGGCCGCGGCGGCAGAAATCAATCTGGCGCCAATCGTCGTGAACGAAATCACAGTGATCGGCTCGCGATGCGGCCGGTTTCAGCTGGCGCTCGACGCGCTCGCAGCAGGTAAAATCGATCCGCGTCCGCTGATCGACGGCAACTTCGCGCTTGACGACGGCCTTGCCGCCTTCGAAGCCGCGAAGAATCCGCTCAATTTCAAAATACTGCTGAGAGCGCCGTGAAACTGTGAAACAGCGGAGCGGCGGCTCGATACTGGTCGGAATCGATACGGGCGGCACCTTCACTGATCTCGTCGCGATTGTCGGCAACGAAAATGAAATCCGCGTGCACAAAGTGCTCTCGACGCCGGCCGATCCTGCCGACGCCGTCATCCGCGGCCTGCGCGAGATGCTTGCGGGCGCGGCACCGGAGTCCGTTATCTACAGTTCCACCGTCGCGACCAATGCGCTGCTCGAGAAGAAAGGCGCGCGCGTCGCGCTCTTCACCAACGCAGGCTTCGAAGACCTGATCGAGATCGGCCGCCAGAACCGCGACGAGCTGTACGCGCTGGCGCCGTCGCGGCCCGCGCCGCTCGTCAGTCGCGCGATGCGCTTCGGCGTCGCCGAGCGCACGTTGTTCGACGGAAGTATCATCGGGAAGCTCGGCCACAGGGAGCTGGCGCGAATTCGCCGTGTCGCGGCACGCAGCGGCGCCGACGCCTTCGCCATCTGCCTGCTTCATTCATACGCTAATCCGAAAAGCGAAGAGTCGATCGCGCGGGCGCTCGCCCCGCTCGGCTTGCCACTCTCGGTCTCGCATCGGATTCTCGCCGAGTACCGCGAATACGAGCGCTTCTCGACCGCGGTCGTGAACGCGTACGTCGCGCCGCGGATGTCGTCGCATCTTAAGAATCTCGAAACCCGGCTCGAAGGTGCGCGGCTTCGAGTCATGCAATCCAACGGCAGCGCGATCGGCACCGAGCTGGCGCGGGCGGAGCCGGTGCGAACAATTTTATCCGGCCCCGCGGCGGGCGTGATTGGTGCGGCAAGCCTCGCGCGCGCATTCGGCACCGATCGTTTCATCACGTTCGACATGGGCGGGACCTCGACCGACGTGTCGTTGTTCGATCGGCGCGCGCGAATCCGCACGCTGAGCCAACCGGACGGATACGCGGTGCGCACGCCTGTGATCGACATTCACACCGTCGGCGCGGGCGGCGGATCGATCGCGCGGATTGACGCGGGCGGCTCGCTGCGGGTCGGACCCGACAGCGCGGGCGCCGACCCCGGGCCCGCGTGCTACGGACGCGGCGAGTCTTGCACCGTGACCGACGCCGACCTGATCGCAGGCAGACTGGTCGCGGAGAACTTCCTCGGCGGCCAGATGAAACTTTATCCGGATCGCGCCGTACACGTCGTGTCGCGGCTGGCGCGCGAGATGAAAACCAATCCGATTGTGGCGGCGCGCGGGATCATTCGCGTGGTCAATGCCAACATGGAGCGGGCGATTCGCGTGATCACCGTCGAGCGCGGTTACGATCCGCGCGACTTCGCGCTGCTGGCGTTCGGCGGCGCCGGGCCGATGCATGCCTGCGAGCTGGCGCTCGATTTGGGTATCCGGCGAATCGTGATGCCGCGAAATCCCGGCCTACTCTGCGCCTGGGGAGCGTCGAGCGCGCCGCTGGGCCGCGAATATTCCCTGACGGTGCGCGAGACGAATCCGCGCTATCGAAATCTGGTGACGCGCACCGCCGGACTTGTGCGTCGCGCACGCGCCGAACTCGCGGCTGAAGGCGCGACGACGATTCGTCACGAGCTGTGGGCCGACATGCGCTATCGCGGGCAGTCGTACGAACTCGAAATTGCGCTCACGCCGGGCTTCATTGCCGACTTTCATTCGACGC
>NZ_DATDGQ010000378.1:0-2635 GCF_036522015.1 Binatus sp. (SeqCode)
ATCGTGGCCGCGATGGCCGAGGCGGGGGTTGGCAAGTCGCGCCTGTTTTACGAATTCAAGATGCGCCGGCAGAGCGAGTGCCTGGTGCTCGAGGCGTTCTCGTTTTCGCACGGCAAGGCGTCGGCGTACCTGCCGGTGGTCGATCTGCTGAAGACTTATTTTCGAATCGCCGATCGCGACGACGAGCGCACGCGGCGCGAGAAGGTTACCGGCAAAGTGCTGGCGCTGGACCGCGCGCTGGAAGATACGCTGCCGCATCTGTTCGCGCTGCTGGGAATTCCGACCGTCGGGCCTGGGCTCGACGAAATGGACCCTTCGATTCGGCGCCGCCGCACGCGCGAGGCGGTCAAGAGTCTCATCGTGCGCGAGAGCCTCAATCAGCCGTTGATTCTTATCTTCGAGGATCTTCACTGGGTTGATGCGGAGTCCGAGGCGCTGTTGCAACTGGTGGCCGACTCGATTGGCACCGCGCAAATCCTGCTGATGGTCAATTATCGGCCCGAGTATCGCCACAGCTGGGGCAACAAAACCTACTACACGCAGTTGCGTCTCGATCCGCTCGGAGCCGACAACGCAGCCGAGCTGCTGACGGCGATGCTGGGCGACGACGCCGCGCTCGAGCCGCTCAAGGCGACGATCATCGAGCGCACGCAGGGCAATCCGTTTTTCATGGAGGAAATGGTGCAGGTGCTGTTTGACCAGGGCGTGCTGGTTCGCGACGGCGGCGCGGTGTCACTCGCCAGGCCGCTCACGTCGATCCAGATACCGTCAACCGTCAAGGGCATCCTGGCGGCGCGAATCGACAAGCTCGGGCCGGCGGACAAGGACCTGCTGCAATCGCTCGCGGTGATCGGCAAGGAATTTCCTCTTGGGCTGGTGCGCCGCGTGGTCGACAAGCCCGATGACGAGCTTGCGCCGATGCTATCGAACCTGCAGGCGGCCGAGTTCATCTACGAACAACCGGCGTTTCCCGAAAACGAATACACCTTCAAGCACGCGCTGACGCAGGAGGTCGCGTATGACTCCGTGCTGATGCAACGGCGAAGAATTATTCACGAGCGCACGGCGGCCGCGCTGGAGGCGATGTTCGCAGCGACGCTCGACGACCATCTGGCCGGGCTGGCGCATCACTATAGCCGCAGCGCCAACGCGTCCAAGGCGATCGAATATTTGCGCCGCGCGGCCGAGCAGGCGGCGTTGCGCTCGGCGTACAACGACGCAATCGGGTATGCGCGCGAGACCTTGCGCCTGATCGCGACGATGCCGGAATCGCGCGAGCGCGATCAGCGCGAATTGAAGATCCAGATGATGCTAACGCCGCTGTTAGTATCGACGCAGGGGCTTTCTGCGCCGGAAATCCCGGGCAATATCGCGCGGGCGCAGGAACTCTGTCGCCGCGCCGGTGAGACGCCCGAGATATTCCTCGTGATGTTTGCGCTGTGGAGCTTCAATCATGCCAGCGGACAATTGCGAGAGAGCCGGGTTATCGCGGAGCAGTTGCTCACGATGGCGGAGCGGGTGAAGAGCGATCTTGCGCTGGCGTCGTCGCACAACGCGCTGGCGGCGAGCCAGCTGTGGATGGGTGAATTCTCCGCGGCGCGAGAGAACTCCGAGAAGGCTATCGAAATCTTCGCCCGCGACATTCCGCGCTACCTTCCGCTGATGAACGCGCCGGTCATACCGTCGGCGTGCAACGTCGTGTGGGCGCTGCATATCGGCGGGCATGTGGATCAGGCGAAACGGCGGATCGCCGAAGCCCAAGGCCTGGCGTCACAGCTTCGGCGTCCCTTCAGCCTCGCGTTCGTCAATCTGCATACGATCGTGCTGAATCATTTCCGGCGAGAATACGCGGACGTGCGTACGCGATCAGAAGCGTTGATCGAACTGTCAACCGAATATGGATTTCCGTATTGGCTGGCGGCGGGCCGAATGTGTCTGGCGCGCACCATTGCCGGCGAAGCCTACGGTCATGGCGATCAGGCTGCGCTCGAGGCGGGGCTCGCGATGATGAAAGAATCGGTCGTGAACCTGGCCGCCGCCAACGCCGACCTGATCTACTCGTTCTCTTTCGTGCTGCTCGCGGAAGTGTACCTTATGATGAAACGCCCGGAGGACAGTCTGCGAGAGCTCGATAGGGCAGCGCAACGTGCCGACCAGATGGAGCATCGCCTGCTCGAAGCGGAAATTCATCGGCTCCGCGGCGAGACGATGCTTACGATGCCCAACGGCGACGACGAAGCTGAGCGATGTTTCCGGCGTGCGATCGAGATTGCGGTGCGGCAACAGGCGCGCTCATGGGAATTGCGCGGAGCGATGAGCCTGGCGCGGCTGTTGGCAAAGCAGGACAAGCGCGACGAGGCTCGCGCGACCTTGGCGCCGGTGTTCACGCAATTCACCGAGGGATTCGATACGAGCGATCTGCGTGAGGCGAAGACGCTGCTCGAAGAATTAAAGGCGTAGCGCGTCGCGCCTAGAGCATGCGTGTGAACTTCTGACGCAGGCGGCCGAAGAATCCAGCGCGCTCCACTCCAGCTTTCGCTACGATCGGAATCGTCGCTTGCGGCTTGCCGTTGAGCAGGACCGTCAGATCGCCGACCGAAACTCCAGCTTGAACGGGAGCATCCAGGTACCTTAC
>NZ_DATDGQ010000379.1:0-2135 GCF_036522015.1 Binatus sp. (SeqCode)
GAATTCAGCGTAACGATTCCATCGAATCCAGCTGAGCGTCGCCAGTGAATCGGGATCGCCGGCGAAAATCGCGGCGCGGCCGAGTCCATATTGCCACGACGCCAGCAGCGGAGCCGCTTTGTCGGCGCGCGCGACCTTGAGCATGATTTGCGCGCCGTCCTTGGCCTCGGTCGCGGCAAAAAAGTCGATCGGCGGAATCTCCTTGATGCCGATGCCGGAGAGCATGGCGGAGGCGTCGCCGGCTTCGACCGTGGTGCGATCCTGCTTGCGCCGGTTCATCGCCTCCCGCGTCAAACCGACCAGCAGCAGCGGCAGCTTCTCGATGTCCTGCACGCGATAGAAGATACCGCCGGTCGCCTGCGCAAAGTCCTGCAGCAGCTCGAGGTTGGCGAGGTCGGGACCGATGCGGATGGTCGAAACGGGGATGTGCTGGCGGGCAAATTCGGCGATCAGATCGTCGTGGTCGTGATATTGGCGGTTGGTGTCGCCGTCGGTCAGCAGGATCACCTGGCGCACCGGAATGTTGCTCTGCAGAATCTCGCGTTCGGCGATTTCGAGCGCGTCCTTGAAGTCGGTGCCGCCGCCGGGCTGGAGGCGGTCGATGCGATTTTCGAGCTCAGCGCGATCGTCGCCGAGCTGCTGCAGATGCGCGAGCACGTACGGCTGCGAGTCGAACGCGATCACGCCGGCGAAGTCGGTGTCGTCGAGCTGTCGCAGGAGTGCTATCGCTGCTTCCTTGGCGTAGCGGATTCGCTCGCCGTCGCGTACCGCGGGATAGCGCGAGTCGTAGCTCATCGAGTTCGAGCGATCGATGCAGAGATAAACCGCGATCGGTTCGCGCGACGGCGGCGGCGGCTGCGGCACGAACTTCACCGGCAGCGCCTTTTCCAGATCGCCGCCGGCCAGACTTTCTTCGCGCAAGGTATCTCCGGTCGCGACCAGTCCGCCGCCGTAGTCGGCGACGTAGCGATTGAGCGCGTGCTGCGCGGCAGGGGTCAGCGATCCCGCGGGCACGTCGTCGAGGATCACGAGCTGGTACGGCAGGTAGTCGACGGGATGCTCGCTCAGGCTGCGCGGCGACACGAAATCGATCTGGTATTTGCGCATTTTGAGCGCGGTCACAAGGCTCTCCGGCACCGAAGTCGAGACGATCAAAATTCGCGGCGCGCCAGTCACTGAAATCGCCGCTTCGACCCGCGGATTGAGCGCGATACGCGGAGGCGCGATCGAGACTTCCGCGCTCATCAGGTACGCGCCCGCGCGGTCGAGCCGATACGGCAGCTCGAAGTCGTTCAGCCCGGGCTTAAGCGTGATCGATTCGCCGCCGACGGCAGTGTCGTCGCGGAAGAGCCTGAGCGTGGCGGCGACGGGAGACTGCGATTCGCTTTCGACGCCGATTCTGAAGGCGAAACGCTGATCGGCGCGGACCGCGTCCGGTGAAAAAAAATCGGTGACCGCGATTCGCTCGGTGGCCGACGGCGGAGGCGCGGCGGCGAAAATTCGGACGCCGTCCTCGAGCATCGCGGGAACCTCGGTCATCGCGGAATCCTCGGTTTCGTTGCCGTCGCTCAGGAGCAAAATTCGCTTGTCGGCTTCCGGCGCAAACAGGCTCTCCGCCGCGGTCAGCGCGCTCGCGATATTGGTCGCTCCCCCATCGGCACCGTCGCCGAAATGACCGAGCAGCCGGGGATCGGTCAAAGGCACGAGCAGCCGCGCGTCGCGTCCAAAGCCGATAATCGCCAGCTGATCGGTTGGCGCCATCGCGGTCTTCAACTGCTCGATCTGGCGGCGCATCCAATCCTGTTGATCGGGTGACACCGAGCGCGACTCATCTATCACCGCGACCACCGCGACGCTTTGCGCGCCGATTCGACCCGGAATGCGCAATCCAGCAAGCATCGCGACCAGAGCGACGACGCACAGTGCACGAAGCGTCGCCGACGCGGCACCGGCCAGCCGCAGTCCGCTGCGCATCGCGAGGATTCCGGGAGTCGCGGCCAGCGGCACGAGTACCAGCAACCAGAGCAGATGCGGCCGATCAAACATGGCGCATCCCCCAGCGGCCGGCGTGGCCAATCAGCATCGCGGATTCAATCGTTAGTGCGAGTAGCGCCAGCGCGATCAAAATGAAAACC
>NZ_DATDGQ010000380.1:0-16392 GCF_036522015.1 Binatus sp. (SeqCode)
GAGGACAGTTTGTCGCTTAGAAGGCGGCCGCGCGGAACATCGCGTCGGTGGTGAAGAAGGCCTTGTCCACGGCGCCCATGTTGATGTACCAGCATTCGCGCTCAGGCGTCTCCCGTCCCGGCAGGTAGCACATCGTCGCCAGACCTGACTGTACGTCGGTCGCGACCGCGCCTACGACGAACGAGCGCTTGAAGGGATAGATTGCGACCTTGGCGTCAGGCACCGGGCGATCGCGCGTTGCCAGCCAGTAAATATGCGCGCGGAACATCGCGTCGGTCGTGAAGAAATTGCGATCGACTGCGCCCATGTTGATGTACCAGCATTCGCGCTCCGGGGTTTCGAGGCCCGGCAGATAGCACATCGTCGCGAGGCCCGACTGTACGTCGGTCGAGACTGCGCCTACGACGAACGAGCGCTTGAACGGATAGATTGCAACCTTGGCATCGGGCACCGGGCGATCGCGAGTCGCCAGCCAGTAGATGTGGGCGCGGAAGAGGTGGCCGGCCTGATCATAGGTGTCGATGTAGGGCTCGAACCACATTTCGCTGTCCATGTAGATGACGGTGCGCGAATCAAGCGCGTTGATACGCGAGCGATCGGGCAGCGCCTGGACGATGTACATATGGCGCATCTCCCATGCCTCGGGGCATGCGCTGGCGCCGCCGTCGGTGGGGCATCGCGACTCGGGCGAGTGCTCGGCGTGGATCGTCGCGAGCATGTTTTTCTCGCCCAGGAATTTGTAGAAATACTGTTCGGTCTTGGGATTGAAGCCCGAGTAGTGATCGGGATCCCATGCATGAGCCGACGTTCCGCTGGTGGTGGACGAGCTCATGATGGACTCGTTGACGCGGCGGATGCGGCGTGAGCCGGAGTTGAGGCTCCAGATGTCGTCGCCGCGTTTCGGATCGGCGTAACGCCATCGGATGAATCCGGTCCCGCGAATTTCCTGCGGAGAGAGAATCGGATACAGACCGAACAGCCAGTAGCGGCCGGTGGTTTTGAAATCGGGATCCGTGGGCATCGGCTCGACTTCGGTGCGGCCGACGAGGTCATAGCCGGCATAGTGTCCGATTTGGAAATACTCGACCTGGCCGGTCTGCGGGCCCTTTTTCTCGTACTCGGAATCGCAGTCGTAGAAGCGGAGATCGTAGTCGTCCGAAGTAATTGGACGGAAGACGTTATTCCAGATGACCTTGACGGCGACATCGGGGTCATTGGCGTCGATCAACGGGAACGGCTGTCCGGCGACGAAGCCGACGATCGAGCGCTTATCCTGCGAGAGACGGACCTGCGACGAATATTTCTCGGTCGCATCCTTATAAGGAGGCGGCCAATCGACGCGCTGTGTCGGCACGATCTTCATCGACATGCCGCGCTCGACCTTGTAGTAGACGCCGGGGCCTACGAGATCTTTGACCTTGGTTGCGTTATCCGGGGTGATGAAATCACCCGGCTTTACCTGAGCGTAACCCGGAGTACTGAACGCGCCAATCGCGAGCAGCACCAGGGCAGCGATGGTCGTCAAGAAGATTGACGACAAAGTGTTCTGCCTTCGCATACGATAGCCTCCCGAGCGGCTCATGGCCGCGGTCTGTTCCCTAAAGATCGACATTAGGACCAGAGGCTCAAAATCGTCAATAACATTTGTTGCAGGCGACAAGTATCGGACACTTTTCGTTGTATGTAATATAAGTCAGTCTAATGATTATGGCAATTTTGCTGAATTCCGAATGACCCAAAACACCGACTTTAATCGCCCTAGCAGTCATTAGGCTAAGCTCTTGAACCTCGTCGCTGGCGGACCATTCGTGCGGTATTGTTGAGTCCGAGTCGATAGTTTCAGGAGTCTCAAAGGGCGGTGTGGCCACTCGCCCGTTTTTTTTGGCACCATTGCGGACGCGCATTAGTATTATTTCGTCAAGGAGACTCGGCGCGCTCTCCAATGCGGTTCCAAAGGTGAATATCTCTTATCGCGTTGTAGGCAGCGTTAGCTCGAATCTGCATAAGCGCTTCTGAAGGCAGATTTCTGCGGAACTAACCGTTCGGTATTGTTCGTCTAACAACTGTTAGGGTGGCTCTGCTCGCGGTCCTAATTTCTCGAACAGCGTCATAACCGGACATTTCGGAGTCAGCTTAGGACATGCCGGCGGCTGCGCAGTGACGATTGGGGGACTAATTCGGTGGCACGCGCAGTGCTCTGTTCCACTGGAGACAAGTGAGAATGAGCAGCGAACTTCAGCGTGCGAATCCGGCGACGATGCGTCGGGATAGTGTCAACCACGTGTTTACACTATCGGCGAATGCGAGTGGGCAGGTGATGGTTCTGATCTGCGTCGGGATATTCGCGTTGATGGGGATGATCGGGGTGATCGCCGATTTCAGCTTCATGCAGGATCAAAGGAACCAGATGCAGACGGCGGCGGATAGCGCGGCGACGGCCGGCGCTGAGGAGCTGAATTACGGCGATCAGGTGGCGGCGGGCAAAGCGGACGCGGCCAGTAACGGATACACCGACGGCGCCGGCAGCGTCACCGTAGCGATCAACAATCCGCCGAGCACCGGACCGAATGCGTCAAACACGGCGTACGTCGAGGCGACGATCAGCAAGCCTGAGCCGACCTATTTTCTGAGCGTGATTGGAATCAGCACGATGACCGTGTCGGTGCGCGCGGTGGCGTACGAAGGCAGTGGCCCCAACTGCATCTACGTGATGGATCCGACGGCGTCGAGTGCGCTGTCGGGCAGCGGCAGCTCGAGCATCCAGAGCGGCTGCGGCGTGATGGTCGATTCGAGCTCCTCGACGGCAATAGTGCTGAGCGGCAGCGCGACAGTCACGGCGCCGGCGATCGGCGTCGTAGGCAACTACACGGCTGGCGGCAGCGCGAGCTTTACGCCGACGCCGAAGACCGGGGTGATCGCGGCATCCGATCCGCTGGCCTACGTGCAGGCGCCGACCGTCGGTTCATGCGCCCATACGAATTTTTCGCTTAACAACGGCGGAACCAGCGGCAGTTACTACCAGCTTTATCCCGGCACCTATTGCGGGGGTATCAAGATCAGCAATGGGTTCACGAATTTCAACGCAGGGACTTACGTCCTGGCCGGTGGCGGACTCACCAGCAATGGCGGCCCGACGATGACCGGCACCGGAATAACTTTCTACAACACCACGGGAACCGGCGGTTACCAGGGAATCGCGCTGACCGGAGGTGCGACTGCGAATTTCAGCGCGCCGACCTCGGGGTCACTGACGGGGATCCTGTTTTTTCAGGATCGGTCGATACCAGGCAGCGCAGCGGGCAGCACGGTAAGCGGGAATTCGAGTTCGACCTTCGACGGCGCGCTCTACTTCCCGACGACCACGCTTACCTACAGCGGCAACAGCAGCCTCAACGGCTACAACATCGTGGTCGCCGACAAGGTTTCGCTTAGCGGCAATTCGACGATCGGCACCAATTACAGTTCGCTAACCGGCGGCTCGCCGATAAGAGGAACGGTACTGGCGGAATGAGTACGACCAAAGGAACGGTGCTTTCCGAGTAAGAGAGGTATGACCATAAAACCGATTGAATCGTTGCGCACGGCCGGTAGCGTCCGGCCAAACGGCAGTTGCCATCGGCGTCGACGCTCGCGTGGACAGGTGATCGTGCTGGTCTGCGTCTCGCTGGTCGCGATGATGGGCATGATCGCCGTCGTCACCGACTTCAGCTTCATGCAGCATCAAAGGAACATGATGCAGACGGCGGCGGATAGCGCGGCGATGGCCGGCTCCGAGGAGCTGAGCTATGGCGACATGGTGGCGGCGGGCAAAGCGGACGCGGCCACCAACGGATACACCGACGGTCAGAGCAGCGTGACCGTAACGATTAACAATCCTCCGAGCACGGGACCGAACAGCGCAAATTCCGGATACGTCGAGGCGATCGTCAGCAAGCCCGAGCCGACATATTTTCTGCGCGCGCTCGGGGTCGGCACGATGACCGTGTCGGCGCGCGCGGTCGCGTACGAGGGCAACGGGCCCAACTGCATCTACGTCCTAAATCCGTCGGCGCCGGCGGCATTCTCGGCCAACGGCAATGTCGACGTGAACAGCGGCTGCGGCCTGCTGGTGGACTCGAGCTCCTCGACCGGTTTGTCGGTGGTCGGCAACGTCTCGATCACAGCGCCGAGTATCGGCGTGGTGGGTGGATACAGTTCGGGCGGCAATTCCACTCTTTCGCCGACGCCCAAGATTGGGGTGATTCCGGCGTCCGATCCGCTGGCCAATGTGCAGGCGCCGACGGTCGGTTCATGCGCTCATACCAATTTTTCGCTGAACGGGAACAGCGGCAGCACTGGCAGTCCCTACCAGCTCTATCAGGGAACTTATTGCGGCGGTATCTCGGTCCACGGCAATGCCGTGCTGTTTTTCAACCCGGGAACGTACGTGCTCGCCGGCGGCGGAATGAGCATAAGCGCCAACACCACAATGACCGGCGCCGGCCTGACCTTTTACAACACGACGGGCACCGGCGGTTACGGGGCAATTTCGTTCAATGGCAACAGCACGGCGAATTTCAGTGCGCCGACCTCGGGTCCACTAACCGGAATCCTGTTCTTTCAGGATCGCTCGATTCCGAGCACCGGCGCCGCCAGCACCATCAGTGGAAATTCCAGTTCGACTTTCGATGGCGCGATCTACTTCCCGACCACCAGCGTCAGCTTCCATGGCAACAGCAGCGTCAACGGCTACAGCATCGTGGTGGCGAATCTGCTGACGCTCAGTGGCAACGCCTCGCTCGGCTCCAACTACACCTCGTTGACCGGCGGCTCGCCAATCAAAGGAACGGTACTGGCCGAATGAATGCGCCGCGCACCTCGAGCCGGATGCGGCGGCATGGCGGTCGAAGTTGGCGTGGGCAGGCGTCGGTCGAGCTCGCGCTCAGCCTGCCGCTATTGCTGATGATGTTCGTGGTGGTGGTGGAGACGGGCCGCGCGTTCTACATTGCGATTTCGGTCGCCAACGCGGCGCGGGCCGGCGTTCAGTACGGTGCGCAGAATCTTTCGACTGCGGCCGATAACGCCGGGATGCAGTCGGCGGCGACCAACGACGCACCTAACCTCAGCGGGTTGACGGCGATCGCGACTCATTTCTGCAAATGCTCCGACGGAACCGCGTCAACCTGTCTCGCGACTGACTGCTCGGGCAGCCATCGGCTGTTGTACACGCAGGTCAATACCAGTGCGTCGTACAGCCCGCTTATCAACTTCATGGGAATCCTGCCGGCGATCACAGTGCCGGGCAAAGCCGTCATGCGCGTAGTGCAATGAAGCACGCGGGGATCAAGCAGTGGCGGCGACGATTGCGTGACGCGCTTGGGCGAGCGCATCGGGCACAGGCGGTAGCGGAGTTCGCGTTGGTGATCACGCCGTGTCTCACTCTGTTTTTCGGGATCATCAACTTCGCGCTGGCGCTCTATTGCTACGACTTCGTCTGTTACAGCGCGCAGCAGGCAGTTCGTTACGCGACGGTCCACGGCTCGACCGCGACGACCATCGTGTCTTCGACGGACGTTACGAATTACGTGGACGCTCTTGTCGTCGGAGTGCTGAAAACGAATGCGATGACCGTCACCACGACATGGGCACCCGACAACAAGCCGGGGAGTGTAGTTACCGTGGTCGTCAGCTACAATTTCCCGCCGCTGACGAACCTGGTTTCGTCGGTCACAATCCCGCTCACTCGCACCGCCGCAATGGTCATCACGCAGTAGCGATACGCGTAAGCCGCTGATTCGAGCTCTCTTCCCGAATTTCTTTCGCTTCTGAATTGCCTCTCGCTACAAAGGAGCCGCGTTTGTCTCAGAAACGCACTGGGATTAGCATCGACGATCTGCGAACCGGTTCGGATCCGCCGGAAATTCAAGGAGAGTCGTATGGCCACAGAAGACGCGAACAAGATACTCGCTCCCGGCGTCGCGGCGCCGGATTTTTCGCTGCATAGTACGCCCGACCAACTCGTCTCGTTGAGCGACTTCCGCGGCGCGCCATTGATCGTGGCGTTCTACCCGGCCGACTGGAGTCCGGTGTGCGGCGACCAGATGGCGCTATATAATGAGGTGCTGCCCGAGTTCCACAAATTCAAAGCGCAAATCGTCGGGATCTCGGTCGATGGCTCGTGGTGCCATGATGCGTTCGCGCAGAATCGCAAGTTGCACTTTCCGCTGCTGGCGGATTTCGAGCCCAAGGGTGCGGTCGCGCGCAAGTACGGCGCGTATCGCGATCGCGAAGGCGTCTGCGAGCGGGCGCTGTTCGTGATCGATCCGAAGGGGACGATTAGCTGGAGCTACCTATCGCCGGTTGGCGTCAATCCCGGCGCGGACGGGATACTGGACGCACTCGAAGCGCTGGCGGCGAAGAAGTAGGGAGGCCCGACGCGATGAGTCCATCGGCGAAGCTCAAACCGCCCGTCGGCGCGAACGATCACGTGCAAGGTCCCGCGAAGGCGCCGGTGACGCTGGTCGAGTACGGAGACTACGAATGTCCCTACTGCGGCGAGGCGTATCCGGTGGTAAAGGCTCTACAGAAGCGGCTCGGAGACCAGGTGCGTTTCGTTTTTCGGAATTTTCCGTTGGCCGAGGCTCATCCGCATGCCGAGCATGCAGCGGAAGCAGCGGAGGCGGCCGGTGCACAGGGCAAGTTCTGGGAGATGCATGATTTGCTCTACGAGAATCAGGATGCGTTGGAGGACGGAGACCTGGTGCGGTATGCGCAGGCGCTGCATCTCGATGTGCCTCGATTCGTCAAGGAGATGGAGGCGCATGCATACGTCGAGCGGGTGCGCGCGGATTTCAGGAGCGGGGTGAGGAGCGGAGTGAACGGCACGCCGAGTTTCTTCATCAACGGTGCGCGTCACGACGGGCCTTTCGATCTCGGTTCGTTGCTGGCGGCGATTGAGGAAGTGGCGTAGCGGGGCGGCACTGCGATTTTTTGGACCTTCAACAAAAAGAAGTTCCGCGCAGTCTTGTGCTCGCGCTATCGGAGACTTCGCTAGTTCATCAGATCGGTTGCGTTGTCAACCGGAGGTACGACTTCTACGGTGATGCCGTCGATCTTGCTCGGCACCTCTCGCTCGACTTCATCAAGGTACCGGGCCTTGTCCACGTAGACACCGATTCCTATCCCCTGAAACCGCTGAATCGGAGGCTGATCACCCGAGCTGAAGATACCCATGGGACTTACATCAATCACGTGCCTGAGAAAGCGTGAACCGAAGAACCAGTGGTCAAAGACTCCCTGACTCTTTCGGTGCCGAAAGTTCCGAGAGATCGAGGACGCGACCTCCTTGTTTTCCACTTTCAGCTGCTGGGTTCTCGCGTCTTCCTCAGGATCAAGCTGAGTGAACCCGTCAGTTGGAGCCACGCCCTCCATTGCAATCTCGTGCTGGTAGACGAGGGTCACCTTGGCGTTGACGGCCTTGGGCGCGATAGATATTGCCAGCGCAACGATTGAAAAGTCGATCAAGAAGCCTGCGCCTACGCGTCCCAGCCTTCTCTCACGGCGAGCGAAGTTTACTGTCGCGATCGCCGCCAGAGCCCCGATAATGATCGTGCATGCGACCGCGCTTGCAGCTACTGCCAGCGGAATCAGAATCGCGATTTGATGAACTTGCGTCATTTATCTGTCCAGGTTGCAGTTCACCGTTGTGAAGGCTCGCATAAAGGCTCCGGCAGAACACTCAACCCCTACCGTTTCTGATCTCTTCGGGCAATCAAATGAGTTCAGACAGTGCTCGTTGGCTGGCAACGATTCGCCATTAATCGGAGAGCTTGTTACAGTCGACTCAAAATGTGATTTGCACGGAGGTAACGGTTTTATGAGTGACGCCGACGGCCTTCGCTATATAAAGATACCGCTCAATAACGGCTCTGATGAGATTCCGGCACTCGGCTTTGGGACGCTGATTCCTGATCCGATCGCCACGAAAGAGGCAGTCAGGATCTCTCTGGCGGCGGGCTTTCGTCAATTCGATTGCGCCGAACGCTACCGAAATGAAGAACAGGTGGGCGAAGCAATGGGGGCGGTGTTCAAGGAGGGCAAGGTCAAACGGAAGGACGTTTTTGTAGGTACGAAGCTCTGGAACAACAATCATCGTCCCGAACGCGTTAAGCCCGCATTCGAGGCAAGTCTGAAAAGACTGCAACTGGACTATGTCGATCTATACAGCATCCATACTCCATTCGCTTTCAAACCCGGCGACGAGCAAGACCCGAGAGACAAGAACGGTAATGTGATTTATGACGACGCGACGACTCTGACGAATACCTGGAAGGCTTTGGAGAGCCTGGTCGATGAAGGTCGGTGCAAGGCGATCGGATTATCAAACGTAAATTTGGGACAGCTGAAAGAGGTGTTCGATATCGCTCGCGTAAAGCCAGCTACTGTTCAGGTCGAATCCCATCCGTATCTCCCTGAATGGGATCTCCTCGACTATTGCAAGAAGAATGGCATCGTGATGCAGGCCTTCGCTGCTTTGGGTCATGGTATGGAACCCAAGTTGATCGACAACCCTGTAATCACCGTCATTGCGAAGCGCGTCAACAAAACGCCCGCCCAAGTCCTACTGGCCTGGGCGGTGCAGCGCGGCACGGCTCCTCTCACCACAGCAACGAACGCCCGCTACATCGAGGAAAATTTTGATATCTCGGCGCTCCCCGATGACGCCATCAAGGAGATCACTCAAGGGATCACCACACGAGTCAGGCTCAATCCGGTTGTGAACACGGGCATTCCCGGGTTCATTCCCAGGGCAAGATGAACGTCGAAGCCGGGATTTCCCGCTGAGCTGAGTATGCCGCGATTTGGCGCTACAACATTCGACTGGAGGCCTCAGATCGTGCGCGCGCCGCGGAACCCTCACCTACCGGGGGGTCAGCTGTTCGGGTCGACGCCCCACTTTTTCTTGTTCTCGGCTACCTGCTCGGGGGTTGGATGCTCGACTTTTTTGAACGGCATTACCTTGAACTGATCTTTTATTTCGAGCAGCGCGTGGTTTAGCGCTATGTCATCCTTGAGGACCTCGGGAACCGCGGGCTCCTCGAAAATTGCCTGCCAAGGGCATTCGGGCTCGCAGGCGCCGCAATCGATGCATTCGTCGGGATCGATGTAGAGCTGGTTGGGGAATTTAACCTTGTCGGCACCGACGTATTCGTAAATGCAGTCGACGGGGCAGACACTGACGCATCCGGTGTCGACGCAGTCGCGGCAAAGACGGGTGATAGTCCAGGGCATGGTTGCAGCCTCGCTTGGAATCCAGTCCTTATAGTATTGCCAAAAATATTCCGAACAAAATCGCGCTCCCTATTGTCGGGAGTACGCGCCATAACCTATATCGGCACAGCGCCTCTGAAAAGGGCAATGATGGGTGATTTGCGGGGGCGGGAACCCGCTGTCATCGTGGGGCAGCCGGGCTAGAATGTTCGGCGCGAAGAATCGGAAAATACACAGGAATATTGAAGATGCCATCAAAGCTACCATCAAAGTTGAGAGCAAAGATGCGCAAGGCCAGCGTCGCCACGCGCGCGGAGATAGCAACGGCGAAGCAGGTAGCTAAGGCCCTGAAGGACGGCAAGCGCGTCGAGAGCGACAGCATGGGGGCGATCGAGGTCGCGAACGACCGCTACTGGGGCGCGCAGACGGAGAGATCGCTGCTGCATTTCGCGATCGGATTCGACAGGATGCCGCGTTCGGTGGTGCGGGCGTTTGGAATTTTGAAAAAGGCGGCGGCGGAGGTTAATCGCGACCTCGGCAAGCTGCCAGCGGACAAGGCCAAGCTGATGACGGCAGCCGCGGACGAGGTGATCGCGGGCAAGCTCGACGATCATTTTCCACTGCGCATCTGGCAGACCGGCAGCGGCACGCAAACCAACATGAACGCGAACGAGGTCATCTCGAATCGCGCGATCGAGATGGCCGGCGGGGTGCTCGGCAGCAAAAAGCCGATTCATCCGAACGACGACGTGAACATGTCGCAGTCGTCCAACGACACGTTTCCGACTGCGATGCATATCGCGGCGGCCGAGGAAGTCACGCACGACCTGATTCCGTCGGTGCGAAAGCTGCGCGACTCGCTCGCGCGGAAGGCCAGCGAGTTCGCGGACATCGTGAAGATCGGGCGCACGCATCTGATGGATGCAGTGCCGCTGACGCTCGGGCAGGAGTTCTCGGGGTACGTCGCGCAGCTCGACTACGATTTGAAACGAATCGAGGCGGCGCTGCCGGACCTGCTCGAGCTGGCGATTGGCGGCACGGCGGTCGGCACCGGACTGAATACGCATCCGGAATTTGCTGAGCGCGTGGCGAAAAAGATCGCCGAGTACACCGGGCTGCCGTTCAGGTCGGCGCCGAACAAGTTTGCGGCGCTGGCGGCGCATGACGCGCTGGTAGCGGCTTCCGGAGCCCTCAAGACGCTCGCGGTCTCGCTGATGAAGATCGCCAACGACGTGCGCTGGATGGGATCGGGACCGCGCACCGGGCTTGCAGAACTGATTCTGCCGGAAAACGAGCCGGGCTCGTCGATCATGCCGGGCAAAGTGAACCCGACGCAGAGCGAAGCGATGACGATGGTGTGCATCCAGGTGATCGGCAACGACGTGTCGATCACGACGGCGGGATCGCAGGGAAATTTCGAGCTCAACGTTTTCAAACCGCTCATCATCCACAATTTTTTGCACTCGACGATGCTGCTGGCGCATTCGTGCGCGTCGTTCAGCAAGTACTGCGTCGAGGGGATCGAGCCGAATCGCGAACAGCTGCGGCGCTACGTGGAAAATTCGCTGATGCTGGTGACGGCGCTGAGTCCGCACATCGGCTACGACAACGCGGCCAAGGTCGCGAAGAAGGCGCACGCGGAAAACATCACATTGCGCGAGGCCACGATCGCACTGAAACTGCTGTCGGGAGCGGAGTTCGACCGGCTGGTGCGCGCGGACAAGATGCTCGCGCCGGAAGGCTGAGCTGGAATGCGCCGGGGGATCGTTCTTTTTGCGAGCGCGATCGTTTTTGTTGGGGCAATGCTGCCGACGGTTGCGCCCCGCGCCGCGCAAACTCCGGGCGGCATCGCGACCGATCCGATTCTGCAGCCGCCGCCGTACCCAGGCCAGGCGCTCGACGTCGCGATCGCCCTGCACATCGTGAACATCTCGTCGATCGACGAAGTGAGAGAGCAGTTCGAGATGGACGCGTATCTGTTTGCGCAATGGATCGATCCGCGGCTCGCTTATACGCCGAGCGGTCCGAACGATCGGGAACGCAACTACGCGTTTGGGCAAATCTGGATTCCCCAACTCGAAATAATCAACGCTGCAACCCCGCGCACCCGCTACGAGACTTCGATACGCGTCGCTCCCGACGGCACCGTACACTATGCGGAGCGATGCGGGGTGGGAGTGTCGTCGAAATTCGCGCTCCGGCGCTTCCCGTTCGATCGGCAGTCGCTGGTAATCGTCATTCATCCGTTCCTGGTGGACGGACCTCGCATCGCGTTCAAGCTGGGCAATTATTCGACATGGACGGCGAGCGAGTTCGAGAGCTACTCGTCTCTGGCGCAGTGGAGGGTGACCACGGTCGAGCCGCGAATAGAAGTGGCCTCGACCTATGGCGGCCAGACGGTGCCGGAGGCGAGGTTTGCGATCTCGGTGCAGCGGCGCTCGAGCTTTTACTTGTGGAAGGTGTTCCTGCCGCTGCTGCTGATGGTGTTTCTGTCGTGGGCGGTTTTCTGGATCGAGGCGGACGATCTCTCGAACCAGGTGCAGGTCGCGGTGACGACGATTCTAACCGTAATCGCGTTCGCGTTTGCGATTTCCGCGACGATGCCGCGGCTGCCGTACCTGACGTACATCGATGCGTTTTTTCTGGAGTGTTACATCTACGTTTTTCTCGCAGTGGTGGAATTGATGACGGTGCACGTGACGCATCGCTCAGAAGTGCGCCGCGATTTAGGCCTCCGGATACGCAAATATTCGCGCTGGGTAATCCCGGCGTCGTTCGTGGTGACGAACGTGATTATCGCGATCCATTTCCTGGGCTGATGAAGAACCGCTAACGGCGCCTGGCGCCCTGCAGAATGTCGAACGGGGCGCGGCTTTTCTCGCGCTTCAACAGAACGTAGGTCGCGCCCGCGCCGCCGTCGGCGGGCCGTGCGCTGGTGAATGCCAGCACGTGACCGCCGATTGCGCCATGTGAGAGCCATCCGGCCGACGCGTGTTTCAGAACCGAGTGCCCGTTGGGCGAGCGCAAACCGCGTCCGTGCACGACCAGCACCGCGCGCAGTCCTTTACGCACCGACTTGATGATGAACTCTTTCAGCGCTTCCTTGGCGTCGCTCTGGATCATGCCGTGCATATCGAAATGAGCCTGCATCGCGAACTCGCCGCGGCGAAGCTGTGACACCAGGCGCGGGTCGAGACCGACGCGGTAACCCTCGACGTATTCGTCGGACTCGGTGATGTCGAACGGCGCCTGTCCGGACACCAGGTCGGAGAGCAGAGCGATTACTTCAGCGTCTTCGTCGACCATCTTGTGAGTCGTGGGCGGGTCGAGCGGGATGCGCGAGCGCGGTTTGCCGTTGGCATTCAGCGGTCGCACGCCCTCGAACGCTTGCCGAAAAAAGGATTCGTCGTCGAGCGGTTCTGCGGCGGGTTGGGCGATTGCTTTGACGACCGGCGCTGGCGGAGGTGCGGCCTTGGGCTTGATTTGGGCCGGCGGCGGATTCCGCTCGGCGAGCATCTTCTTGAGATCTTTGAATGGCGACGAAAAGACCGGCGTCGGGGCGGGCGTCGCCTTTCGTTCGCCGTCCAGTTCGTCGCCGGCGTCATCTCGGCGGCCATGCTTTCGCTTTTTTGCCATCGGAAGGGACTCGCAGGACCAGGGTCAACGCACTGCTCGACAGACTACGCCGATGACGCAGTGCCGTTCAAACTGCGTGATCTGATGTTGCGTTTTCCGTTAGACGGATTGATAAGATCGGCGCAGCGCAACGAAAGAGGGATAGACAATGCAATCGGAGACGTTCCGCTCGCTGGTCAAGCCAACGGAAACCGCTATGCGGGTTCTCCGGCTGGCGTTCCTCGCGATGGTCCCGATCTATGTATGCATTGCTTATCAGACGTTTGGTCGCGACGCGCCCGGCGTCATGCCGCAATCAAATCCTCTCACAATTCCCCTCGCTGTTCTTTCCCTGGTGGCCGCGGCACTGGCGCCATACGCGCCCCGCCTGCTGTTGTCGGACTCGCGCCTCCGAGAACTGCTCGACCGGCAGCCCGATCCGGAAACCCTGGCCCGCGACCGTCGGACCGGCAAAGTGGATAAGGATCGGCTTGCCCGGATCAAAACCCTCTCGCCCGACGAACAGCGACTGCTCGCGCTGGTTCCCGCCTTCTTTGCCGGCTTTATAGTGCGTCTGGCCTTCAATGAATCGATCGCACTGTACGGACTGGTACTGGCTTTCATTTCCAGATCCTTCGTTGCACTTCTTCCGTTCGCCGTCGTTTCGCTCGCGCTCAACCTGATGGTGTCGCCTGCCCTGGATTCCGAGCTGCAGCGGGTCGCCGGGCTTGGACTTCAACCAGATGACATAGCGACGCAGCCGCGATGAGTCGCCCGTAGCGAACCGCACAGGATTCGCAAGCGATTCGAAGATAAAATCGCGAGCAGAAATGGTGCGCGTCCGGCGCGCATCGACTACACTTGCCCGCGTACCGCGAACCGCTTCGAGTTGCCGATGTGAGGGTCCTCATATGCGTCGTGTCATCAAAATTGCCGCCGCAATTGTCGGAGCTGTCGCTATTTTCGTTGGCGCGATCCTCTTTTATGCCGCGACCAACTTGAACTCGATCATCGCCGAGCGCCGCCAGACGATCCTCGACAAGGTCAGCACCGCGCTTGGCCGTCAGGTTCACGCCGAGGACATCAAGGTGAGCCTCGGCTGGGGAATCCTGGCCGACGTGACGGGCGTGCAGGTGGCGGACGACCCCGACATCTCGAAAAAGCCGTTCATCGAAGCGAGCAACGTTTACACCCGGCTGCAACTGATGCCGCTGCTGGCGCGACGGATCGAAGTCACCGAAGTGGTGCTCGACAAGCCGGTGATCAGAATCGTTCAGACTCGCGACGGAACGTTTAACGTCTCGACGCTCGGCCGAAAAAAAGTCCACACCGAAGAGGAATCGCGGCAAGGCGAGGGCGAAGGCGGCGGAGGCGCGAACGAAGAATCGCCGATGGCGGAAGCGGGCAAGGCGCCGTCGGTGCTCGGCTCGTTGTTGGTGCAGAATTTTACGATCAACGACGGCACTTTGACGTTCGAGACTGAGGGCGCACCGGAGAGCGCCACCGTCAACTCGATCGATTTCAAGGTGCGCGATTTCGTCTTCAACGCTCCCTTCACCGTCGCGGTCACCTTTGCGGCGCTGAGCGATCAGCAGAACTTCGATTTGTCGGCGACGATCGGGCCGCTGGTCAACAACGGCGTTCTCGACGTCGATGCGATTCCGCTCACGGGCACGGCCAAGGTCGGCCCAATTCTGCTGACGCAGCTCAAGACGATCCCGATGCTGGCGAAGTCGATACCGCCGAAGCTTTCGATTTCCGGACCAGTCGCCTTCGACGCGACGGCTGACGGCACCCTTCAATCGGTCAAATTCAACGTATCGAGCGATTTGAGCGCTCCCGCGATCGCGTTTGGCGAAACATTCAACAAGCCCGCCGACACGTCTCTGAAGATTTCCGCCGAGGGTTCGCGGACTGACTCTGCCGTCGCAGTGACGCTCGCCAACATTACGCTTGGCGACCTCGAGGCGAAGGCGACAGATATCAAAGTCGGCGGCGGAACGACCGCGGCGCACGTCGATACCAACGATTTCGATATCGCTTCGCTCGCGAAGATCGTCCCGGCGCTAGGCAAGTACAACCCGACCGGCAAAACCGAGATTCATACCGCCGCGACGGTGGCGCATGACAAGGTTTCGGCCGACGGCACAGTGGCGCTGGCCGGCGTCGGATTGACGTTACCCGATCAGAAAGCGCCGCCGCTGAGCAATATCAGCGGCAACCTCAAGCTCGCCGGCACCAGCGCCGACGTCGGCCCGCTGACATTCAACATTGGCGCGCAGCAGGCGACGTTGAAGTCGCACATCGATCAGTTCCAGCCACTGGTCATGAGCTATGAACTGACTGCGGCGTCGGTTCGCCTGGCGGATCTCGTGCCGTCGCGGCCGCCCGACGAGGTGATCAACCAGCTGTTCGCCAAAGGCGCGGTCTCGGTAGGATCGATGACCGGTCCGACCGTCGATTCTGATATCACGTCGCCATCGGGCAACCTTGCGAATGTTCCGTATCAGAATTTGAGGCTGTCGCTGGCACTCGCTGGCAAGATTGCGCGGATCCCAATGCTCAAGCTGAAGGCGTTCTCGGGCGACATCGTCGCGACAGGGAATACGCGGCTCGAGGCGGCGGCGCCGATGGCGGCGTCGATCAGCTTCACCAATCTGGATATTCAGCAGGCACTCGACTCGCAAAAATCCAAGGCCGCCGGCACCGTGCGCGGAACGCTCGGCGGAAATATCAAAGTCAGCGGAAAGACCGGTACCTTCGACGAGATGAAGCCGACGCTGAAGGGCGACGGAAATCTCACGGTGACAAACGGCAAGTTGGTCGGCGTCAACGTCGGTGGACAAGCGCTCAAGAAGGTGCAGAACCTGCCGGCGATCGGCAACCTGGTTCCGGACGCGGTCATCAAGAATCATCCCGAGCTGTTCAGCAACCCGGATACCGACATCCAGCTCGCGAGTCTGACCTTCGTGCTCGAGGGTCCGCGAATCACGTCGCACGATATCAAGGTGCAGACGGTGGACTACAATCTGCTCGGCGATGGATGGTTCGACATGGACAAGAACATCGACCTGGCGGCGCGAATCGTGCTGTCGGCGCCATTCAGCAAGGAGCTGATCGAACAAAAGCAGGAAGTCGCGTTCATCGCGAACAAAGACGGACAAATCGACATCCCGCTGCAAATCGTCGGGCAGTTGCCCAAGCCGCAGGTCCTGCCCAACGTGACGGAGCTCGCGCAGACAGCAGCAAATAACGCGGCGAAGTCTCAGGGTCAGAAGTATCTTGGCAAAATCTTCGGCAAGAAGGGGCTGCCGGGAGGGTTGGGGAAATTTCTCGGCGGCGACTCGAGCGGTGGCGGTGACGGATCGGGCGGCAGCGGATCGGGAAATAGCGGCGCGCCGGCGGGAGAAGGCTCCAAGCCTCCGCCGAATCCGCTGGATCAGTTGAAGAAGTTGTTTTGACGCGGGCGTTTGCGATCGACGCGTGGCAACCTAACCCCTAACCCCTTCCCATAGTGGGAAGGGGAAC
>NZ_DATDGQ010000381.1:0-2594 GCF_036522015.1 Binatus sp. (SeqCode)
TGTCGATCCGCCGGTGTCGGTGATTCCCAAGCCGATTCAGAAACCGCATCCGCCGATGTGGGTCGCCGCGACCAATCCCACGACCTTCGAGCTCGCCGCCGAGCGCGGGCTGGGTGTGCTTTGTTTCACGCTCGGGGTCGAGCTCGCGCAGGTGGCGGAGCGAATCAACATTTATCGCGCGGGAATCAAAAACGCGCGGCCGGTTGGGCAGACGGTCAACAACCAGGTCTCGATGAACATCATGGGGCTGGTCAGCGACGACCCGTACGAAGCCGAGCATCTCGCGCGCGAGGCCGTGCTCTGGTACGTGCGCAAGGGTTTCGAGCTGGTGTCGAGCGTGGCGGCGGCCAGCAAGACCGATGAGTCGTACAAATATCTGAAGACCGCGTCGAAGTTCGATCCGGCAAAATTTACGACGGACTACTACGACTTCCTGAAAGACGGCGACCTGATCGCAGTCGGCGCGGCGGACGAGGCGGTGCGCGTCGCGCGCCGCTACCGCGAGCTCGGCGCGGACCAGGTTTTATTTTTCCTGCAGTACGGCGGCATCCCGCACGATCGCATCATGAAGTCGATCGAGCTCATCGGCCGTCACGCGCTCGACGAGATTCATTCGTGGAAAACGCCGGGCGGCATCACGGCCGCACAACCCGCCGCGTCCCCGGCCGCAGCTTACGCCTGACCGATTGGCAGCGGCCGGTTACGTTCTACGCCGCTCCAGACCATTCAACCGCCTGAATTTTGATCGGGCGATTGAAACCCTTCAGTGAGACATCTCCCAAGTCTTTGAACGGAAGGCCCTTTCCGAGGCATAGCTCTGCGACCACGTTAGACACCAATATTTGGTCGGGTTCCGCGTGGGCGCAAAGCCGCGCGGCCAGTTGAACCGTCGCACCGAAGAGATCGTGCCGATGATCGACGGGCTCTCCCGCCGCAGCGCCAATCCGAACCTTCACCGGATACTCGGTCTGCTCCTGGGCGTGCTTGGCCAGGGCGCGATGTATTTGGGTCGCGCAGCGAACCGCGGCCGCTGCCGATACGAAGGACGCCATGATGCCGTCGCCGGTATGCTTGATCTCGCGACCGTTTGCCGCCGTCAGAGCGTCTCGAACGATCTGGTCATGGACGCCTAGCCGAGCCATACCGGCGTCGTCCCCCAACGCTTCATCCGTCGAACCGACGATGTCCGTGAAGAGAATTGTCCGGATTGCAGAGTCTCGCTCATTGCCTGCATCGCCAGCGGTGAGCACGGCTCCGGAAGGACTGGTTTCGCCTCCTCCGAGGAACGCATCTACGAGTT
Organism: Binatus sp. (SeqCode); assembly: GCF_036522015.1. GTDB lineage: Bacteria > Desulfobacterota > Binatia > Binatales > Binataceae > Binatus. The sequence continues at coordinate 1,301 of NZ_DATDGQ010000381.1, forward strand.
CGGGCTGGACCTCGATAATTCGCTCCGCCATCTGGCCGTGAGCGTTACGGTGTACTAACTGCACCGCCTCCGGACTAGGCGCCGAGACGAGGCAGAAAGCCTTGCCGCGGTTCTGGTTGAACCAGTACTTTACGTACTCGACGTGGTACTTCCCCTGCTCGGCCAGATCGGCGAAGTGCGCCTTATCAACCTCTTCGGTGGTCGCTCCTTGAAGGTTGTGGATGTCCATGTAAAGTGTCATTTGAGCCCCAGACAAGTTGCTACCTCTGCAGCCCGCATGGTGCAATAGCGGATTGAAAATCAAGGGCGCAGGCGGCTGTCGCCAGGTGTTTGCAGAACCAACTTGCTCACGCTCGAGAGACTGACGGAGGACTGTTGATGGAATTTGCGCTGCAGTACGAGCTTCAGCGGAGCCGGCCGCATTACCCCGGCTTCATGTACGACATCTACCAGCAGGCGACCGAGCAGGTGAAACTTGCGGATCGCCTCGGCTACCATTCGGTCTGGACCGTCGAGCATCATTTTCTCAGCGAGTGGTCGTACTCGTCGGCGCCCGAAGTCTGGTACGGCGCGCTCAGCCAGGTGACGAGCCGGATTCGGCTAGGCCACGGCATCTGCCTGCTGCCGATTCCGTTCAATCATCCAGTGCGCGTGGCCGAGCGAATCGCGGTGCTCGACATCATGTCCAACGGGCGCGTGGAATTCGGCTCGGGCCGATCGATCACCGAGCAGGAACTCGGCGGCTTCCAGGTCAACCCGGAAGATTCGCGGGCGATGTGGGAAGAGGCGGTGGCCGCGATCCCGAAAATGTGGATGAATGAGACGTTCAGCCACGACGGCAAGTTTTTCAAGATGCCGGAGCGCGAGGTGATTCCGAAGCCGATCCAGAAACCCCATCCGCCGATGTGGGTGGCGGCGACGCAGCCATCGACCTGGGAAATCGCGGGTCAGAAGGGAATCGGCGCGCTCGGCTTCGGAATTTCCGAGCCGGGCATGCTCGATAAGCTGATCGCGATCTACAAAAAAGCAATCAGCACCTGCGAGCCGGTCGGCGCATTCGTGAACGATCGCACTGCCGCAGCGACGGTCTGCGTATGCGCACCGACCCGCGAGGAAGCCAAGGTGATCGCGAAGGACGCGATCGATTTCACCACGCGCAAAGCTGCCGAGCTGTTCACACCCTTCGCCAAGCAGGAAGTGAAGGGCTACGAGTACTACAAGAAGATGGCGGAGCAGGCAGTCGCAATCGGAGACTACCGTCTGTCGCTCGCCGATCTCGACAAACGAATCGAAG
>NZ_DATDGQ010000382.1:0-7349 GCF_036522015.1 Binatus sp. (SeqCode)
CTGGTTGACAAGACCGTCGCGCGCTTCGGTCGCCTCGATGCAGCCGTGAACAACGCCGGCACCGAAGGCAAGCAAGGTCCGGTGACTGAGCAGACCGCCGAGAGCTACGCGGCCACCTTCGATACCAACGTGCTCGGCACGCTGCTGAGCATGAAGCATGAGCTGCGCGTGATGCTGCCACAGGGCAGTGGGAGCATCGTCAATGTTTCATCGGCCTATGGAAGCGTCGGCGCTCCGGGCGCGTCGGTTTACGTCGCGAGTAAACATGCGGTGGAAGGAATGACCAAGTCCGCCGCACTGGAAGTCGCGGGGACCGGCGTTCGCGTGAACGTGGTGGCGCCGGGCACTACGGACACGGGTATGCTCACGCGCTTCACCAGTACGGACGAAAATAAGGCTGCACTCGTCTCGACCGTGCCCGTTAAACGTCTCGCGACACCGGAGGAGATCGCTCATGTGATCGTCTTTTTAGCCTCCGCAGACGCTTCATACATGACCGGTCCGTCCATCCCTGTGGATGGAGGAATGCTGGCTGACTGATTGCCTCTTAAGGAGAAGCCGAATGAAAACCCCCGTTGTTTTGATCACTGGCGCCCTCACGGGCATCGGACGTGCCACCGCGATCGCCTTCGCGCGTAAAGGCGCGCGCATCGTCATCTCCGGCCGCCGCGACGAAGTCGGCCAGAAATTAGTGGCTGAACTCCGCGAGCTCGGCGCCGAGGCCGAATATTGGCGTACCGACGTGCGCCATGACGAAGATGTCCGCGACCTGGTTGACAAGACCGTCGCGCGCTTCGGTCGCCTCGATGCAGCCGTGAACAACGCCGGCACCGAAGGCAAGCAAGGTCCGGTGACTGAGCAGACCGCCGAGAGCTATGCGGCCACCTTCGACACCAACGTCCTCGGCACGCTGCTGAGCATGAAGCATGAGCTGCGCGTGATGCAGCCTCAGGGTCACGGCAGCATCGTCAATGTGTCGTCCACCTATGGCCACCTGGGCGCCGCCGGTGCGCCACTCTATGCCGCCAGCAAGCACGCGGTCGAAGGGCTGACGCGGTCGGCGGCGCTCGATGCAGCGGAGTTTGGTGTCCGCGTCAACGTCGTTGCTCCCGGGCCCATCGATACCGGCATGCTGGACCGCTTTACCGGAACTGCCGAAAAGAAAGCTGGTTTAGTGGCAGGCGTACCGCTCAAGCGAATGGGGAGGCCCGAAGAGATTGCGCATATGATCGTGTTTCTCGCATCCGACAAAGCGTCGTTCAGCACTGGTGCGACGTTCGCTGCCGACGGCGGCAAAACAGCGCGATAAAATAGATCAGGAGGTGCGACATGGCTCGCGGAAATATCAGTCATATTGCGCTGGCGGTTAGCGACTTGGAGCGCTCGGCAGCATTTTACGACAGAGTATTTGAATTCATCGGCTTCAAACGCGTCGAAGTTCCGGAATCGACTCAGCTGGCGATGAAAACACGGCTGAACGCGTGGGTCGGTGCAGGCTACTCAATCTCGATCCGCCCTTCGAAGGGAGAGTTTGCGCACAGACTGCACGATCGAAATGCTCCTGGAACTAACCACATGGCATTCAGTGCAGAGAGCCGATCGGAGGTCGAGAAAATGTACGAGCTCTTGAAGGAAATGAGAGCGACAGTACTCGACGCGCCCACGGAATATCCGTACTCGCCCGGATACTTCGCGGTCTATTTCACCGATCCTGACGGGCTGAAGTTCGAATTCGCCTATTCGCCATCATCTGACCGCTATCGGGCAGAACCGAGCGAGTGATAAGGACAGCGGATTCAGAGATTTCGGGAGACTGACAATATGGTCACAGACAACGGTCATCGCCGCGTTGTAACCGGACATCGGAGCGGAAAATCCGTGGTGCTGAGCGATCAGCATCGCGAGCTTTACAAGTTCAAGACGGTCGCCGGCTTTGAGCACACGTATATGTGGTCAACGAATGGCACCCTTGAATCCGACCCCGACAAGGTCGAGCAGGAACTGCCCAAGTCGGCGCTGCCATCCGCCGATGGCTCACTTCTCCATATCGTGACTTTTCCGCCCGCCAAGGCTGCCGCGTCTTCGACGTCGGATCCTTCGCAGATCGCTCAAGAATATCTCACGCGTCTGCCAGGACTTGCGGATACGTTCGAGCGCGATGGATCGCAAATGCATGTAACCCAGACCGTGGACTACGCGATCCTGCTGGCCGGTGAGCTATGGCTGGAACTCGACGACGGCGAGACGGTGCATCTGGTTGCGGGCGACATTGTCGTCCAGCAGGCGACGCGGCATGGCTGGCGCAACAAGGGCGAGCATCCCGCAACGATCGCTTTCGTGATGCTTGGCGCTGGCCCCCCCCAGGAGTAATCGATGAGTCGCATCGTTCGCCTTCACGAGTTCGGTGGAGAATCCAGTGCTGTCCTTGACGCCTTGAATATGAACGTACAGATTGGGAGTCAGTGGCCAAACCGTCGCATCGCGAGAAAATATTGACCGAAGGCCTTCGCGTCGTGCACGAGCGCGGGTTCGCGGGCGCGAGCGTTCGCGACATCGTCGCGGCTGCGGGAGTGCCGCAGGGGTCGTTCACCAATCACTTCACTTCGAAAGAAGCCTTCTGCCTTGAAATTCTCGATCTCTATTTCAAAGGTGCCCAGGCGACGATTCAGAGAACTCTGCGCAATGATTCGCTTCCGCCACTCAAGCGCTTGCGCGCCTTCATCGATGCGCAGATCCAGTATCTCAATCGGATCGGTTGGCAAAACGGATGCCTGGTCGGCAATTTCAGCGCAGAAGCGAGCGAGCATAGCGAAGTGATCAGGAAGCGGCTGGTTGAAATATATGAAGAGATGCGCCAGGCGGTCGCGTATTGCTTGAAAGCGGCGGTGAAGCTTGGCGAGGTGCCGCGGAAGACTCAGTGTGATGAACTCGCGGGCTTCCTGATTGCGTCTATGCAGGGCGCGATTCTTCTATCGAAGACGGAACGCAACTCGGTTCCGCTCGAGCGGTTTAAGCATTTGATTTTCTCGACCCTCCTGCGTTGAACAATCGCGGCGATGCCCGCAACCTAACCCCTAACCCCTTCCCGAGCGGTAAGGGGACCGGATTTAAGACAGCCGCGCTCCGAACTTATTCCTTGACTTGGCGGCGAGCGGCAGACTTAGATGATCGTATACCTATGCGCATCACGATTTTTGGCAATCATCGCCGTCTCGTCCTGGTGGCGGCGCTCGGTACCCTTCTGTCCCTGACTGCTTCAGCGGTCGCACGCGCGGGAATCTCCGACGCGGTCAAGGCTCAAACGCTGGCCAACGGGCTTCGTGTGCTGGTGCTGGAAAATCACAAGGCGCCGCTGGCGACCTTCAACGTCTTCTACCGCGTCGGCTCGCGCAACGAGCAGTTCGGCAAGACCGGTCTGTCGCATCTGTGCGAGCATCTGATGTTCAAGGGCACCAAGAAGCTGGGGCCCGAAGAGTTCTCGCAAATAATTCAGCAGAACGGCGGCGAGGATAACGCGTTCACTGAATCCGACTTCACCGATTACTTCGAGACGATCAACAAGAATCATATCGACGTGCCGATCACGCTCGAGGCCGATCGGATGGGCAACTTCGAGCCCAAGGATTTCGACAAGGAAAAGCACGTCGTGCTCGAAGAGCGGCGGATGCGCACCGAAGACAATCCGGAGGACGCACTCGACGAGATGGTGCGCGCGGCAGCGTACGTGGCGCATCCGTACCACTGGCCGGTGATCGGATGGTTCCACGATGTTGACGGGCTGACGCTCGACGACGCGATGGCGTATCACAAGATTTACTACTCTCCGCAAAACGCGTTGATCGTTGCGGTCGGCGATTTCGACAGCGACCAGGTGCTGAAGCTGATCAGCGAGGCATTCGCGGGAGTCAAGAACGGACCCAAGCCGCCGCCATTGACGGACCTCGAACCGCCGCAAGATGGAACGCGGCGCGTCGAGCTGAAGCATGCGGCGAATCTGCCGGCGTTCGAAGAGGCGTATCACGTGCCGAATATCGTCAGCCCCGACGCTTACGCGCTCGAAATTGCGTCGGAGATTTTGAGCGACGGGCAGAGCTCGCGACTGTACAAGAAGCTGGTCGTCGAAAAACAGATGGTGGTCGATATCGGCGCGGGCTACGACATGACGTCGTTCGATCCCGGACTGTTCGTCGTGTCGGCGCAGATGCGTCCCGGCATCAAGGCAGCGGACACGCAGGTCGAAGTCGAAAAGGAACTCACGGCGATGCGCGAGGCTCCGGTCGGAGCCGAGGAATTGCAGAAGGCCAAGAATCTCGAGCAGGCGCAATTCGTGTTCGGACAGGACTCGGTGATGCGTGAGGCCGAGATGCTCGGCGTGTACGAAATGCTCGGCGACTATCACATGGTCGACAAGTATCTCGACGGAATCGATAAGGTGACGGCGGCCGACGTGCAGCGCGTCGCGAAAACTTACCTGGTCGCGACCAATATGACTGAAGGCGTGCTGGTGCCGACCGGAGTGCTGAATCACGGGGGCGGCGGATTGAGCGGCGGAGAACTGCGATGAGCGGCGCGACGATTCGGAAAATCCTGGCGAGCGTCGCGGCGACTGCGATGTTGATATTCGCGGCCACGCCGTTGCATGCGCTCGAGATCAAGAAGGTGACGCTGAGCAACGGCGCGACGCTGCTGGTCTCGGAGCAGCATCAACTGCCGATGGTGACGGTGATGATCGAGTTTGACGCGGGCACGCGTCGCGATCCGAAGGGCAAGGAAGGGTTGGCGGAGTTGACGGGGCGATGCATCTCGCAGGGCACCAAGGAACTCACCGCGCCGGAGTTCGATCAGAAAGTCGATTTCATGGGCAGCTCGGTCGGCGTGTCGGCCGGCCGCGATTATTCGACGGCCGGGATGACGTCGCTGAAGAAATACCAGGGCGAGACGCTGCAGCTTCTGGCGGGAATTTTGACGGAGCCGGGACTTCGCGACGCCGATATCGAGCGCAAACGCGCCGAGCAGGTCGCGGAAATCAAGGCGGCGGAAGAGCAACCGGGCTACACCGCGAATGTGGAGTTCACGAAAGATCTGTTCGGCGACGCGCCGTACGGGCATCCGGGCGCTGGCTCGTCCGAGTCGGTCGCGAAACTCAGCAATGACGATGTGCGCGGCTTCTATCGCGACCACTACAAGCTCGGTGGCGCGATCATCGCGGTGGCCGGCGATGTGAACGCGGACGAACTTAAAGCATCACTTGAAAAAGCACTGGCCAACCTTTCGGGCACCGTCGCGCCGCAAGATGAGCCGGCGCCGATCAACGTTGCGCCGGGTCTGCACATGAAACTGATTGATCGAAACGTGATGCAAGCCAACATCATAATGGGTTCGGGCGGCGTCGAGCGCTCGAATCCGGATTTTTACCGGCTCAAGGTGATGAACTACATCCTGGGCGGCGGCGGATTTTCCTCGCGGCTGGTGAAGGTCGTTCGCAGCGAACATGGACTCGCCTACTCGATCAACAGCGGCTTCGAGCCGGGCAAATTCCAGGGCGCGTTCAACATTGGCCTGCAAACCAAAAACCAGAGCTCGAACGAGGCGATCGATCTGGTCCTCCAGCAGCTTCGCGAGATCCAGGAAAAGCCGGTCAGCGACGCCGAACTGGATGGCGCGAAAAAATTTCTCATCGGCAGCTTCCCATTGGGGATCGAGCGGCAGAGCGCGATCGCGTCCTTCATGGTGCAGATCGAGTTTTACGGGCTGGGGCTCGATTACGCGGATCAGTATCCGAAGCTGATCGAATCGGTCACCAAGGATGACGTGCTGGCGGTTGCGAAAAAGTATCTGCATCCCGATTCGATGATCGTCGTCGCGGTCGCGAATCAGAGCGACGCGAAGATCAAAACCTCGCAGACGGAGAAGGCAGCCGACGCCCCGGGCGCGCAATAATGCCGCGCTGATCTTCACGATCGGGCACTCGACGCATCCGATCGAGCGTTTCCTCGGATTGCTCAGCGAACATCGCATTGCGATCGTCGCCGACGTGCGATCGTTCCCCAGCTCCAAGCGATGGCCGCAGTTTAACCAGGCGGAACTCAGCGCGTCGCTCGAGCGCGCGGGAATCGAGTATCGATCGATCAAGCAGCTTGGCGGAAGGCGCAGCTCGAAGCGCGTCGATTCGCCGCATACCGCATGGCAACTTCCCGCGTTCCGAGCGTACGCGGACTATACGGAGAGTGCGGATTTTGAAGACGGCTTGCGCGAACTGACGCAGGCTGCGAGGGCCTCGCGCACAGCATACATGTGTTCCGAGGGATTGTGGTGGCGATGCCATCGGCGAATCATCTCGGACAATCTCGTGGTGCGCGACTGGACGGTCGAGCACATCATGCCCACCGGGAAATTATCGCCGCACGTGCTCGCGCCATTCGCGCGCGTCGTGGATGGACGAATTATTTACGACGGTGCGGTTGCGACAGAACCAGATTAAGCGGCCGCGCGATGGTTGAGCGCCTGGCGCAGGAAGCCCGCGGTGTACGATGCCTTGACGCCGGCGACTTCCTCGGGCGTGCCTTTCGCGACGACCTGGCCGCCGCGATCGCCGCCCTCGGGCCCGAGATCGATCAGGTAGTAGGCAGTCTTGATGACGTCGAGGTTGTGCTCGATCACGACGATCGTGTTGCCCGCATCGGCGAGGCGGCCCAGCACGCCGAGCAGCCGCTTGATATCGTCGAAGTGCAGGCCGGTCGTTGGTTCGTCGAGTATGTAAAACGTGCGGCCGGTCGCGCGCCGCGCGAGTTCCTTGGCGAGCTTGATGCGCTGCGCCTCGCCACCGGAGAGAGTAGTCGCGGACTGGCCGAGATGAATGTAGTCGAGGCCGACGTCGCGCAAGGTTTCGAGTTTCTGCCGAATCGGCGGAACTGAGCCGAGGAATTCGGCCGCGTCGAGCACGGTCATGTTGAGCAGCTCGGCAATATTTTTGCCCTTGTACTGAATCTCGAGCGTATCGCGATTGTAGCGCTTGCCGCCGCAGACCTCGCAGGTGACGTAAACGTCGGGCAGAAAGTGCATTTCGATTCGGATGATGCCGTCGCCTTCGCACGCTTCGCAGCGCCCGCCCTTGACGTTGAACGAAAATCGCCCCGGCCCATAACCGCGCATCCGCGCTTCAGGCAATTGCGCAAACAGCTCGCGGATATGGGTGAACAGACCGGTGTAGGTCGCGGGATTCGAGCGCGGCGTGCGGCCGATCGGACTTTGATCGACGTGAATGACCTTGTCGAGATGCTCGACGCCCTCGAGGGTCTTGTATGCGCCGGCGCGCTCGCGGCTGTGATTGAGCTTTTGCGACAGCGCGC
>NZ_DATDGQ010000383.1:0-9550 GCF_036522015.1 Binatus sp. (SeqCode)
GCCGGCCGCGGACACAAGGGACTCGGCGCGCGCTCGCACGGCAACACGCCGCCGACTTACGAAGGCGGCCAGATGCCGCTGCAGCGGCGCTTGCCTAAGCAGGGTTTTCGTCGCACCCTGAAGAACCAGGCGCGGCGCGACGAATTTGCAATCGTCAATCTGTCGCGGCTCGGCGACTTCGGCGCGGACGTCACCATCGACGCCGCCGCGCTCGTCGAACGTGGACTGATTCCGGCCGGTCGCAAGGTCAAGGTTTTAGGTGACGGCGACTTAAAGAGTAAGATTAAAGTGCGCGCCGACGCGTTCTCGAAAAGCGCGCTCGATAAAATCGCCGCCGTAGGCGGCTTCGCGGAGTTGGTAAAGCCGACCAGCGAAAAAAGCTAAATGCTCGACGGGTTTTCAAACGCCTCGCGCATCCCCGAATTGCGCCGCCGCCTGGTGTTCACCGCCGCGATGCTCGCGGTGTTCCGCCTCGGCGTTGCCGTGCCCACTCCCGGCATCGACGGCCAGGCCCTCGCGCAGCTCTTCCAACAGACCAGCGGCACGCTGTTCGGCTGGGTCAATCTCTTTTCCGGCGGCGCGCTCGAGCACTTCTCCGTCCTCGCGCTCGGCATCATGCCGTACATCTCGGTCGCCATCGTCCTCGACCTGCTGAAAATCGCTTCACCCTATCTCGACGAGCTCTACAAAGAAGGCGAGGCGGGCCGCCGCAAAATCACCCAGTACACCCGCTACGGAACCGTGATGCTCGCGCTGTTCCAGGGCACTATGTTCGCCATCGCCTTGGAAAAAGCCCCGGCGCCCGGCGGCGGCAGTATCGTTTACAACCCCGGCATCGGATTTGTCGTGATGACCGTCATCACCCTCACTGCGGGCACGATGTTCCTGATGTGGATCGGCGAGCAGATCACCGAGCGCGGAATCGGCAACGGCATCTCGCTGATCATCATGGCCGGCATCGTCGCGCGCCTGCCGAGCGCGCTCAGCACCACCGCGCAATTCGTGCGCGAGGGCGAGATGAGCATTTTCCTGCTCATCTTCATCCTCGCAGTCGCCGCCGCCGTGATCGCCGGTATCGTGTATATCGAGACCGCCCAACGCCGCATCCCCATCCAGTACGCGCGCCGCGTCGTTGGACGCCGCGTGTATGGCGGCCAGAGTTCGCATCTTCCTTTGAAAATCAACACGTCGGGCGTCATTCCGCCGATTTTCGCGTCCGCACTCCTGGTCTTCCCGGCGACGCTGGCGACTTTCGTGCCGTTCCTGAAGCCGTACGCGAGTTACCTGACTCCGGGCGGCATCTACTACGACCTGGTTTACGTCGCACTGATTTTTTTCTTTTGCTATTTCTACACCTCGGTCACCTTCAACCCGGTTGACGTCGCCGACAATCTGAAAAAGTACGGCGGCTTCATCCCCGGAATCCGCCCCGGACGCTTCACCGCCGACTATATCGATCGCGTGTTGTCGCGCATCACTCTCGGCGGCGCGGTTTACGTCAGCGCCGTATGCGTCCTGCCGACCATCCTGATCGCGCGCTTCAACGTGCCGTTCTTCTTCGGCGGCACCGCGTTGCTGATCGTCGTCGGCGTGGCGCTGGACACCGTCGCGCAAATCGAAACCCACCTGCTGACCCGCAACTACGAAGGCTTCATGCGCCGCGGGCGCGTCAAGACCAAGAGGGGCGCTTAGCGCGTGCGGCTCGTGCTATTGGGCCCGCCGGGTGCGGGCAAAGGTACACAGGCGCGGGCGCTCGGCGCACTCTGGGGTGTCCCGCAGGTCGCCAGCGGCGACCTGCTGCGTGCCGTGGTTCGCGAGGACTCGGAGCTCGGCCGCGAGGCCGCCAGCTACATGGATCGCGGCCAGTTGGTGCCCGATGACCTGGTGCTCAAGCTGGTCGCTGCCCGTCTGCGCAAAGACGACGCGCGTCCCGGATTCATCCTAGACGGATTCCCGCGCAACGTGACGCAGGCGGAGGCGCTGGCGAAGGGACTCGAACACTTCAACCTGAAACTCGACAAGGTGGTCGCGGTGATCGTGCCGGACGAAGAGATCGTGAAGCGAATTTCAGGACGGCGCACCTGCCGAAATTGCGCCGCGATGTATCACGTACTCTTCGAGCCACCGGCCAAAGCCGGTGTATGCGACAAATGCGGCGGCGAACTCTATCAGCGCGAGGATGACGCCGAAGAGACCGTCCGCGAACGCCTCAAAGTTTTCGCCGAGGCGACGCGCCCGCTGCTGGATCATTACGACCGGCTCGGCCTGCTCGGCCAGGTTGACGGAGTAGGCCGCACCGACGAAGTTGAAAAGCGAATTATTGCGGCAGTAAACGGAGTCGCCCCGCCCCCCAAGTGAAAGTCTCTACGCACAACTTCTTCCCCTCTCCGGTTTCTCATATCCGGTTCCCCTTCCCGTTCGGGAAGGGGTTAGGGGTTAGGTTCCTGAATATGGAACCCACCAGATCCAATGTACGGTCCGCGCGCGACAACGGAGCGCGGCCTTAATACTTAAAAAAATACTGAAAAAAGAATGATTACCATTAAAACTCCGGCCGAGATCGCCGTGATGCGCCAGGCGAGCCAAATCGTCGCCGAAATCCTCGAGGCGCTCTCCGCCGCGGTGCGTCCCGGAATCACGACCGAGGAACTCGATAAGCTGGCTGAAGATCTGACTTATAAAAAAGGCGCGAAGCCCGCCTTCAAAGGTTACAAGCCGGGTGACGTCGTCTATCCGAAATGTCTGTGCGTGTCGATCAACAACGAAATCGTTCATGGTATCCCGTCGAGCCGCAAATTGAAGGCTGGCGATATCGTCGGTCTCGATTTCGGCGTCGTCTACGAGGGCTTCTACGGCGACTCCGCCCGCACCGTCGCAGTCGGCCCCGTGCCGGAAAGGGTGACGAAGCTCTTGAATGTAACCCGGGACTCCCTTTATGCGGGAATCGCGCAGGCGCGCGCCGGCAATCGCATCAGCGATATCGCGCGTGCGGTGCAGGAGACGGTCGAACGGGCGGGCTTTTCAGTGGTAACCGACTTTGCCGGACACGGAATCGGCCGCCGGCTGCACGAGGACCCGCAGGTGCCCAACTATTTTCGCCCGGGGATGCCGAATCCGCGGCTCCGCGACGGAATGGCGCTGGCGATTGAGCCGATGGTTAATGAGGGAAGCCCTGATTTGGAGATACTTTCCGACGGCTGGACTGCGGTGACGGCGGACGGTAAACTATCTGCCCACTTCGAGCATTCCATCGCAATCACCTCCAACGGACCGGAAATTCTAAGCGAACTCGAAAATGTCTAAAGGCGACGCGATAGAAGTACAGGGCACCGTGCAGGAAGCCCTTCCCAATGCGGTGTTCAGGGTGACGCTCGAAAACGGGCACAAGGTGTTGGCCCATATTTCGGGCAAAATGAGGATGCACTACATAAAAATCCTGGCCGGCGACAAGGTCACGGTAGAACTCTCCCCGTATGACCTGACCCGCGGCCGAATAACATACCGGATGCGCTAGAGAGAATTATGGTGCCAGAGAGTAAAGTGGCGCGGGCCGCCGTGCCCGCGATTCGGAACGAATGATCGTGCTGGAGAGAGCTCCGTTTCTCTGTTCCCCTCTCCAGAAGGGAGAGGGGTTAGGGGTGAGGTTCCGTAGGCGATAGAGATTGACGATTATGAAAGTCAGAGCATCAGTTAAAAAAATCTGTAAGAACTGCAAGGTCGTACGCCGCGAAGGCGTCGTGCGCATCCTCTGCTCCAACCCGCGCCACAAGCAGCGCCAGGGCTAGGAAGGGGTTTTCTGCGATGGCACGCATAGCTGGAGTCGAACTGCCGAAGAACAAGCGGATGGATATAGCGCTCACCTATATTTACGGAATAGGCCGGCCGAGCGCGCTCAAAATTCTCGCGGCGGCGAAAGTCGATCCCGCGGTCAAGACTGACGATCTCTCCGCCGATCAGCAGGTTCACATCCGCCAGGTGATCGATACCGACTACGAAGTCGAAGGCGATCTGCGCCGCGACTTTCAGCAGTCGATCAAGCGCCTGATGGATCTTGGATGCTACCGCGGGATTCGGCATCGTCGCGGACTTCCGGTCCGCGGCCAGCGCACGCACACCAACGCGCGCACCCGCAAAGGCCCGCGAAAGGTAGTAGCGGGCAAGAAGATGGCGCCGCCGAAAGGCTAACGAAAAAAACGCGTGACACGAAGGAAATTGTCGCCGGTCTGCCACAGACAACTGGATTCACTGAAAAAAGAGAAAAATGGCTGAAGAAGTAAAAGAGACTAAGGAAGAAAAGAAGGGCGCTGCTGCGACGCCTCCTGCTGCCGGCGCCGCTGTAGCACCGGTCCCTGCGCCGCGTCGCAAAAAGGTCCGTCGCAACGTGCCCGAAGGCGTCGCGCATGTGCATGCGACGTTCAACAACACGATTGTGACGATCACCGATCAGCAAGGCACTGTGATCGCCTGGTCGAGCGCCGGCTCCGTCGGCTTCAAGGGCTCGCGCAAAGGCACTCCTTACGCCGCGCAGATGGCGGCGGAGGCGTGCGCGCGCAAATGCTCGGAAGTCGGAATGCGTGCAGTTGTCGTTCACGTCAAAGGTCCGGGCGGTGGACGCGAATCGGCGGTGCGCGCGCTGCAGGCAGCCGGCCTCGGCGTCATCTCCATAAAAGACGTGACCCCGATCCCGCACAACGGATGCCGGCCGCCAAAGCGCCGCCGAGTCTGAACCGAAACGACGCAAACAACTAAGGAAATTTTCAGCCGATTATCATCAAGCAAGCGGATTCACTGAAAAGAGAAAAAGAATGGCAAGAAACCTGGGGCCCGTATGCCGCTTGTGTCGGCGCGAAGGACTGAAACTCTTCCTCAAGGGAGAGCGATGCTACAGCGACAAGTGCGCGATCGAGCGGCGCAATTATCCGCCCGGCGCTCACGGACAGGCGCGCACGCGTTTCTCTGAATTCGCGATTCGATTGCGCGAGAAGCAGAAGGTCAAGCGCATCTATGGGATGATGGAGACGCAGTTCAAGGCCTACTTCGCGATGGCGGAGCGGATGGACGGAATCACCGGCGAGAACCTGCTCGTATTGCTCGAGCGGCGCCTCGATAACGTCGTGTACCGTCTCGGCTTCGCGAGCTCGCTGGCGCAGGCGCGCCAGGTGGTTCGTCACGGGCACATTCACGTTAACGGCAGGAAAGTCACGATTCCCTCGACCTTGGTCGAGGTTGGCAGTGTGATCAGCGTAGCCGAGGCGAGCCGCACCAAGAAGGTGATCCTCGAGGCAATCGAGATGGCGCAGCGCCGCGGCGTACCGCCGTGGATGGCACTCGAGCGCGAACAATTCCGCGGCTCGCTCCGGTCGCTGCCGGCGCGCGCTGAACTGACGATGCCGATCAGCGAGAAGCTGATCGTCGAGCATTACTCAAGATAAGGCGGAGGCAACCGATTCGGCGTCCCGGTCCGTGGTGGACCTGTGTGGGCGCGGGAAATCCATCGGGAAAAAGAGCATAGACTATGCAAAATGACTGGCGAGATCTGATCAAACCCAAGACTGTCGAGTTCGACGAGAAGGAAGTCACTCCTTCCTACGGCAAATTTTCCGCGGAACCGCTCGAACGCGGCTACGGAATCACCGTTGGCAACGCGCTGCGGCGCATCCTGCTGTCCACCCTGCCCGGTTACGCAATTACGGCAGTCAGGATCAAAAACGTCCTGCACGAGTTCTCAACTCTGGCCGGCGTTAAAGAGGACGTTACCGACATCGTCCTCAACCTCAAGGAAATCCGTCTCCGCCTGCATGAAGGCGAGCAGATTACCGCAACCCTCAAGGTCAAAGGCGAGGCGCAGGTCACCGCGCGCGATATCACCGGCGGACCGAGTCTCGAAATTCTGACCCCCGACAAGCATATCGCGTCGCTCGACAAGGGCGCCGACCTCGATATGGAACTCGTCATCAAGCGCGGCCGCGGCTACGTCCCTGGCGAGCGCACCGAAGACGAGGAAGCAATCGGCACGATTCGCCTCGACGCGATTTTCTCGCCGATTCGCAAAGTCAATTTCACCGTCACCAACGCGCGCGTCGGCCAGCGCACCGACTACGACCGCCTCGCGCTCGAAATATGGACCGACGGCTCGATCAACCCGCGCGAAGCTCTGACCTACGCGGCGCGCGTGATGCGCGATCAGATGACGATCTTCGCGGGCGTCGAGGAAGAAGCCGAAGTCCCCGCAGGCGCGGCCGAAGGCGGCGAAGCTCGCCCCTCGATGAGCGAGCTGCTTTATCGCCCGGTCGAAGGCCTGCCGATTTCGGTGCGCGCCTTCAACGGCCTGCAAAACGCCGACATCAAGTATATCGGCGAGCTGGTGCAGCGCACCGAGCAGGACATGCTCAAGATTAAAAACTTCGGACGCAAGTCCCTCAACGAGATCAAGGAAGTCCTCGCCGACATGGGCCTGTCGCTCGGGATGCGCCTGGAGAATCTGCCGCCGCGCGGCGAGCTCGACCGGATGTGGGAAGAGCAGGAACGCCGCGAGTCTGCGTAGATCGGTTTGTAGGTTGGAGAGTCACTGATGCGTCATCTTAATTCGGGCCGCAAGCTCAATCGCACCTCGGCGCATCGCAAGGCGCTGTTCAAGAATATGGTGCTCGCGCTGATTCGTCACGAGCGAATCAAAACCACCGATCCCAAGGCCAAGGAACTGCGGCGGATCGCGGACCGGATGGTCACGCTCGGCAAGCAGAACGATCTCGCGGCGCGCCGGCGCGCGTTCGCGGCGTTGCAGTCGCATGAGGCGGTCAAGAAGCTGTTCGACGAGATCGCACCGCGCTTCAAGGATCGCAACGGCGGCTACACGCGAGTGATCAAGTTCGGCCATCGCCGCGGCGACGCCGCGATGCTGTCGGTGATCGAGTTCACCGGACAGGAAGAGCAGACCAAGGCGAAGAAGCCGCGCAAGCGCTCCACCGCAAAGAAAGAAGGCGCGACCACCGAGCGTCCGCGTCGAGCCGCCGGCTGACCTGACCGCAATTTTCAGACACAAAGGCACGAAGACGATCTCTTCGTGCCTTTTCCTTTCTTTCTACTGGATGCTCTCGAGCAGCTTCGCGCGGATCGCCATGTGCGCGCTCTTGAGCCCCGACAGGATTCCGTCTTCGAAGTTCCACTCGCCGCTCGCCATCAGGTCGGCAAAGTCGTTCGGATTGCGTATGTCCTCCGAAGTGAGCCCGGGATGAATCGCACGCGCCATCGCGAGCACCTTGCGTTCCTGTTGCGCGATCATCTCGAGCATCAGGCGATCGATTAGCGCCAGTGTCTCGCGCGTGGCCATCGGCGAATCGTAACGGATCGAGCACCTTCTTGGCGAGTGCGCGCTTTGATAATGTTGATTCACAGGCGGAAGTATAATGTCCAACGAACTTGTTGCTCCCGATAAATTTTTCCTGAACCGGTTCGGCATGAACCACGGCGCACTCGAGCAAATCCTCGGCAGCGCGCTCGAACGCAAGGCCGACTACGCCGATCTCTACTTCGAGTACAAAAGCGCCGAAGGGCTCGGGCTCGAAGAATCGATGGTGAATCATACCAGCAAGAGCGTCAGTCACGGCGTCGGCGTGCGCGTGTGCGCCGAAGATCGCACCGGCTACGCGTATTCCGACGAAGTCACCGTTGACAGGATGCGCCTGGCGGCCGAGGCTGCGCGTGCGATCGCCGATCAGCGCGGCACGACGCCCGCGGCGGTGCAGGTTGGCGCTCCGGTCGCGCGTCACGCGCTGTACGATCTGCCGAGCACACCGCTCGACGTTCCGGTAGAGGAGCGCGCGAAGCTGCTGAGCGAGATCGATCGAATTGTGCGCGCTTCCGATTCGCGCGTGAAAAACGTGATGGCGTCGTTCGCGTGCGAACGGAAGATCGTTATGATCGTGAGGAGCGACGGGCAAGTCGCCGCCGATGTGCAGCCGCTGTGCCGGCTTAACGTTACGGTGATCGCCGAAGACGGCAAGGGCCGCCAGATGGCTTCATACGGCGGCGGCGGACGCGTCGAGTGGAACTACTTTATCGAGAACGATCGATGGCGCGAGTACGCGCTCGAAGCGGCGCGGCAGGCGATTGTCAATCTCGACGCGGTTGACGCGCCCGCGGGTGAGACGGTCGTCGTGCTCGGACCGGGATGGCCGGGAATTCTGCTGCACGAGGCGATCGGCCACGGCCTCGAAGGTGACTTCAACCGCAAGAAGACCTCCGCCTTCGCAGATCGAATCGGCCAGAAAGTCGCGAGCGAACTTTGCACCGTGATCGACGACGGCACCATTCCAAATCGCCGCGGCAGCCTCAACGTTGACGACGAAGGCACGCCCACTTCGCGCACCGTGCTGATCGAAAAGGGAATCCTGCGCGGCTATCTGCAGGATCGGATGAACGCGCGGCTCATGAAGATGGAGCCGACCGGCAACGGCCGGCGCGAGAGCTTCGCGCATTCGCCGATGCCCCGGATGACCAACACCTTCATGCTCAACGGCGAATCGACGCCCGAAGAAATAATCAAATCGGTGAAGAAGGGCCTCTACGCGGTCAACTTCGGCGGCGGACAAGTCGATATCACCAACGGCAAATTTGTCTTTTCAGCGAGTGAGGCTTACCTGATCGAAGACGGTCAGGTGACCCGCCCCGTCAAGGGCGCGACGCTGATCGGCAACGGTCCCGACGTCCTGACTCGCGTCTCGATGGTCGGCAACGACCTCGCGCTCGACGCTGGAGTCGGGACCTGCGGCAAGGACGGTCAGTCGGTGCCGGTGGGAGTGGGACTTCCGACGATTCGAATCGACGGCATAACGGTCGGCGGAACGCGCGCGTGAAGATTGAAATCACAGTGAGAATAATCTGATGGCGACGGTTAGTGTTGAACTCGCCAACTGGGCGCTCGACGAAGCAAAACGAAAAGGCGCCAGCGCGGCGGAAGTTCTGTGCGTCACGGCAGAATCTCTGGAAGCCGGCGTGCGCATGGGCGAAGTGGAAAAACTCAAGAGCTCGCGCGAGCGGCGCCTTGGGCTGCGCGTGTTTTGCGGACAGTCGTCCGCGACCTCGTCAACCGCTGAGCTCGAGCGCGATTCGCTCGGCGCGTTCATCGCAAGCACGGTCGAGCTTGCGCGCCTTTCGGCTGCCGATCCGTGGGCGGGACTACCCGACCCTTCGATGCATCCGAAATCGTTGCCCGAGCTTTCGCTGGCGGATCCCGACAGCGGAATTGTGAATGCGGATCGCGCGCTCGAAATAGCGCGGACCGGCGAGAAAGCCGCGCTGAAATTCGATCCGCGGATCAAGAATTCCGGCGGCGCCGAATTCAGCTCCGGGCGCTACCAGGTCCTCTTCGCCAACAGCCAGGGCTTCTCCGGCGAGTATTCCGGCACGTCGTACAGCCTGGTGGTGGCGCCGATCGCGCAAGACGGCGCCGCGATGCAACAGGGATACTGGTACACATCGAATCGCCGCTTCGGAAAACTCGAAGATGCGGAATCGGTCGGGGTAACCTCCGCCAAGCGCGCATTGCGCC
>NZ_DATDGQ010000384.1:0-2497 GCF_036522015.1 Binatus sp. (SeqCode)
GGAACCGTCAAAGGCGTATTCATCTTCAGTTGCGATCGTGAGCGCCGCAACTTCCGCATTGCCGGCCCGTATTTCAAAGGTCAGGCGGTTTTCTCGACGGCGTATCTTCCGGATAAACGATCGCCGCGCATCCTGGTCGGCCACATGAGCATGCATTGGGGCGCGCTGGTGAGCTGGTCGGATAATTTCGGCGCGAGCTGGCATGAGCCTGAAGACGGCAACGTGAAATTCCCCGCCGGCAGCGGACTCACGCTGAACGCGGTGTGGGCGCTGGAACCCGCACCGCTCATCGGCTCGGATGTGGTATTCGCGGGCGCCGATCCCGCCGCGCTCTATCGCTCCGACGATCGCGGCGAGACGTTTCGTCCCATCGAGTCGTTGCTCAACCATCACGAGCGTCCGTACTGGATGCCCGGCGCGGGCGGCCTCTGCCTGCATACGATTCTGCCTGACCCGCGCGATCCCAAGCGCATTCTCGTCGGTATCTCGTCGGCCGGTATGTATCGCAGCGACGACGGCGGTGAATCATGGACCCGTCGCAACCAGGGCGTGAAGATGGAAGGCGGTCCGCCGCACGCGCCGCATTTCGGTCCGCAATGCGCGCACAAGATGCGTTACGATGCGAAAAATCCCGCGCGCATCTATCTCCAGAACCATCCCGGCGTCTATCGCAGCGACGACGGCGGCAATTCGTGGATCGATATCCACCAGGGACTGCCGTCGGAGTTCGGCTTCCCGCTGGTCGCGCATCCGAGCCGCGGCGATACCGCGTACCTGATACCGCTCGAGTCCGACACCTTTCGCGTGCCGCTCGACGGTGCGGTCAAAGTGTGGCGCACGCGCGACGCGGGCGCGTCATGGGAGCCGCTCGGCAAGGGACTTCCACAGCGCGACTGTTACTTCTCCGTGCTGCGCGACGCGTTCACCTCCGACCGCCTCGATCCTGCGGGACTCTATTTCGGCACCCGCGGCGGCCAACTGTTCGCGTCGCGCGACGAGGGCGAAAGCTGGAACTCGATCGCCGACTGGCTGCCCGCGGTGCTGTGCGTGAAAGCCGTCGAGGTCGCATGAGTATCGCGATGGTCTTTCATCTGCCATCTGCGCTCCGTCGATTTGCTGGTGACAACGAGGTAGTCGAGATGGGGCTCGCGCTCGACGTACGGATGACGATTAGTGACGCGTTCGTGATGCTGGGCGGCGACTATCCCGCAATCCGCCAGCGCGTGCTCGACGATCAGAACAACATCCGGCGCCACGTCAACGTATTCGTCAACGGCGAGAACGTGCGTTTCATGCAAGGCGGCCAGACCCAGGTGTCGAATGACTCGGAAGTGTGGATTTACCCCGCGCTGTCGGGCGGGTGATTTGTCGATCTCGGGATCGCTCGAACGACTATATAGCAGAGGGTCGAAAAATTAGTTGAATGAAACGGGCGAGGACGAACTAATGCGAGTCAGCAAAAATCATTTGGGTATCGGCTTCGAAGTGTGGAACGCGCAACAGAGCTGGTTCTGGTTGGTCGACAACACCAATCGCAACGGCACGATCGGCGCCGCCGCGACCGAGTCCGACGCGATCGCCGAGGCCCATTCGTCGATCGAAGAGATTTCCAACTCGAACGCTTGCTCCTCCGGCTGGGAATGCTCTCTTGGAAAACTGGCGCGATATCTCGCCTCGGTCTGCGACACCACCGCGTAGGAGAAACTCATGATCACGATCACTGCCCCCGATTGGGTTCCTGATTTTGCAAAAGGCCTGGTGCGCGATCTGCGCGCGCGCTGGGCGCTCGAAGAGGCCGGGCTCGAATACCAGGTCAAACTCGTCACGAATGAGGAGCGGCTCACCCCCGCTTACCGCACTCAGCAACCGTTTTCTCAGGTGCCGGCCTACTACGACGATGACGTGGCGGTCTTCGAATCAGGCGCGATCCTGCTGCACGTCGGACGCCAGAGCGCGGCATTACTGCCGACCAATCCCGCCGGCAGTGCTCGCGCGACGGCGTGGGTGTTCGCCGCGCTGAATTCCATCGAGCCTTTCATCATGAGCCTCGTCGTTGTGGATCTTTTCGCCGAGCAGGAGCCCTGGGCGAAGCAAAGCCGGCCGTACTGGGAAGGCATGGTCAGGAAGCGCTTTCTGATCTGGCGGAACGCCTGGCCGGGCGCGATTGGCTGGAAGATCGCTTTACCGCCGGCGACCTGATGATGGCCACGGTGTTGCGCATCCCGCGCCACACTGATCTGGTGACCTCCGATCGCACGCTGGCGCCGTATCTGGCGCGCTGCGAGGAACGCCCTGCCTTTCGAAAGGCGCTCGCGGACCAGATGGCCTCATTCAAAGCATGAAGGGAGATGGAAAGATGGAAATTCCGCAGGACTACTATACGCACGAAGGCCCCATGACGGCTCTGGGAGCGCATGCGGACGAAATGCGCGGGATGCCCACGGACCTCGCATCGCTGTGCGAAGTCGTACAAGGCGCGCTGATCCACCGCGACATC
>NZ_DATDGQ010000385.1:0-2697 GCF_036522015.1 Binatus sp. (SeqCode)
ATCGAGGCGATCGCGCACAACCTGGAGTTGATGGCGCGAGCGACGGTACCGATCGTCGCGTGCGTGATCGGCGAGGGCGGCTCGGGCGGCGCACTGGCGCTCGGCGTCGCGAACGCGGTGCTGATGCAGGAGAACGCGTGCTATTCGGTGATCACGCCCGAAGGATGCGCCGCGATTCTGTGGCGCGCGGGCGGCGAGGAGAACGTCGCGGCTGCGGCGTCGGCGCTTAAGCTGTCGGCCCCCGACCTGCTCGAGCTGGGACTGATCGACGAAATAATTCCCGAGCCCGCCGGCGGAGCGCATACCGCGCCGGCCGAAGCCGCTCATCTGATCGGCGCGGCGCTCGCGCGACATCTCGAGCGGCTGGTCAAGCTGAAGCCGCAGGAATTGCGCCGCGCGCGCGAACGAAAATTCGCCGCGATGGGCTCGGCGTACCTGACCCGCGGCCGCGTCGAGAACGATCCGACAAATTGAAGGTGAAACCCTCCGCGGGTTTCACGCTTCCGCGGCAGGGGTGACCCCTGCACCCAGTACCTTGATCGTAACCTTATCGCGGCGCGGTGGTTTACCTATTGAGCAGACGATCGCAGGAGGGTTACGTGGATGGACACGCAGAGCAAGCACGCGAGAATTATTCCTGGAATGCGCTATCGAAATGCGCCGGCGGCGATCGAATGGCTGTGCACGGCTTTCGGTTTCGAAAAGAATCTCGTGGTCCCCGATAAGGACGGCGGGATCGCCCACGCGCAGCTCACTTTTGGTAACGGGATGATCATGCTGTCGTCGGTCGGGGGCGGCATGTTCGGCCGCCTGATGAAGCATCCCGATGAAATCGAAGGTTGCGAGACGCAAAGCGCTTACGTAATCGTCCCCGACTGCGACGCGCATTGTGCGCGAGCCAAGGCTGCGGGCGCCGTGATGCTGCGAGACGTCCAGGAAGAGGACTACGGCGGCAAGGGCTACACCTGCCGCGATTTGGAGGGCCACATCTGGAGTTTCGGCAGCTACGATCCGTGGGTTAAGTGATGCATTCGTGATCGAAGCTCTCCAATTGCGCTATGGGGAACCGCATAGAGTGCTGTTTACATCGCACTGAGGCGTGATACCGCGATCGCGCTGCTGTTGGTTCAACGTCGAGATTGCCTTGTTGGTCTCGGGGCTAGGATCGCATCCGCAGAGCTGGCTAGCACAGCAACTGCAATCCGCGGCCGTTTCGGCTTTGACGATTTCTGAAATGTCGCATCCCGCGAGCCCGCCGCATGCGACGCTCACCAGGTCGCGGTCGTTGCATTCGTCGGTGCATAGCGTGGCGTCGCAGGTAAAGCCGGCCTGCGCGCCTTTCGGTTGCAGGCAGCTGTGGTACTCGTCGCAGACTTTGGCGCAATCGACGCCGCTGTCAGCCGGCAGCATCGTGACGCCGGGAACATACAGCGGGCATCCGAGGGCGCCGGGCGCGTCGGGCAGGCACGCGGGAGGAATGGGAACTGCACCGGAAACGGCGGCCACGCGCGTGTCGGCAGACATCATCTTATATGCGCTAACTGAGACGGCGGGCGTGGCGGTCGGCGTCGCGCCGGGTGCGAATGCGGCCGACCACGTCAGTCCGCCGCCTAGAGTGCATGCCTGATCGTTCTGGCCAACCTGGTAGGGCCCGTTGAATACCGGGCAGGAGCATTGCACGATGCCCGCCTGGGCGGTCTTGAAGCACGGCGCCGTCATGCATCCGGCGTACGGCGCGCTCGGGCAATTGGTCAGGCCGAGCCCGTTCTCGGGTACGCAATCGAAGCTGAAGGTCGAGTACACGCTCGAGCCCGGCATCAGATTTCCCTGGTTCACGTTCGCGCAGACCGGCGCCGAGTTGAGCGTCGCGCACAGGCTGCCGTCGGCGCCGCATTGCGCGACGGTTTTTTCATATACCGCGTGATTGAGGATCGCGTTGATATCGACGAAGTACACGCCGTACGGAATGTCGAAACAATTGCAGTTGGCATAGTTGCCGTCGGCGCTCAGCGTGCACGACAGGTCCTCGGCGCCGGAGCTCGGTCCCGAGTAGTAGCAGAGCGCGAACGGTCCGCCGCGGCACGGCACGAAGTTGCTCGAGGCGAGCGTGATGTCGGCGTAAGCAGGGCCGAAGCTGGTCGTCCAGTTGGCGGGATTGCTCCAGAACGCGAGCGAGTTCGGAACGAAGTGGACGATGCCGGCGGAGGGCGTCGGCGTCGACGACGATCCGCTGCCGCCATTGCAGCCCGCGAGCATGAGCATTGCCATTATAATGAGATGAAGTGAGGAGTGACTTTTCACGATCAGCAGTGTTTCGGAATTTCTAAAACGAATCCACATTTATGTATGTCAAATAGTTAGCAGTCGCTGACTTCCAGTTACAACACAGAGACGTTTGGAAAGCATCAGAGATGGTATTAGAAGGAACGGGACTAGTTGAGATAGAGTGGGGCGCGCGAAGCTGTCGCGAGGAGAGCAACGGATGAAGCAGGTAATCTACGTCATGCAGTTCAAGGGTAAGGCTGCCCCGGGTGCGTCGGCCAATGTGATGAAGGCCTCGACCAGTGCGTCGAGCAATACCGTCACGACTGTGGTCGGTGCGGATGGCGTGAATGGAAAGATCGAGTCCGCGGCGGGCGGCCGGGCTCAGTTCGAATCGGAGGTGACGCTCACCGGCGAGACTTCATTTTTGGAAAA
>NZ_DATDGQ010000386.1:0-3614 GCF_036522015.1 Binatus sp. (SeqCode)
GGCGGATCGATCAAGCCGGCCGCTGGAAGCGTCGAGCTGCTGGGCCGTCCGCTCGATTCGATCGAGCGGCGTGAGTTCGCGCGCACGGTCGCGTCGGTCGGCCAGGAAAACGCCGTCGCGTTCCGCTTCACGGTGCTGGAAATCGTGCTGATGGGACGCGCGCCGCATCTCGGCGCCTTCCGTTTCGAGAGTCCGCACGATTTGGAGATCGCATCCGCTGCGCTCGAGCGCTTCGATCTTCGCGATCTTGCGGCGCGCCACGTGCAGGAATTGTCCGGTGGCGAGCGCAAGCGCGTGTTCCTTGCCCGCGCGCTTGCGCAGGAGCCGAAAATCGCGCTGCTTGATGAGCCGACCGCGTTCCTGGATCTCAAGCACGTTGCCGAAATTTTCGCGCGCTTTCGCGAGCTGCGCAACGAACGCGGAATGGCCGTGGTCGCGACGCTCCACGATCTTAACGCCGCCGCGCTGTATGCCGATCGCGTGCTGCTGCTCGCGGACGGTGCCGCTGTCGCGTACGGAACTCCCGCCGAAGTTCTGACGGCCGGGAACCTCCAGCGCGTTTACGAGACCGAGGTGTACGTAGGCCGCAATCCCTCGACGGGCGCGCTTATCGTTCTCCCCGCCGCACTTCCCAACGCTCGCGCATAGCGGGCTCGCGATTGGCCATTGCCCCCCTCGGCGCGCGCCGGTAGTCTTTAGGTAGATGTCCAATTCCGCGACCGATTCCCTGAATCTCATCTTCGACGCCGACGACACGCTATGGGATTCCAATATTCATTTTCTCGAGGCGTTCGATAATTTCGCTGCGGCCGTCGGCGACGCGGGCCTCGGTCTGTCTCGCGTCGAGATTCACGCCGCCGTTCGCCGAGCGGAAATCCTGCTTATCAAAACGCACGGCTACGGCCGGCGTCCTTACGTCAGGGCGCTGCATCAGGCGGCGTCTGAACTCGCGCCGGCCGGCCACGAAGGCCTGCGCGACGCGATCGAACAAATCGGCGCGCATCTGCTCGATCGCGAGTGCGCGCTGCTGCCCGACGTCGAGCCCACGCTGAATGAACTCGCGCAGCGTCACCGGCTGCTCATGTTCACCAAGGGCCAGCGCGACGAGCAGTTGCAAAAGCTCGCGCGCTCCGGTCTTGGTCCGCTATTCGATCGGGTTGAAACGCCGCGCGAAAAAGACGTCGACGCGTATCGGCGCCTCGTGCGCGACGCCGACCTCGATCCCGCGCTGACGTTCATGATCGGCAACAGTCCGCGCTCGGACATCAATCCCGCGGTCGCCGCCGGCCTGCGCGCCGTTTTCATTCCGCATCCGCATACGTGGGAACTCGAGCACGAAGAGATCAATGATGCCGGCGACAGGATTATCGAGCTAAGCTCCTTTCGCCGCCTGGTCGAAGTATTCTAGTATCCATGGTCCGATGTCCACTGCCGAACTAATCGACGATTTACCGCCGCACCAGCCCGCCTCCGCCGGCCGGCCGAAGGGGAAGCCGCCTCTGGCGCTGCGCCCGCTGCATAGAATGTGGCGGAAGACGATCGATGAAATTCAAATGTCGGCGCTGGACCTGCCGGTGCGCGGATTGCCCGAGGCATTGCGCGGACTCGTCGCGTGCCAGATTAGCGATTTCCACGTCGATCGTGATGAGGACCTCGAACGCCTGGCGCTCGCGGTTGAAACCATCAATCAGCAGCATCCCGACTTCATTTTTCTCACCGGCGATTATTTTTCCGGCCCCGACACGATGCGTCGCTACCTCGGTGCGTTTCGCGACTCGCTGAAAAATCTGCGCTCAAAGTCCGGGCTGTTCGCGATTCTCGGCAATCACGATCACTGGTCGTCGGCCGAGCGGATTACCGAGGCACTCAAGCGCGCCGGCGCCGACGTGCTCGCCAACGACAGCCGCCGCGTATTCGTTCGCAACGAGAAAGTCGCAATCGTCGGTATCGACGATCTGTGGTCGCGACGCGCCGAGCCTGCGCGCGCATTTGGCGAGGTTAACAGCGACGACTGCACGATCGTGCTCGCGCACAATCCCGACACTGCGCTCTACGCGCGTCATTTGAGGCCGGGCGTGATGCTCTCCGGCCACACTCACGGCGGCGTGGTGCGAATTCCGTTCTATGGATCGCCGCTCAAGTCGATCCTGCGCATCGGCAAGGAATTTTACTCGGGCCTGAACCGTTACGAAGACTTTTACATCTACACCAATCGTGGCCTGGGCACGTTCTGGCTGAGAATCCGCATCAACTGCCCGCCGGAAGTATCGCGCTTCTCGCTGACGCCTCTCATCGATGCGGCGCCCGCCGAGAAATCGGCTTCAACCGGGAAACTGCATCCGTTGAAGCGCGTCCGCCGCCGTCGCACGCCGCGTCCCGTCACTCATCGACCACATCGCAAGCACGTCTAGTTCGGAGTCGCCGCGATGCTCGATCTCGCGATCGTCGGCGCAACTGTAGTAACGCCTTCGGGCGTCGCTCTCGTCGACGTTGGCGTCGTCGCTGGAAAAATCGCGGACATCGCGCCGCCGGGCGCGCTCGAACCCGCACGCCAGACCGTCGATGCGCGCGATATGCTGCTGATCCCCGGCGCCGTCGATCCCCATACGCATCTCGACGCCGAGATGTTCTCGGCGCACACCATCGACGACTTCGAGTCGGGCACCGCTGCGGCGGCCGCCGGCGGCGTGACGACCATCGTCGACTATGCGTTTCAGGCGCAAGGCGGTTCGCTCGCCGATGCGATCGAGAAGTGGGGCGCCAAGGCGCGCGGTCGCGCCATCATCGACTACGGCTTTCACGTCGCACTGCTCGATCCATCGCCCGAAGCAATCGCCGAAATTCCACGCGTCGTCGATCGCGGCGTCACCAGTATCAAGATCTTCATGATGCAGGGCTTCGAGGCTCGCGCGCGGGACTACCTGCGTGCATTCGAGATCGCGGGCGACAGCGGTGCGTTGCTCGCGATCCACGCCGAGGACGAGCACCTGATCGGATTTTGCACCGAGCGCCTGCTCGCTGCCGGTAAGCGTGACGTCACGCACTTCGCCGCCAGCCGTCCTCCGCTGTCCGAGGCAGCAGCCGTCCGTCGCGCACTCGCGATGACCGAGATTTCGGCCGCGCCATCCTACTTCGTGCATTTGTCGAGCCGCGAAGCGGTTGATGAGGTGCGTCGCGCGCGTGCGCGCGGCCGTACGGTGCTGGCCGAGACGCGGCCCATTTATTTGTATCTGACCGAAGAACGGTTCCTCGAACCCAACGGCGCGAAGTACGTCGGTTATCCTCCACTGCGCAGCGCCGAGCATCGCGACGCGCTGTGGGAGGCGCTCGCGGACGGCACCATCGACGTCGTTGCGACCGACCATTGCAGTTGGACGCTCGAGCGCAAAATTTCCGCCGATCGCTTCACGCGGATGCCGCCCGGGATGTCCAATCTCGAGACTCTCGTGCCGATGCTTTATTCGGAGGGCGTCGCGAAGGGCCGCCTTTCGATTTCGCGATGGGTCGATCTGACGTCCACCAATGCCGCGAAAATTTTCGGCATGTATCCACGCAAGGGCGCGATCGTCGAAGGCGCCGATGCCGACCTGGTGATCTTCGATCCCAGCCGCAAG
>NZ_DATDGQ010000387.1:0-2097 GCF_036522015.1 Binatus sp. (SeqCode)
TTCGCGCAGAAGGAATCGGGCGGGCGCGTCGAGTTGCTGATGGTGCGGCCGGCCGGCCATCTCGAGGGTCCGGCGGGCGCGTGGCTCGCGCTAGCACGGACGCATCGCGTGCTGAAGGACAACTCGCGCCTCATCCTGGGCGACGGTCATGTACTGAGAATCACCGGCTACGCGCGCCCGGGGCGGCCGATCGTCGTGAGCGAGGGCGATACTTCGATCGAGCAGATACTCCAGCGCGACGGCACGCTCGCGCTGCCTCATTATATACATCGCACGGTTGGGCCCGCGGACATCGACGACTATCAGACCGTGTATGCCGCACAGCCCGGCGCGATCGCGGCGCCCACTGCGGGCCTGCACTTCACCGACGAGGTCTTCAAGGCGCTGGCTGATGCGGGTATTCGTACGGCGAAGGTGACGCTGCACATCGGTCCCGGCACTTTCGCGCCGGTGCGCGCCGTCGAAGTCGAGAGTCACACGATGGAATCCGAGTGGTACACGATTCCGCCCGCGACGCAGACCGCCGTCGAACTTGCGCGGCGAGTCGGCGGGCGAATCATCACGGTCGGCACCAGCTCGACCCGCGCGCTCGAGTCGTGGGCGATCACCGGCGACGTCCAGGGTTTCACCGGGCTCTTTATTCATCCGGGCTTTCGCTTCAAGCTGGCAGACGCGATGCTAACGAACTTCCACATGCCGCGAACGACGGTGCTCGCGCTGGCCATGGCGTTTGCCGGACGCGATCAGCTTCTCGCCGCGTATCGCGAAGCGATTCGCCATCGCTACCGCTTTCTCAGCTACGGCGACGCGATGTTAATCCTGTGAACGGGCCGATCGAATTCAGCGTGACCGCGGTGGAAGGCGACGCGCGCAGCGGACGGATCGTGACTCCGCACGGCGCGATCGCGACGCCCGCCTTCATGCCGGTCGGTACGCGCGCCGCGGTCAAAGCGATGGCGCCCGACGAGTTGTGGTCGATGGGCTACACGATGGTGCTGGCCAACGCGTACCATCTCGCGATTCGGCCGGGGGCCGAGCTGATCCGCGAGATGGGCGGAGTCGCGCGCTTCATGGGATTTCCCGGCGCGGTGCTCACCGACTCAGGCGGCTTTCAGGCGATGAGCCTGGCGAAGATCAATTCGATCAATGAAGAGGGGATCCGTTTCCGCTCTCATCTCGACGGCGCGCCTTTGATGCTCTCGCCCGAAAGCGCGATCGACATCCAGGAACAGCTCGGCGCCGACATCATGATGGCGCTCGACGAATGCACGCCTTTCCCCGCCGAGCATCGGCGCGCGCTCAAGTCGCTCGAGCTCACCGCGCGATGGGCCGAGCGCAGCCTGGCGGCGCGCAAAAGTTCGACGCAAGCGCTGTTTGGGATCATCCAGGGCAGCATTTTCGAAGATCTGCGCAAAACCAGTGGGGCACAGATTACCTCGATTGCTTTCGACGGTTACGCGGCGGGCGGCCTCTCAGTCGGCGAGCCGAAGGCCGCGATGCTCGAGATGGCGGCGCTGTCCGCGTCGATGATGCCGGCGGACAAGCCGCGCTACCTGATGGGCGTCGGCACGCCGTCGGACTTGCTCGCCGCAGTGGCGATGGGCTTCGACCTGTTCGACTGCGTGCTGCCGACGCGAAACGCGCGCAACGGGATGGCCTTCACCAGCAGGGGCGCGGTATCGATCAAGCAGGCCGCGCACGCGCGCGACTCGACGCCGCTCGACCCGGCCTGCGAATGCCGCCCCTGTAAGACCCATTCACGCGCCTACCTGCGTCATCTATATTTGTCGGGCGAGATACTCGCGGCGCGGGCTCTGACGGAGCATAATCTGCACTTCTACGCGAGCTTGATGCGCGAATGCCGCGATGCTATCGCATCCGGGAATTTCACGGCGTACGCGATGGTTACATCGGCAGCATGGCGTGAGGCCGAGCCGGCAACTCCAGGAGACTTGTAGCTTGAACTTTTTGATCGATTCCAAGGACGTGATCTGATGTTGTTCGAGGGTACCGCATGGGCGCAGGCCGCCGCCGGCGCGCCAGCCGATAGTCCGTCGTTCGTCCAGCAGTTGATGACCGGGCCGGGGCCAATCATGG
>NZ_DATDGQ010000388.1:0-7671 GCF_036522015.1 Binatus sp. (SeqCode)
CGATTCGAGCGTCCTATCTAGTTAGCCGCGCGCTCGTCAACGCGGATTCACTGAGCCGCTTCATGCTCGGCCCCGGAGAAATCAAGGGACGCGACGTGCGTCGCCGCAAACAAATTTCCGATGCGGTAGCCGCGCAAGTCCGGCGCCTGCACGAATCCGGGATCTATACGCGCGATCTGCAGGAAACCAACATCATGGTCGAAGACAGCGAAGCCGGCGGCTTCAAAGTTTATTTTATCGATCTCGAGGATTTCCGCCGCGCTGCGAAAGTCTCATGGGATCGCAGAATGCTGAACCTCGTGCATCTCGATCGCAGCATCGGCCGATTTCTCTGTCGCGCCGCGCGGCTCGATTTTCTTTATTCCTACCTGGGGCATCGGCCGGACCGCGCGGCCGCCCGCAAGTTAGTTGCCGAGGTCGCAGCGGCGCGCGAGTCGATCGATCGCCGCAAGCGCCGCAGCGTGCCGGCCACGGACCGCGTCGTGGCGCCGCTGGCCGGGGGAGCCCCCTAGTGGCTTTCTCGATTTTCAGCCGCGAGTTCGACCATCACACCGAGCAGGTCCACGCCGCCGGCGGAAGCTGGGTGCGCGACGTGATGCTCGGGCTGAACGATGGACTGGTCGCCTCGTTCGCAGTCACCTCGGGCGTCGCGGGTGCATTTGTCACGGGCAACGCCGCGATGATGGCGGGCTTGTCGGAGATGCTTGGCGGCGCAGTCGCGATGGGCCTCGCGGCGTTCATCTCGGCGCGTTCGCAAATCGAATTCTATCAAAGCGAGATCGAGCGCGAGCGCGACGAAATCCGCCGATGGCCCGACCGCGAGCGCGAAGAGATCAGCAGCATCTATCGCAACAAGGGATTCACCGGACCCCTGCTCGATCAGATCGTCGCGCACATCACTTCCGATCCCGAGCGATGGAGCAACGTGATGATGCGCGAGGAGCTGGGCTTCAACGTTGAATCGTTCGACAGCCCAATCCGCTCCGCGGCAGCCGTCGGGCTGTCGTATCTGTCAGGCGCCGCGGTGCCGGTGTGGGCGTACATCTTTTTTGAGCCCGGGCGCGCACTGGTCGTGTCGGCCATCTCAACGGTTGTCGTGCTGTTCGCAGTCGGCGCGTTCAAGACGATCATCACCAGCCGTTCGTGGTGGCGCAGCGGACTCGAGAGCATGTTGGTCGGAGTAGCGGCCGCTGGTGCGACTTATATCGCGGGCCGCATGTTTGCTGCGCGCTGAAATACTGCGCGCGTCACGCTTCGACTAATATGTCGTCGCCGTCGGCCTTCACCGGGTAGCATCCCAACTTGACGCTGGGGTCGTCGAGATTCGCGCCCGTCGTGATGTCGTACTCCCAGCCGTGCCACGGGCAGACGATCGTGGTGCCGTCGAGTTCGCCCTCGGCGAGCGGGCCGCCGCGATGCTTGCAGGTGTTGTCGATCGCGAAGAACTTTCCGCCCGCATTGAACAGCGCGATCTGTTTGCCGCCCGCCTCGACCAGCTTGCCACTGCCATCGGGTATGTCCGCAACCGTCGCGACTTTTATGAAGCTTGCCATTGAGAATTGCCTCCGCTCAGGTCGTGTACTCCGCGTTGATTCGCACGTAGTCGTAGCTGAGGTCGCAAGTCAAAATCGTCGCGGTCGATTTGCCCAATCGCAGATCGAGGCGCACCGCGAATTCGCGCGCCTTCATCGCGGTGCCCGCGTCGGACAATGCGTCGGTCAGCAGTCGGCCGTGCGCTGCAACTTTCACTCCGCCGATCCACAGTACCAGCTTGTCGGACTCGACATACGCCCCGGACGATCCAGCAGCCATCAGGATTCGGCCGACATTCGGATCGCATCCGAAGAACGCGGTCTTCACCAGCGGCGAGTTCGCGATCTGCCGTGCAGCACGTTCCGCATCGGCAACCGTTCGAGCGCCGCGCACCTCGACCGTGACTAACTTGGTCGCGCCCTCGCCGTCGCGCACCAACTCGCGCGCGAGCGCCGACGAGATTTCCTCGACCGCGCGATCGAATACCGCCTGATCGCGCGCGCCGAATGCGCGATTTTCCGCCGCGCCACTCGCCATAACGATCACCGTGTCGTTGGTCGACATATCGCCGTCAACCGTAATCGCATTGAAGCTCGTCGGCAGCGCCGCCTTAAGCGATTTTTTCAGGGAAGTGGGAGCGATCATCGCGTCTGTAACCAGGTAGCCAAGCATCGTCGCCATCTTCGGAGAGATCATGCCGACGCCTTTCACCGCTCCGGCCAGCGTGATCGTCTCGCCCCCGGCCTTTAAGGTTGTCGAGGCGATCTTGGCGCGCGTGTCGGTCGTCATGATCGCATGCGCAAAATCCGCGAGGCCATCTTCACGCAGCGAACGAACCGCATCGGTCGCACCGCTTTTGAACTTCTCGAAGTCGTAGAGGTGGCCGATCACTCCGGTCGACGACGGCACGACGAGCTCCGGCGCGCATCCGAGCAGTCGCGCGACTTCCGCACATGAATCGCGCGCGAGCCGCATCCCCGCTGCGCCGGTGAAGCTGTTCGCGCAGCCCGAGTTCGCGACGACCGCCTGCAAACGGCCGGACTTGACGCGATCCGCCGTCACATAGACGGGCGCGGCTTTGACGCGATTCGCGCTGAACACCGCCGCTGCCGCAGCCGGGCGATCGGCGGCAATGATACCCAGGTCGAGCGCCCCGGCCTTCGTCTTCAGGCCCGCACTGACGCCGGCGAATCGAAATCCGCGCACGGCGGCGGGCTCGAGTACGACTTTCATCTGAGCGAGTAGCGCCGCGTCACTTGCCGTGGCAGCGCTTGTATTTCTTGCCCGAGCCGCATGGACATGGATCGTTGCGCCCGACTTTATTCTCTTCGCGCTTCGCCGGCGCTGCAGCCTGAGTCTCGGTCTCGCCGCCGTGGCTCATCACGACGCGCTGCGGCTTGGGCTGCTGAATCTGCTCGACGTCCTGCTGGCGCTGCACCTGGACCGAGAAAACTTTCTCGACCACGTCCTGCTGCATCACCGCCATCAGCGCTTCGAACATCGTGAATCCTTCTTTCTGGTATTCGACCAGCGGATTCACCTGCGCATAGCCGCGCAGTCCGATTCCCTCCTTCAGATGATCCATCGCGAGCAGATGGTCTTTCCAAAGCGAATCGAGCGTCTGCAGCATCACGATCTTTTCGATCTGCCGCATCGCCGGTTCGGTGAACTCGGTCTCGCGCTGATCGTAAAGCTGATGCACGCGCTCGGAACCGATCTCGATTAAATCGTCGGAGCCGTGGATTGCCTTGCCCTCGATTTCAGTCTGCGCGTTGAAGCCCGGGCGGAACTTGAACTGCTTGAAGAATGCGTCGTCGATCGCCTTCCAGTCCCATTCCGCAGGATCGATTTCGTTGTTTCCATGCGCGTCGGCGATTTCTTCGACCAGCGCGTCGCACATGTCGAGCACGTCGTCCTTGAGCGACGCTCCGCTGAGCAGTTCGCGCCGGCGATGGTACACCACCTCGCGCTGCTTGTTCATGACGTCGTCGTATTCGAGCAGATGCTTGCGGATGTCGAAGTTGTGCGATTCGACTTTCTTTTGCGCGTTTTCGATCGCGCGCGAAATCCATCGATGCTCGATCGGTTCGTTGTCCTCCATCCCGATTTTGCTCATCAAGCCCTTGAGCCGGTCGGCGCCGAAGATGCGGAGCAGGTCGTCTTCGAGCGACATGTAAAATCGCGATGAACCGGGGTCGCCCTGGCGTCCCGAGCGGCCGCGAAGCTGGTTGTCGATTCGTCGCGACTCGTGCCGCTCGGTGCCGAGGATGTGCAGGCCGCCGGCCTCGAGCACTTTCTCGCGCTCGCCCTTGCACTGCTCGACGTACTTCGCGAGCGCGGCCTGGAAATTCGGATCGGACGGTTCCTTGGTGCCGGCTTCCGCCGCCGCCATGAACTCCGGATTGCCGCCGAGCACGATATCGGTGCCGCGCCCGGCCATGTTGGTCGAAATCGTGACCGCGCCGAAGCGGCCGGCCTGCGCGACGAATTCCGCCTCGCGCTCATGATTCTTCGCGTTCAGCACGTAATGCTTGACGCTGGTTTTCTTGAGCTTTTCGGCGACCCGCTCTGATTTTTCGATCGAGACTGTGCCAACCAGCACCGGCTGGCCGCGTTCGTGACAGTCGCTGATTTCCTCGATCACGGCGTCGAACTTTTCGTCTTCCGTTTTATAAACGACGTCGTGATTGTCGATGCGGATCATCGGCTGATTGGTCGGAATCACCACAACGTCAAGGTGGTAAATTTCCTTGAACTCGACCGCTTCCGTGTCGGCCGTGCCGGTCATCCCGGACAGCTTCTTGTACATTCGGAAGTAGTTCTGAAACGTGATGGTCGCGAGCGTCTGGTTCTCCGACTCGATCTTGACGTTCTCTTTCGCCTCGACCGCCTGATGCAGCCCGTCGCTCCATCGCCGTCCCGGCATCAGCCGCCCGGTGAATTCATCGACGATGATCACCTCGCCTTCCTTGACGACGTAATCGACGTCGCGCTTGAACAGCGTATGCGCGCGGAGCCCCTGGTTCGCGTGATGAAGCAGCAGGATGTTGCGCGGGTCGTACAGGTTCTCGACGCCGAGCAACTGCTCGACCCGCGTCACGCCGTCTTCGGTGAGCGACACCGTGCGCATTTTCTCGTCGATGGTGTAGTGCTCTTCGGCTTTCAGGCGCGGGATCACCCGGTCCACAACATAGTAAGTGTCGGTCGATTCCTCCGAAGCGCCTGAAATGATCAGCGGGGTGCGCGCTTCGTCGATCAGGATCGAATCGACTTCGTCCACGATCGCAAAGTTATGCTCGCGCTGGACGTAGTCCTCGATGTTGAACTTCATGTTGTCGCGCAGGTAGTCGAAGCCGAACTCGTTGTTCTGGCCGTAAGTGATATCGGCCCGATACGCGATCTTGCGCTCCTGATCGGGCACGCCGTGGACGACGACGCCGACGGTCAGCCCGAGAAAATTATAAATGCGCCCCATCCATTCCGAGTCGCGCCGCGCCAGGTAGTCGTTGACGGTGACGACGTGGACGCCGCGTCCCGACAGCGCATTAAGAACGGCCGGCAAAGTCGCGACGAGAGTCTTACCCTCGCCGGTTTTCATCTCGGCGATTCGCCCTTGGTGCAGGATCATCCCGCCGATCATCTGCACGTCGAAGTGGCGCTGGCCGATGGTGCGCTTGGAGGCCTCGCGCACGACGGCAAAGACCTGCGGCAGGATTTCGAGCATCGCCTCGTCGCGCTGCTCGCGGTCTTCAATAGCACTGATGTTCGCCTTCCATTCGGCGATTTTGGCGCGCAGTTGGTCGTCGTTCAGCGCCGAGATCTCGGGTTCGAGCCGGTTGATCTCGTCCACGTCGGGACGGAGCCGTTTGATTTCGCGTTCGTTCTTCGAGCCGAAGATTTTTCGCGCTACGAGGGAAAAAGCTGAAGCCATCTTATATGAGCAATTTAACCATGAAGTTAGAAGTTAGATTCGGGACGTAGTGCGATCGCCAAGTTTAGCTGGAAATCATCTTATCGTGAAATCGGTGCGTTAGAAGAGTGCCGTTCCTAGCGCTCGATACGGACGGCGGAATCGACTTGCGGGCCGAGGAAGCGCCGGCCGACGCGGACGAAGCGGTCAGGCGTTTCGGTGACAAAGAAACTCTGGCTGCCGTCGGCGCCGCGCCGGGCGAGTTTGAGAGTTCGCAGCCGATCGCGCACGTCGGCGGCGGTCGCGGTTGCGGAGTCCACGATTTTAACGCGCGGTCCAAGAATTCGCGCAAACATTTCGCGCAGCAGCGGATAATGCGTGCATCCCAGCAGCAGCGTGTCGATGCCGCTCTGCTTGAGGCTCTCGAGGTAGTGCGCGACGGTCAGTTCAGCGACCGCATTGTCGGTCCAACCCTCCTCGGCCAACGGCACCAGCAGCGGGCAAGCGCGCGTGTAGATTTCAGCGCGCGGACTGAGCCGCTGGATGGCGCGCG
The DNA here is from genome assembly GCF_036522015.1 of Binatus sp. (SeqCode). Classification (GTDB taxonomy): domain Bacteria; phylum Desulfobacterota; class Binatia; order Binatales; family Binataceae; genus Binatus. The sequence continues at coordinate 5,997 of NZ_DATDGQ010000388.1, forward strand.
TGTACGCCCCCGATGCGATCGTCGCCTCGGTGCCGATGACGCCAATCTTGCCGTTGCGCGAGGCTTTGGCAGCCGCGCGCGCGCCTGGCTCGATCACCCCGATCACGGGCACCATAGTGTCCGACGCGATCGCGTCGAGCGCGATGGCACTGGAAGTGTTGCAGGCGACCACCAGCATTTTGATTCCCTTGGCGAGCAGGAAGCCGGTGTTCTCTTTCGAATATCGAACGATGACCTCGTTGGATTTCGTGCCGTAGGGAAGACGCGCCGTGTCGCCGAGATAGATGAAGTCTTCGCCGGGCAAAGCCGCAGTCAGCGCTTTCAGTACCGTGAGTCCGCCGATGCCGGAATCGAACACGCCGATCGGCCGGTCGATCGCCGCGCGCGAGCTGCGAAGATTCCCGTTCGAAGCGGCGATCGAGTTTGGGCGTGCAGCAGATTTTTTTCGGGACGGCATTTTATCCGCGCGCGAGGCGCTCGCCGATTGTAGCCGCTTTGGCAGGCGCCGCGCCAAAGACGTGCTCGTGGACGCTGGCTGGTTCCATGCACAAGTACGCGGGAATTTCCGCGCCGGCTTTTTTGAAACGATCTACGAGCGAGCCGTAAAGACTCAAGCGCAAAGGAGTGAAGGCGCGAAAGCGGCCGTCGGCGGCGAGCACATCCTCGCCGCACAGCATCGGATCGGCAGGGAAACGACTGCGTGCGGCGCCGCGAAGGCGGGGCGTCATTCGGAGTCCGCCCATGCTGATGAATGAAATTTGTTTGGGCGGAACTACTTCGAGCAGCTCATCGATCAATTGCAGGTAGTCGCGCTCGGCGTCGAGATACGCAATCAACGGATCGAAATGAAAGGCCACGCGATATCCGGCGTCGAGCACGGCGCGCGCCGCCGCGATCCGTGCCGCCGGCGAGGCGGTGAGATGCTCCGAGCTTCGATAGACGGCATCAGGTGACAGCGTCCACGAGACGAGCACGCGTCCGCGCGGATCGAGGTCAAGCAGATTTTCGATTTCGTCGGTCTTGGTCTTGAGTTCGAGCGTCAGATTTTCGCGCGAGGCAAAAAAATCGATCAGATCGCGGCTTATCCCGGTAATCGAATCGAACGCGAGCGAATCCGCCAATTCACCGGTGCCGACGCGAAAAGTGCGCCCGTGAGCATTGGCGCAGAGGCGATCGAGCTCGTCGAATGAGTCGGTGAAATTCGCATAGACCTGGAAAGCGGGATTGTCAGCAAGATATTCCTGCAAGAAGCAGTACGAGCAATCCATTGGGCAGTTCGACGCCAGCGTCAGCACGAGGTATCCGCAGCAGGCGAACTTCGAGGAACCCGCGGGGCACGGCATCAGGAACGGCGTCTTGCGGCGCGCGATCAGGAGGCGGCGCTTGCCGGCCCCGAAGGGATCGATCACTCCGGATGCGGGCCGGGCGGCCTCGCGCGTTTCGTTGTCTCCGACATGCGTCACGGGCACGTCGCGCGGAAGCGCACGAAGGACGCGCGTCGCCAACGCAGAGTCGGCGCATCCGTGTTCGATGAACACGGAGTCGAGATCAAATTTCATCGCTTTCACTTCTTACCGCCGAGCATTTCAATAATCCGCGTCAGCGCCGGTCGCTTTTGATCGAGTGCGTCGAGCAGATGCGCCAGTTCGTCGCCACTTCGCGCCCGAAATGAAAC
>NZ_DATDGQ010000389.1:0-13191 GCF_036522015.1 Binatus sp. (SeqCode)
CGAGTTGCGCGTCAGTCGCGGCGATGCGGAAGGGTTCAATATTATTGCTCATCGCTAGGCCTCTTGGGTGGATCTCTTGCCGAACCGTTTTTCAGTGTCAAGCGCCACAGCGTCAGACACGCCTTTCTCCTGGAAAAAAAATGGGTGTACTGTCGATTTTGGCCTGAGTCGCTTAAGGAGCCACCTGATGATTCCTGCCAACGCCGCGCCGCTCGCTATCGCGCTCCTCGGGCTGCTGCTCGGAATGCGCCATGCGACCGATCCCGATCACGTGATCGCCGTCACCACAATCCTCAGCCGGGAACGCCGGCTCGCCGTCGCCGCCCGGATCGGAGTCGTATGGGGACTCGGTCACACGCTGACCGTGCTGATTGTTGGCGCCGCGATCATCGTCTTCAAAATTGCGATCCCGGCGCGGCTCGGGCTCGCGATGGAATTCGCCGTCGCGGTCGTGCTGATTCTCCTCGGCATCGGCGCCGCCGCAAGCCTGGTTCTGAAAGGAGCGTCTCGAATGCGCCGGGGCTCTTCGCATCAGGAACACCTGGTCGTCCATGCGCACGCGCATGAACACGACGGCGCGATGCATGCGCATCCCCACGTTCACGCCGGCTCTCACGAAGACACCGACGCGATGCATCACGATCATATGATTGACGTTGACGCGTTGCCGGCGTTCGCCGCGCGGCGCCCGCTGCTGAGATCATTTGCCGTGGGACTCGTGCACGGGCTGGCAGGCAGCGCCGCGATCGCGCTGCTCGTCCTGAGCGCGATTCCGCAACCGTTGTGGGCGACGCTTTACCTCGCGATCTTTTGCGTCGGTACGATAATCGGAATGGGCCTGATCACCACCGCAATCGCGACCCCGTTCATGGTCGTCTCCCGCCAGGCGTCATGGATTCGTCAAACGCTCGTGACCGGGTCAGGCCTGCTGAGTTTCGGCTTCGGACTGTTCCTTGCCTACCAGATCGGGATCGTCGATCACCTGTTCAGCACCGCTCCCATCTGGATTCCGCAGTAAAAACGATCGCGCAACGACAAGAATTGTTCGCAGGAGACTCACATGATCGATCTGTACTATTGGCCCACACCGAATGGACACAAGGTTACGATCTTCCTCGAAGAGACCGGGCTCGAATACAAAATCGTCCCGGTAAACATCCGCAAGGGCGAGCAGTTCGCGCCTGAGTTTCTGAAGTTCAGCCCCAACAACCGGATGCCCGCGATCATCGACCATGACGGGCCGGGCGGGAAGCCGCTCGCGCTGTTCGAGTCGGGTGCGATCCTGCTTTATCTCGCGGAGAAGACCGGCAAGTTCATGCCGTCGGAGATGCGCGCGCGTTACAACGTCGTGCAATGGCTGATGTTCCAGATGGCCGGCGTCGGACCGATGTTCGGGCAGCGGGGCCACTTCCTTCGCGCCGCCCCTGAAAAGATTCCGTACGCGATCGAGCGCTATACCAACGAATCGCGCCGCCTGCTCAACGTGATCGAAAATCGCCTCGCCCAGAGCCCGTACCTGGCCGGTGACTACTCAATCGCGGACATGGCCACCTATCCGTGGGTGGTAGGAACGCGCCGCGAACCCGAGGAGTTGGATAGCCGCCCGAATTTCAAGCGATGGCTCGACGCGATCGGCGAGCGTCCCGCCGTCAAACGCGGCGTCGCCGTGATGGCCGATCTCCCGCCGGAGCCGCTGGACGACGCAGCCCGCTCGATACTATACGGCACCAAGCAATTCGACCGCCGCTAGTACGTTGTTGACGGAACGCCCGGCACCGTCGAGGTGCCGGGCGTTCGTAGGTTAATAGCTAGTTGTACCTAGTGATGCCCTGTAGCACCGCCGCCGTGCGGTGCTTCGACATGTCCGCCACCACCGCCGTGCGGTGCTTCTACGTGCGGCGCTTCGAAGTGTCCCCCTCCTCCTCCTCCGCCGCCGCCACCGCCGTGCGGACGCTCGAAAGCCTGCGCCTGCTGTGCATGCTGACGCTCAAACGACTGCATTTGTTGCGAGTGCTGACGCTGTAGCTCCTGCTGTTGCGCAAAATGTTGGCGCTGAGCCGTCTGCTGGTCGGCCACCTGCTTGCGCGCGAGCGCCTGCGTTTCATCCTGATGACGGCGGATGAGATCCGCTGCCTGCTGAGTGTGTTTGTCCTCGACCTGCCGCCAATCGGCGCTGGCGCCGACGGCCTTTTCAGGTGCGGCCTTCTGCCGCTGCTGCTCTTCCTGCAAATGTTGCCGCTCGAAAGCCTGCGTCTCCACGTCATGCTTTTGCTGAAGCTGCCGCAGTTGCTCCGCGCGATTGCGCTCGGCCTGCTGCTGCTGTTGCGCGCGATTGCGCTCGAGTTCCTGCAACTCCACGTTGTGCTGCCGCTGGATCGCCGCCTGCTGCACGCCATGCTCGCGCTCGACCGACTCGCGCATCGTGTCGTTCCAATCGGGATGACGCTGCAGCGCCACGGTCGGGTTCTTCTGCGCCCACCAGTGGACGTCGCGCCAGACGTGCTTGTCGTCGTAGTCGCCTTTCCATTCCGGATGATGCTGATTGGCCCACGCCGCATCGTGGTCATGCCACCACGTGTCGGTACGCCAGACGTGTTTGTCGTCGAAGTCACCCCACCAGTTGGGATGATTCTCGCGCACCCAGTCGGGCTTGGTCGCCCACCAATAGCTCGCGGGACGCCACACTTTGCGATCGTCGAAGTCACCCCACCAATCGGGGTGATTCTCGCGGACCCAGTCGGGCCGGTTCTGCCACCACCATCCTGCGGGACGCCAGATGCGCTGATCGTCGAAGTCGCCCCACCAATCCGAATGATTCTGTCGGCACCAATCCGGGTGATACTGCCACCACCATCCCGAGGGGCGCCAATAATGGTGATCGTCGAAGTCACCCCACCAGTCCGGGTGATGCTCGCGAACCCAGTCGGGATGATATTGGTACCACCACGGCGCCGCGTACCAGACGCCTTCGTAATTGTCGCCCCACCAATCCGGATGATGCGCGGTTACCCAGTCGGGCTGAAGCTGCCACCACCACGGCGCCGGATACCACGTGCCGTCCCAATCGTCGCCCCACCATTCCGGGTGATTCTGCAACACCCAATCGCGGCGGCGATGCCACCACCATCCCGCGGGATACCAGGTGTTCTGGTCAACGTCGCCCCACCATTCCGGATGATGCTCGCGCGCCCATTCCGGCTGATACTGATACCACCACGTCGCGGGGTACCACTGGCCCTGGTAATAGTCGCCCCACCATTCCGGGTGATGCTGACGGACCCACGCAGGCTGCGAATCCCACCACCACCAGGCCGGATGCCACCGGTGGTCCTCGTCGAAGTCGCCCCACCACTCAGGGTGATTCTGCTTGACCCATTCAGGCTGACGCTCCCACCACCAGGAAGCATCGCGAAAAGTGTGACCGCTATCGTAGTCGCCCCACGCAGGCGCGGGCGGGATAGGCGACGGCCACGGTTTGTACTGTGCAGATGCGGGCGCAGCCAGCATCACGAGGATAGTTATAGTTGCCGCCGCCAGCAGACCCTTGATTCCGCTCATCGATGCACCCCTGGTTAGTCGTCAAGCCAATCGCATCGCAAGCCAACGCATACAGGCAAATCGCACCCTATAATATGTTACGTACGGCAGCCAACAATCGTTTACCGGATAGTCGGATGCTGCTCGTTATTGTCATCCAGAGGAAGCGAGCAACGCCGCAATTAAAGTCCCGGGTGTCATTCCATCGGGAGGCCGACGTAGTTCTCGGCTAGCGTTTGAGATGCGGCGCGCGAGCTCGTGACGTAGTCGAGCTCGGCTAGTTGGCGGCGCTGGTCGAAGGCGTTTTCACTGGCGAACCGATGCAGCATTGAGGTCATCCACCAGGAGAAGCGCTGCACCTTCCACACTCGTCGCAGGCAGATTTCCGAATACCTAGTTAGTAGTTCGCGATTACTATTGGCGTAGTAGTCAGTCAGCGCGCGGGCGAGCACGCGGACGTCGGCGACTGCGAGGTTGAGGCCCTTGGCTCCGGTTGGCGGCACGATGTGGGCGGCGTCGCCGGCGAGGAACAGCGTTCCGGATTGCATCGGCTCGACGACGAAGCTGCGCATCTCGGTGATTCCCTTCTGGATGACGGCGCCACGGTTGAGTTTCCAGTCCTTGCCGGCTGCGAGTCTTAGCTGGAGCTCGTCCCAGATTTTTTCGTCGGGCCAGTTGGCGAGATTCTCGTCGGGTGCGCATTGCAGATAGAGCCGGGTGATCTCCGGCGAGCGCATGCTATGCAGCGCGAAGCCGCGCTCGTGGTAGGCGTAGATCAATTCGTCCGATGATGGCGTCGCTTCGGCGAGAATACCCAGCCATGCGAACGGGTAGATGCGATCGTACATCGTCAGTACACCGTTGGGGATACTCGGACGGCATACGCCGTGGAAGCCGTCGCATCCGGCGACGAAATCGCACGACAACTCGTTGACAGTGCCGTCGATGCGGTAGCGAATCTTCGGCGTTGGTCCGTCGAAGTCGCGGATGCTTACGTCTTCCGCCTCGAAAACGATCTGGCCTCCGGCGGCCAGCCGCGCCGCGATCAGATCCTTGATGACTTCGTGCTGAGCGTAGATGGTAACTGTGCTGCCTCCAGTCAGCCCGCTCAGATCGATCCGATGGCCACGGCCGCCGAAGCGCAGTTCGATGCCGTGATGGGTCAGGCCCAGGCGCGTCAGCCGCTCGCCCACTCCGGTCTCTTTGAGCAGGTTGACGGTGCCTTGTTCGAGCAGGCCGGCGCGGACTCGCTCTTCTACATATTGACGGCTACGAGCCTCGAGCACGACGGACTCGATGCCGGAAAGGTGCAGCAAGTGCGAAAGCATCAAGCCGGCCGGTCCCGCGCCGACGATGCCGACTTGTGTGCGATGATTCATGGACGTATGCGTAACATGTGAAGCTCGCCAAGGGTAAGGCCGAACAGTTCATCCCCCGGGAGGCGTGAGGAGTCCGTCTTCGATCAACGCCGCAGGTGGATTCCAATTGTGTCATCCCGAGCGAAGCCGAGGGACCCCGAGTGTTTCTCGATGCCAGGCTTGTTCACTGCGCGACTCAAGATCCGATACAGTCAGTTAACAGATGAGTTCGTCAGGCACCTCCTACTTCGTGTACATCGTCGCGAGTCCATCTCGCACCATCTACATCGGAATCACTAACGACCTGGTTCGTAGAGTCCACGAACACCAGATAAAGGAGATCCCGGGCTTCACTGCTACCTACCACGTTAATCGTCTAGTCCGGTTCGAGGAATTTGCTGATCCAGCCACGGCCATTTCACGCGAAAAGCAACTGAAAGGTTGGCGGCGCGAAAAGAAGATCCGACTGATCGAGTCGATGAATCCCAATTGGAATGATTTGAGTTTGGCGTGGGATGATGAAGTTCGCAAAAAACCGGGGTCCCTCGGCTCCGCTCGGGATGACAGAGAAGAAGAGACGACAGATTAAGAGTCTCCTTTCTAGAACTGCGCTAGCGCGAGTGCAACGAGGCTGCGAGAGCAAGAGTTCGGCGTGCCTGCTTAAGATGGGGCATGTCGAGCATTTTGCCGTCCAGCGCGACGGTGCCTGCGCCTGATGCGAATGCTTCGATCACGCGATTTGCGTAGGCGACATCTTCGGGCGACGGGGTGAATGCGGCGTTGATCACATCTACCTGATCAGGATGAATCGCAATCTTGCCGGTGAAGCCTGCGCGATGCGCGGTCTCAGATTCATGCTTGAGCGCACGGGCGTCCTTGAAGTTTACCGACACTGTGTCGATCGGCTGGACGTCGGCAGCCACCGCCGCCAGCAGGCATAGCGAGCGCGCAAGCTGGTAGGTGAAATCGAGATTGCCGTCGGCGTCGCGATTGGTAGTGGCGCCAACCGCGGCCGCGAGATCTTCAGCACCCCACGTCATGCCGGACAGTCGCGGACTGCATCCGACGAAACCGCCCAGCGCGAACATCGCGGCCGGGGTCTCAGTCGCGACCGGGATGATCGCGATCGATCCCGGCTTGACGCCGTCACGCGCTTCCAGAGCGGACAGGAAGTGATCGAGCATCACGACGTCGCTGGCCGAGGTAACTTTCGGCAGCATTATTCCGTCGGGCGCACCGGCCACGATCGCAGCCAGATCTGGTGTCGCTTTTGGCGTCGAGAGCGGATTGATTCGCACCCAGAGCTGAGTCCTCGCGCGATTGCGATGCGCGCGGAGATACTCGAGCACCATCCCGCGCGCGACTTCGGTGCGGTCCGCCGCGACCGCGTCCTCGAGGTCGAGCACCAGTGCGTCGGCGTGCGAGGATTCGGACTTGGCGAGCTTGCAATCGCTGTCGCCCGGCACGAACAGGAGCGAGCGGAGAGTCATGACGCCGGCCGCTTGCGCATCAGCGCCGACCGCTTGCAGTAGGCGACTTCCTCGGCGCGCTGGTTGAAGCATCGATGGTCGAACACGACGATGCCCGCGTCGGGGCGCGAGCGGCTCGCGCGTTTCTCGGCGACGGTGGTCTCGGCGCGAAGTGTGTCGCCGATAAACACGGGATGTGCGAAGCGCGTGTCTGCCATGCCCAGGTTCGCGATCGTGGTGCCGAGCGTGGTGTCGCCGACCGACACTCCGATCATCAGCCCGAGCGTGAAGATGCTGTTCACGATGCGCTGGCCGAACTCGGTACCTTTGGCAAATTCCGCATCAAGATGTAGCGGCTGCGGATTGTGCGTGAGCGCGCAGAAGATCAAATTGTCGGTTTCCGTGATGGTGCGCGTGATCGCATGCTTGAACACCTGGCCGTTTTCGAATTCTTCAAAATACAATCCGGACATCTTACTCCCGCTCCTTCATGATCGATTGCGCGACCTCGAGACTTACCAGCCGCGCGATAAGAATTGCCACGTATAACTGGCCGAACACCGACTCCATTACCGACAGGCTGCGGGCGCCTTCCGAGACTGGCGAGATATCGCCGAAGCCCGTCGTCGTCAGACACACGAAGCTGTAATAGATGAAGCTGTGGAGCGACGCGATGAGAGGCGCGGTGAGGCCCGCGTTCTTTTGAAAAAGTGCGGTGCTGAAGGAAGCGGGATTTTGCAGTTCGACGGCTGCGAAGGCATACGCAAATGCGACGCCCATCAGCAGGTAGGCGCAAATCGCCGCGCTGATCGTGTCGAGCGTCACGCTCCTTACGATGAATAGCCTGGAAACCAGCGCGATGATTGTCACAGCCAGAAACAGGCACGAAGAGATCGCGCTGACCACTTCGACCGCAGGGCTCCGCGTGAACAACAGCGCCACGCGGCCTCCAATCGAAGGAACCAGCAGCACCGACGCGATGGCGAAGAATATCCTGGTCGATCTAAGCGCATAGAGAGCGGCTAGAAGCACGAAAGAGATCGTCGCGGTCGCAAGATTCTGCGCGAAGGCATGGTGCGAAAACAAAGGCTGAGTGACGAGCAACAACAGAATCGCTACGAGCAGCACGGTGAATCTGCCCGGCCAGTTGTGATGCGCCAGCCCCAGCCTCCGCCACCAGGTCGCAGGGCTGAGTACGCTGCTGCTCTCGCTCATGATGGATCGGTTTCGCGCAACGGGACCGGCAGTGTCAAGGCGAGCAGTCCGGCCGCGACCAGCGACGCCGCCATCACGATCATCCCGCCGGCGAAACTATGCGTCCTTTGTTTGACGATACCGACAACGTAAGGACCGGCGAAGCCTCCGAGGTTCCCGATCGAGTTGATCAGCGCGATCGCGCCGGCGGCCGCCGCGCCGCTGAGAAACTCGGGCGGCACCGCCCAGAATGGTCCGAAGGGGCCCCAGATTCCCGCCGCCGCAATCGAGAGCGCGCCCAGCGACAGAATTGGAGAACGAGTCATCGACGCCAGCATCAGGCCGATGGCGCCGACCCCCGCACAAACCGCGAGATGCCGCCGGCGCTCGCCGCTCAGGTCCGACGCCCGGCCGACATAGACCATTGCGATCGCCGCGCCGAAGAATGGAATCGCAGACAGCATCCCGATTTCGAAGTCGCTGCGATGGCCGACGCTCTGGATAATCTGCGGCAGCCAGAAAGTCACACCATATAATCCAAATACAATTGCAAAATATACCAGCGAGAGTATCCAGACAGTCGAGTTGCTAATCGCCTCGACCAAACTGCGCGAACGCTTCTGAGTACCACGTCCCCGCTCTCTCTCTCTCGAGCCTACTAAGTAATGCGGCGCGCTCCTCGACCTCAAGCCAGATAGCATCGTTTGGACCATCGGGCAGATAGAGAAATACCATTACACCAAGAATCACGGCTGGCAGTCCTTCGAGGATGAATAGCCACTGCCAGCCTGACAGCGCCGCGAGTCCGTGCAATGAGAGCAGCGCGCCTGAGATGGGACCCGCGATAACGCCGGCGAGCGCGGTCGCTGTCATGAATAGTGCTACTGCTCGCGCTTGCTCGCGAGCGGGGAACCAGAAAGTGAGATAGAGAATCACGCCGGGGAAAAATCCAGCCTCGGCGAGTCCCAGGATGAACCGGAGGGCAAAGAAGGATGCAGCGCCGCGGACCGCGATCATCGCCATCGCGACCACGCCCCAACTGATCATGATTCGCGCGATCCAAAGGCGCGCGCCGACCCGCTCGAGGATCAAATTGCTCGGCACTTCGAAAAGCGAATAGCCCAGGAAAAAAAGTCCGGCGCCGAAGCCGAACACCGATTCTGTCAGTCCAAGCTCATGGTTCATCTGCAACGACGCGAAGCCGACGTTGATCCGATCGAGGTAGGCGACGAGATAGAGCACGAACAGGAACGGAATCAGCCGGCGTCTTGCGTTTGACAGCGCGGCGTCAGCGAGCCGCGATTCGACGGCGGTTTCAGGCGGGCGGGACTGCTCGTCAAGGTAATTACCATCGGCGTAAGGCATAGCGAACCAAGGCGGTTAGCAACTGCTGTACACGCCTTCGCAGTGAAAAGCGATTAGCATTTCAGAGTCGAACCGAGGCTGTCGGGGCGTCATTTTGCACGGATTGCAGCCCCACCGCAGGTCCCGAAAAGCGACGCCGTCTGTCCCAATGTTGGTCAACCCCTTTAGCTCGTCTCCTTTGTCCATCTTGGCGACACGGGCTAGCTGGTGTAGGTGCGCGCAATTTTGATGCTGCGCTTAGATCGCGGCAAGGCACGGACGTTGCGTAAGTGGAAAATGGCGCCTGGTGAGCGTAACGCACCTGGCGATGCGACCCGGTTCGTCACTTTCGCAAGAAGGAGGAGCGCGTCCGTCATGGACCAAATCATTCGATCTTTAGCGGGCAAGAGATTCGGATTGATGGGGTTTGACGCGCCCGAGGGCGACTCGATCATCGCAGCGCTGGTGGCCGCCCGTGGAATTGGTCACGTAATCGGTGCGGAACCGCTCATTCCCGGGCTCAACTCCTTCTCGCCCTTCGATGCGTGCTTCATCAACGCTTCGGCCATCGGCTGTGACGAGCGGCCGGCCCCGATCGAAATGATCGCGCATAGCCGAAAGCCCGCGATAATTGTCGGCTCCTTCGACGAACTGGTGGCGGGATTCGCTGCGTGCTTCGACCTCAACCGCGAATTCGTTTTGCGGCCGTGCACGCCGGAGGAATTGTTGCTCAGGGCTTATCATGTCCTCAGATTCGTCGAGACCGCGGAAGCCGCGAACCACACCTCGACTCCAAAGGGATCCCGGCTCGTGGTGCTGGCAGATGACGACGCCACAACAATCGTGATGCTTTCGACGATTCTTAAGCACTTCAATTTCGAATGTGGCATCGCGCACGACGGCAGGCAGGCGCTCAATCTCGCGCGCATGAAACGACCGGCCCTCGTGCTACTGGACGTGTCGATGCCGCGTATGGATGGGTTCCAGGCGTTGACTGCGCTGCGCGGCGAGCTGGCAACCAGGCATACGCCGGTGATTCTGATCAGCGCGCATCGCGACGAAGCCGAGGTGGTAAAGGGTTTTTCACTCGGCGCCGACGATTACGTCACCAAGCCGTTCAACTCCGGCGAACTGATCGCGCGGATCGGCCGAGTTCTGCGCGAGCCGGAAGAACAGTGACCGGTCCGGTTGTCATGTAGCGCCCGCCTGTTTTACTGTTTTCGCGTGTTCCGACTCGACGGCAAGACGGCGATCGTGACTGGCGCGGGCTCGGGGATTGGCTTGGCGATCGCATCGACGTTTGCGCAAAACGGCGCGCGTGTTTTCGCGCTCGATCGCGATCTCAAAGCGGCCAGCGCCGCGGTCGAGAATATTCGCGCTGCCGGCGGCAGCGCATCGGCGCTCGAATGCGACGTCGCGCTTGCCGCGTCAGTCGAAGCCGCCTTCACGCGAATCGATTCCGACCGGGATGGACCGCGCATCGACATACTGGTGAACAACGCAGGAATCGCGCACATCGGCACGGTCGAGAACACACCGGAAGCAGACTTCGATCGAATTTATTCGGTTAACGTGAAAGGCATATTTCTCTGCTCGCGGGCTGCAGTGCGCCGGATGCTTGCGAGCGGCGGCGGCGTGATTCTCAACCTCGCGTCGATCGCGTCGTTGATTGGCCTCACCGATCGCTTCGCATATTCGATGAGCAAAGGCGCCGTGCTGACGATGACGCGCTCGATCGCGGTTGATTACGTCAAGCGCGGCATCCGATGCAACTGCATCTGCCCCGCGCGCGTTCACACTCCCTTCGTCGACGGATACCTGCGCACGACATATCCGGGACGGGAGGCCGAGATGTTCAAGCAACTCTCCGAGTATCAACCGCTCGGCAGGATGGGCACGCCGGAAGAGGTCGCGGCACTCGCGCTCTACCTGTGCTCGGACGAGGCCTCGTTCATCACGGGGCAGGCGTATCCGATCGACGGCGGCGTGCTCGCATTCTGATGAAACAGTACGGCCGCACAATCAACCTGAAGGATCATCCGCAGATCATCGAGCGCTATCTCGAGCACCATCGCGCAATCTGGCCGGAGGTCGAGCGCGGGCTCAAGTCCGTCGGCGTCGAGCGCATGCTCATCTTCAAACTCGGCCGCCAGCTCTTCATGTTCATGGAGACTACAGACGCATTCGATCCAGAACGCGACTTCGCACGCTACGAGGCGAGCAATCCGCGCAATCGCGAATGGCAGGAACTGATGGCGTCGATGCAGGAGCCGGTCCCCGGTGCGCAGCCGGACGAATGGTGGGCCGAGATGAAGCTGGTCTTCACGCTCTAACGCTCGGCGCGAGCCGCGTATTTCAATTCGGCTTGACGAACTTGAGCGTCATGCGGTCGCTCTCTCCGATTGCGAGGTATTTGTCGCGATCCTTATCCCCCTGCCGCAAGGTTGGCGGCAGATTCCACACTGGTTGATTGCGCGGGTCCTTTGGATTTGCGTTGATTTCCGAGGTGCCCGCCAGCTTGAAGCCGGCCTGTTCGGCGATTTGAATCATGTAATCCTGGCGCACGTATCCATTCTTTGCTTTCGGATCCTGCGGCTGCGACGGATCTGCGCGATGGTCGGTTATTCCGAGGACTCCTCCCGGCTTCAACGCGCGATAAAAGGCCTTGAAGTAATCCTGGGTCGTGCCGCGTGGGAGCCAGTCGTGGACGTTCCGAAACGTCAGCACCATATCGGCGGTGCCCGCGGGCGCGATTTCGGTTTGGGTTGGCGGCTGTAGCGTCGTGACGATCACCTGGCCATAGGTCGCAGGATCGGCCTTGAGCTTGTCCTCGAAGGTCTTGGCGCCCGCGCCTCCTCCGACCGCTTCGTAAAGCTTGCCGTGGTCTTTGAGAAACGGCGTCAGGATCTCGGTGTACCAACCAGTGCCGGGCGAGATCTCGACGACAGTCATGTCGGGCTTAATCCCGAAAAAGGTGAGCGTCTCGAGCGGATGGCGATATTTGTCGCGCGCCTTGTTGGCGTCGGAGCGCTGAGGTCCTACGATCGCCACGTGCAGCGCGGTCGCAGTGCTGGCGTCATCCGTGGTCGCCGATTGCGCCGACGAGATCGCGCCGATCGACAATGCAAGGAAGACGAACAACGTCAATTTGATTCGGTGCTTCATTTCTGTCTCCATTCTGAACCGCCCGGGAATTCGAACGCGTCGAGCGAGGCGGGGAGCATCTCGATACTGAAGCCCGGCGCGGTCGGCGGCAGATAGCGGTCGCCGCGAATTACTACAGGATCCTTGAAGTGCTCGTGCAGGTGATCGGCGAATTCGATCATCCGGTTTTCGAGGCTGCCGCTCACGCAGATGTAATCGATCAGCGAAACGTGCTGGGCGTATTCGCACAACCCGATTCCGCCGGCGTGCGGACAGACAGGCACGCCGAACTTCGCCGCCAGCAAGAGCACGGCGAGCGCTTCGCTGAGTCCGCCGAGGCGGCAATTATCGAACTGGCAGAAATCGATCGCGCCTGCCTGCATCAACTGTTTGAACATCACACGATTGGCCGCATGCTCTCCCGTCGCGACACCGATCGGCGCAATCGCGCGGCGAATCGTGGCATGGCCGAGGACGTCGTCGGGGCTGGTAGGCTCTTCGATCCACAGTGGATTGAAGCGTGCGAGCGGACGCATCAACTCGATCGCCTCGCCGACGTCCCACGCCTGGTTCGCGTCCATCATCATGACGGCGCGCGGTCCGATTTCTTCGCGCACCAGCGCCGCGCGATGCACGTTGGCGGCGGAGTCGCGGCCGACTTTTATTTTGAACCGGGTCCATCCCGCGGCGAGCGCCTCGCGGCACAATCGGCGAACTTTGTCGTCGGGATACCCCATCCATCCGGCGGACGTGATGTAGGCCGGGTAGCCGTCTTTCCGCACCTGCGCTTCGCGATCGGCGCGCGTCGCGAATTTGCCGCGCAGCATTTCACGCGCCTCGGCCCTGGTGAGAGCGTCTGTGAGATATCGGAAATCGATGCACGAGACGAATTGCTCGGGCGTCATGTCGGCGACGAGTTTCCACACCGGCTTGTGCTCGATTTTCGCGTACAGATCCCAGACCGCATTCACGATCGCCGCCGTGGCGAGGTGAATCGCGCCTTTCTCCGGACCGATCCATCTGAGCTGGCTCTCGAACGTGAGGCGCTGCCAGAAGCCGCCGAGGTCGGCGACTATGTCTTCGTAGTTCGAGCCGACGATCAGATGTTGCAGGGCGCGGACGGCTGCGACTACAACTTCGTTGCC
>NZ_DATDGQ010000390.1:0-10803 GCF_036522015.1 Binatus sp. (SeqCode)
GATTCGAGCACCGCGAGCAGTTGTCCCTTCTTCACCAGCGCGCCCTTGTCCACCAGCATCGTCTTCACGTAGCCGGCAATCTTCGCGTAGATCGGGCTCTCGAAATATCCGTGCACTTCGCCCGGCAGCGACAGCGTCCGCTTCTTATCGGAATGCGCCAGGGGCACCACGATGACGATCGGCCCCTGCTGTTCCTGTTGTTCGAGCGCGCTCGTTTGATGGCTAATCCAGATGTCGCGCGCGAGCACCAGGCCGCCGAGTGCAACCAGCACGACGACCATTGCGACAATCCAGCCCGCGATGAACAGCGGTCCCGATTTGATCGCCGCCGATTTCGGATTCTCATC
Organism: Binatus sp. (SeqCode); assembly: GCF_036522015.1. Lineage (GTDB taxonomy): Bacteria > Desulfobacterota > Binatia > Binatales > Binataceae > Binatus. The sequence continues at coordinate 348 of NZ_DATDGQ010000390.1, forward strand.
CGCCATACTTCAATCCTTCTCCGACTGCTCGACCAACTCGGCCACCTCGGCGTCGCGTTCGCGCTTTCCGATTCGCTTGCCGCTGAACAGCGAATAAACCGCCGGCACCACCAGCAGGGTCATCACAGTCGCCGCGAGCAGTCCGCCGATAACCGCACGGCCGAGCGGCGCGTTCTGCTCGCCACCTGCTCCCAGAGCCAGCGACATCGGCAGCATGCCCAGGATCATCGCAAGCGCCGTCATGATGACGGGGCGCAGCCGGGTGACGCCGGCCTGGATCGCCGCCGAAATCGGATCGTGACCCTGTTCGCGCAGATCGTTGGCGAATGTGATCAACAGGTTGCCATTGGCGACACCGACGCCCACGGCCATGATCGCGCCCATCATCGATTCAACGTTCAGCGTCGTCCGCGTGATCACCAGCATCCAGAGCACGCCCGCGAGCGCCCCCGGCACCGCCATCATGATGATCATAGGATCGAGCCACGACTGAAAATTGGTCGCCATCAGCAGGTACACCAGGATGATCGCGAGAATCAGGCCGCTGCCCATGCTGGAGAACGACTGCTGCATCGCATTGCTCTCGCCCTGTATTTTGATCGAGGTGCCGGGCGGGAGATTCGTCAGTGCGTTGATCTTCTTTTGCACGGCGGAAGTCACGCTGCCAAGGTCCGTGCCCTCGACTCCGCAATCCACATCCACCACGCGCTGCACCGTGTAATGGTTGATGCCCTGCGCCTGTACCTCGTGGTTCATCGACGAGACGTTATTCAGGAACTGCGGCGGCGTCTGGGCGCCGTCGAGCTGGGAGGCCGTCAACGGCGTGCGCCCGATAGCCTGTATCGAGTTTTCAATGTGCTGCGGCGTTTGCACGGCAACGCTGTAACTAACGCCGTTCTTGTAATCGAGCCACTGACTGGGCGAAAAAATCAGGCTCGAGCTGAGCGAAGTGAGCATGCTGGTGGTGACATCTCTTTCCGTGATCCCGAGCTGCAGCGCCTTGTCGCGATCGACCTTTACGCTCAGCGTCGGGTAGTCGAGCACCTGCGGAATCCGCACGTCAGCCGCGCCGGGGATGGTTTCAATCCCAGCCTTGAGTTTTTCAGCGATGGCAAAATCGGAATTCAGATCGCGTCCGACGATTTGCACGTCGATTGGCGCGGACAGACCGAAACTGAGTACTTGACTGATTATATCTGCCGCCTGCGGGTAAATAGTCACTCCAGGAAACTGACTATGTATCGCGGATCGAATCTGCTTGATGTATCCGTCGGTCGGGTGATGTTTCTTCTTGAGCTGGATCTGCAGGTCGGCATCCTGCGGACCCAGGCTGTCGGTCTGGTAGAACAGCAACGCCCAGTAAACCGGCAGCCCGATGTGATCGGTCATCAACTCGAATTCGTCGGCCGGAATCAATCCGCGAATCGTGCGCTCGACGCCGTCAAGGATGCGCGAGCTTTCTTCGAGTCGCGTGCCGACCGGTACGCGTACGTGCAATCGAATCATGCCGGTGTCGACGTTGGGGAAGAAATCTTCGCCCGACACGTTCACCAACAGCATCGAGGCGAGCACCATGACGCCGATTGATATGAGCACGAGTGAGCGATGCGCCATCACGCGGCTCAGCAGTCCTTCGTAGCGCGTGCGCTGGCGGTCGAACCACCGCTCGAAGCCGTCGGTAATTTTCCCCAGCCATCCGCCGGATTTGTGGCCCTCGGGTTCCGCCGCGAGCAGGTGAATCGCCATGCTTGGCACCAGCGTGCGCGACAGGAGGTACGAGGTCAGCATCGCATATACGACCGCGAGCGCGAGCGGCAGGAACAGGTATTTGGCGACTCCGGTCAGCGCGATGACTGGTGAGAACACGATGCAAATCGACAGCGTGCCGACGAACGCCGGCACCGCAATCTGCCGCGCGCCGTCAAGGATCGCGACGCCAAGCTGCTTGCCCATCGCGTGGTTGCGATGGATATTCTCGACCTCCACCGTCGCGTCATCGACCAGCATGCCGACCGCCAGCGCAAGTCCGCCGAGCGTCATGATGTTGATGGTCTGGCCCGACAGCTTGAGCCCGACTATCGAGGTCAGAATCGCCAGCGGTATCGAGGTGACGACGATCAGCGTGCTCCTGAGCGAGCCGAGGAACAGCAGCACCATCAGCCCGACCAACGACGCGGCAATCACGCCTTCCTGCACCACGTCGAACAGCGACTCGCGCACGAAGATCGACTGGTCGAATGCCAGCGTCGCCTTAAGTCCCTTGGGCGCGATCGCGAGCATCTTCGGCAGCACCCCTTTGACCGCATCGACCACCGTCAATGTCGAGGCCGAGGGATGCTTCAGTATGAGCATGTAGGTCGCGAGCTGTCCGTTGACGCGGACCAGGTCGGTCTGCACGGCGGCGCTGTCGCTCACCTTCGCCACGTCGTCCATGTAAACGGGAGAAGTGCCCTGGTACTTGATCGGCAGGCGATTCAGCTCCGCGGAGTGTTGCGGACTGCCGTTGATCACCACGTCGTATTCGGTGTTGCCGATTTTCGCGGTACCGCCGGGAATGATCACATTCTGATTCTGCAAGGCGTTAACGACGTCCGATGGTGAAACGCCGCGCGCGTACATCAGGGACGGATCGATATTCACCATCACCTGCCGCGTCGCGCCGCCAAACGGCGCCGGGGTTGACAGTCCGGGGATAGTGAACAGGAATATTCGCGCGAAGTTGTAGCCGAAGTCGTATACTTTGCTCTGCGGCAAAGACTCACTCGACAATAGCAAGTAGCTAATCGGAACCTCGGTCGCGTTATAGTCAATTACGCTCGGCGGATTGATCCCGGGCGGCAAAATGTTCTTGATCGCCTCGGAGACCGAGACCAATTGCGAAATAGCCAGTCCGGTGTCGGCGCCGTGCTGAAAATAAAACTTCAGCAGCCCGATGCCGTTGAGCGAAGTCGATTCGATGTGATCGACGCCGTTGACGGTCGTCGACGCGGAGCGCTCGCTGATATTCACGACCCGCTGCTCCATCTCCTGCGCCGATAGGCCCGGGTAGTTCCACACCAGGTCGACGACCGGGATATCGATGGCGGGAAAGATGTCGAAGTTCATCGACGACAGCGAAACGATTCCGAGCAGCAGCATCAAAGCCGCCATCACGGCGACAGTGACGGGACGACGGAGCGCGAGTTGGACGATCCACATACAGTGGGCTCCTGTTTATTCCGGGGTCGCCGCTAGGGCGACTCGCGCTTTTTCGATACAAATGGCGCGACGAACGCACGATCCGGATCAGGCAACAGGTTCAGGAATTTCACTTCAGCGAAACCGCCGATAAGCTGGAACCCGGAGAACGCGGCGTTGTCCACGCGGATTCGCCGGAAGTGCGCGAGTTCGAGCCGCATGAAATGGCACAAAACGGTGCGAATAATATCGCCGTGCGAAACGAACAAGATGCGCCGGCCGCTATTCTCGCCGATCGCGCGCCGCACTGCCTCGACGCCACGCGATTGCACTTGCGCGATCGTCTCGCCGCCGGGCGTCGGCGCGTCCAGTGGATGGTCGCGATAGTGCAGGTAGTCGGCATCTTCGACCAGGTCATCGTACACCATCCCTTCCCAGCGCCCGTATTGAACTTCCGAGAGTTGCGGGTCTTCGGCGACCGGGACGCCGCCGACGCCGGCCGCGATTATCTCCGCCGACTGCCGCGCCCGCGCCAGCGGACTGGTGACGATCAACTCCGGCTTGATCAGTCGCGCGAAGGGAATCGAGGCCGCCACCTGCGCGCGTCCTTCCACATCGAGTTCGATTGGGTTGCGGCCCATCACGCGGCCTTCGCGGTTCCACGCGGTCTCGCCATGACGCATCAACAGCGCGATTCCTCTCATCCCGTTGCCACCCTTCAGTTTATCTGCAACGTAAAACGGTCCCAGCGCCATCTAATTCGCCTCGATGATGAGATGCCAGCTAAAAAAACGCGGCGGCATCTCGCCAATGAGCGCCCGCCGCAATCAATCCAGATTTTCGACTTCTATGACCAGCGCGCGAGTGTTACCGCGCCGACGCCGCCGCGCTGCTCTGCGCCGGTTGTTCCGAATGCGCGGTTCCGTTTGCAGGCGCGCCAAAACCGCAGAACGCTTCGTAATCGATCAGCGTCGTTTGAGTTGGATGCTCGCTGCAAACGGGGCACTTCGGATCTTTACGGATCTTCAAAACTCGCACGAAGTCCTTGTCAGACAGCGTGTCGAAGTAAACCATCTTGCCTATTAGCGGCGAACCTGCGCCGATTATCAACTTGATCGCTTCGAGCGCCTCGATCGATCCGATGAGACCCGGAATCGCGCCGAGCACTCCCGCTTCCGCGCACGACGGCGCCATGTCCGGCGGCGCCGGCTCGGGATACAGGCATCGGTAGCATGGGCCGCCCTTGGCCGGGTAAAAAACCGTCGTGTTGCCTTCGAAGCGGTATATCGCGCCGTCAACCAGCGGCTTCTTCGAGAACACGCACGCGTCGTTGATCAGATATCGAGTCGGAAAATTATCGCCGCAATTCACGACGACGTCGTAGTCCTTTACGATGTCCATCGCGTTCTCGGAGGTCAGCCGAACGTCGTGACGAATCACCTTGACGCCCGGATTCAGCGCATTGATTGCTTTTTGCGCCGATTCGGTCTTCGGCATCCCGACGCGATCGGTCGTGTGAATGATCTGCCGCTGGAGATTCGACATATCGACCACGTCGAAGTCCACCAGGCCGATCGTGCCGACACCCGCCGCCGCAAGATACAACGCCGACGGCGAACCCAGCGCGCCCGTGCCGAGCAAAAGCACCTTGGCGTCGAGCAGTTTCGCCTGTCCCTTCTCACCGACCTCAGGGATTACGAAATGGCGCGAGTAGCGCGTCAGCTCGTCGGCCGTGAACGCACGATCCGCAATCCAGGGCAGACCGCGATCCTTCCACGCGCTGAAGCCCCCGGTCATGTTGTACACGTTCTCGTAGCCGAGCTCGCGCAGCGATCGGGCCGCCAGCAGCGAGCGCGTGCCCGAGGCGCATTGCAGAATCACCGGAGTTTTGTGATCGGGAACCTTCTCCTCGATTCGGAGCTCCAGGAACCCGCGTGGAATCGCGACCGCCTGCGGGATGTGCCCCTGCCGCCATTCGTCGCTTTCGCGCACATCGACCAGCACGGTGCCTGGCTTGTCGATCATTGCACGCGCCTCGTCGATACCAATCTGCTTAATCGTCGAGCGTGCTTCGTCGAGAATATTTTTCGAAGTTTTCGCCATAAATTTATCCGTTCGGTCCGCCGGCGGATTCAGTTTCAATATACAACTATAACCACGCGCGCGAGTCACGCCACGCGGCGTGCCGGTTCGCTATCCGCCAATCATGCGATGCGATTCGACCAGCGTGCGCATGAAATTGAGCACCTGCGCGGCATGTCCGCGCGGCGTCACCTCATGAAAAGCGCGCCGCACGCGAAGTTCGCTGTCGAGCACGAAGGTCGAGCGCGCCGCATACTTGCCGTTGAGCACGCCGAACGCGCTCGCGAGCTTGCCGTCTTCGTCCGCGAGCAGGATGAACGGCAGCGCGTGCTTTTCAGCGAATGCGCGATGTCGCGCGGAGGAATCCGTGCTGACGCCGACGATCACGCAATCGAGCGCTTTGAAATTTTCGAAACTGTCGCGAAATTCCTTGCCCTCGACCGTGCAGCCGGGCGTGTCGTCTTTCGGGTAGAAATAAACGACGACGCTGTGGCCGTGAAAATCCTTGAGCCGGCGCAGTTCCCCGCTGGCGTCCGGAATCGCGAGCTCGAGCGCCGACGAAAGATCGGGAATGCTGGCGTCAGCCGGCGGCATGCGCTTCCGCCTCCGCAATCGATCGCCGCTTGGTGAATTTGATCGCCGCGTTGTCGATGTTGATCGAGCACAGCGACCCGCACATCGTGCAGACGTTGGAACCCGCCGCCTCGCTCTCTTCCTTGTAACGGCGCGCCTTGTCGGGATCCATCGCCATCGCGTACATGCCTTCCCAGTTGAGCGCCTTGCGGTATCGCGACATCTGATCGTTCCAGACTTTCGCCGCGCGGACACCCTTAACGAGGTCGCCCGAGTGAGCGGCGATTCGAGTCGCGATCACTCCTTCGCGCACGTCGTCGATGTCGGGCAGGCGCAAATGCTCGGCCGGCGTCACGTAGCACAAAAAATCGGTGCCCGCCGCCGACGCGATCGCTCCGCCAATCGCACCCGTGATGTGATCGTAGCCCGGCGCCACGTCGCAGGTCAGCGGCCCAAGCACGTAAAATGGTGCTCCTCCGCAGACGCGCTTCTCGAGCTTCACGTTGGCTTCGATCTGATCGAGCGGCACGTGACCGGGACCTTCGATCATTACTTGCACGCCCATCGCACGCGCGCGATCGGTCAATTCGCCCATCACCAGCAGCTCGCCGATTTGCCCGCGATCGGTAGCGTCGCCGGTGGCGCCCGGCCGCAGCCCGTCGCCGATCGAAATAGTCACGTCATGCTCGCGCAGCACGGCGCAGACTTCGTCGAAATGCTCGTAGAGCGGATTCTCGTTGCCGGTCCGCTCGATCCACGATGCCAGCATCGCACCGCCGCGCGAGACGATGCCCTCGATTCGCTGATGCCCGCGCAGCCGCTTCACGCTCTCGCGCGTGACGCCGCAATGGAGCGTCATGTAATCGACGCCCTGGCGCGCCTGCCGCTCGATAACGTCGAGAAAATACTCGGCCTCCATCTCCATGATCGATCGCTCGGAGCCGAGCTGATAAATCGGCACCGTGCCGAGGATCACCGGGCATCGCGACAGAATCTCCGCGCGGATTTTGTCGAGGTCGGTGCCGGTCGAAAGGTCCATCACCGAGTCGGCGCCGTAGCGAACCGCGGTGTAAAGTTTCTCGACTTCCTCTTCGATGAGCTGATGGAAATTCGACGCACCGATGTTGGCGTTGACCTTGGTGCGGAGCCCCTTGCCGATTCCGATCGCCCTGAAATCGTGATAGATGTTGTGCGGGATCACGACCTCGCCGGTCGCGACCAGCGCGCGGATTTCTTCCGGCGAGAAACCCTCATCCTCGGCGACTTCGGTCATCTGCCGGGTGATAACATTTTTGCGGGCGGCTTCAATCTGGGTCATCGCGTCACCTCCGCGGCCGGCTCGACGCTCGGCCTTGGATCTCAAAGTATAGCTCAATCGTCACCGTACTCGATGCCGTTCTTCTCGCACAGCGCGCGCAGTTGCTGGATCATCCGCTCCGCGCGCGCCAGGTGCGCCACCGCGATAAAGTTCGCCAGCGCCACGAGCGTCAGCGCCGCCGTCGCCCAGTACATGTGGCCTAGCACGTCGCCGCCGTGAATCACCCCGACGCCTTTCGCGTAGGCGATGAACAAAACGATCAGGCCCGCCAAGGTCAGGCCAATAGTCACTCGCGTCATCTGGCTACTTGCCGCTGCGGACAGGATGCCGGTCGATCGCCGTCAGGTCGTCGATATGGTCCGGCGCTTCCGCGTAATGCTTGGGCGCCGCGCGATTGGTGTAGGTCTTCATCTCGGGCCGCTGCGGATCGTAAACCGCGGCGTCCTGCTCGCGGTACCACTCGAGCATCTCGTTCATGTTGCCCTCGCGCCCCTTCTCGGCCAGCACGCGCGAGCGATGCATCAGCAGTTCTTTCTGCTCGACGAAATCCTTGCGATCGAAACCCCAGATGCGCGGATGAACGTAGGTGTCCATCCGAATCGCGTCGCACGGGCAGGCCTCGACGCACAGCCCGCAGTAGATGCATCGCAAGGTATCGATCTCGTAGCGCACCGGGAATTTCTCGACGTGCGGATCGGGCGACTCGCCCGCTTCAATATATATGCACTGGGCGGGACACGCAGTCGCGCACAGGAAACACGCGGTGCATCGCACGGAAGAATCTTCGCGCAGCGTCAGCCGATGGCTGCCGCGAAAATTATCGGGATAGTGCTTGCGCTCCTCCGGATATTGCGTCGTCGAAGTCGCGTTGACGCCTTTCTTCATCCCGAACAGATGCGCCGTGTGCAGCATGAAATTGCGCGCGAAGTGATAGTTGGTGATAGCCAGACCTCTGAGGATTTCAGGGATATAGATCTTCTCCCAGAAGGTCATTTGTTCGCTTCTCTGCATCTCTAAACCAGCGCCAAATCCATTGTCAGAACGCGGTTTTCTGCGATCGCCGCAGCTTCGCCGGACTCCGAAACTAAACTATAAGGAGTCCTCGGAATTGCAGTCAAGTTAGGTTCACTGCTGCGCGTCAGGATTCGTCGCGGGCGCGGAGGGCTTCAACCAGGTATGATGGTGGTAGCCGTACTTGTCGATCGTCGGAAACGGCGTCGGTGTGCCGGCGGCCAGGCTTCCAACAGCACCAAAGTGGAACTCAGTCTCGGGGACCCGTTCGTCGATTTCCACCGGGAAACCTTCGAGCTTCGAGGGCACTTGCCGCATCACAGAATCGATGTTCTTTTGATCGTCCACCTCGACCAGAATCGCCGCCTCGTTCTGTCCATCGACTTCGCCGGTGACGACACGCACGTGCGGAATTTTCATCAGCTCTGCGCGATGCCGCTTGCTGACGGCGTCAGCATCGCGCAAATCCTGCGCCGCCTGTTCCTGCTCCAGCGTCTCCGCCGGTGCATTCCGCACGACGCAAGCGATCAGCACTATCGCAATCAACCCCGCCGCAATTTTCCCGTTCTTCATTGCTAAATCCAGATTCTGAAATCAAAATCCGAAATCTAAAAACCTGAAATTAAAAATCCGGTCCCCCTTCCCACTATGGGAAGGGGTTAGGGGTTAGGTTCCTACGAATTCAATCGCGTGTACAACCGCTCCGAATTCTCGGCGCTGTCTTAATTTCAGGTCGAGTGTCTTAGATTGAAATCGCGCGTGTCCTACCGGTTGTCCGGCACGACTTTCTCAGTGGTCGGATCCCAAGTCGGGTCCCACTGCGAACTTGTGGGATCCGTGTTTTCCCAGCAGTCCACTGTCGGCGCGATGACCACCACATCGCCGTTTTTGTCTGCGTCTACGTACGAATCGTGCACGTACTTAGCCGCGCCTAATTCACATTGGGCTTGCGTCTTAAATTCCTTCTCACAACTGTGAGCCTCGCCCTCCAAAGTGACGCAGTTTGGAGAATCTTTGGAGCAGTCGCTTCCTTCGGCAACGCTTAGACACCAGACCAAGACAGGAATCTCTCTCACAAGGACGCGGACGCCATCCAATCGCGGCGGTAGTTTACCATAGACCTCGCGCACGTTTTCTGATTTGTCCACGAAGAGCCCAATCCACGTTTCGACGACTGCTTTCGGGCGGGCGTTCTTATCAAGGATGAGATCTCGCGTCATATATTTGACGTGCGGCACCTTTAGCACCCAAGCATTCGCTGCGATGGCGGCTTCCGCCCGGTGCCGTGCTGTGTTTTCCACGCATTCCGCTCTCGGCGCGAGGACCACCACATCGCCGTTTTTGTCTGCGTCTGCGTACCAATCCTGCATGTACTTCGCCGCGTCTAATTCACATTGAGCTCCTGTCTTAAATTTTGTCAGACAACTGTATGCTTCATTCTCCGTAGTGACTGCGCAGTCGGAACAGTCTTTGGCGACGTCCTTCCCTAATCTAACACCTAGACACCAGACCGCGACAGGAATCGCTCTCACAAGGACGCGGACGCCATCCAATTGCGGCGGTACTTTACCTGCGACCTCGCGCACGTTTTCTGATTTGTCCACGAAGACCCCAATCCCCGCCTCGCCGACCCCTTTCTGGCGGGCATTCTCATTAATGATGAAATCTGGCGCCATATATTTGACGTGCGGCACCTTTAGCACCCAAGCATTCGCGGCGCTGCCGGCTTCCGCCCGGTGCTCTGCTTTCCACAGTTGCGGATAATCGGCCTCCGCCTGAGCCTGAGACACGGTAGGCCAGACATCCGCTGCTTTCCTTGATGGTGTGGGGGTGGGAGATGCTTGAGCATTAGTCGTTGTAGGAACGACCATGAGATACCAGCCCACAAGCGCGAGCGCGGCAGCGTGGCGGAATTTCATGTCTGCACGTTCTAGCCTGAGTGTCCTGGATTCCCGGCTCGCGTTGTCCTAGTTCGGGCCACGCCCACTATCGCGATCAAGCCCGCCGCAATTTTCCCGATATTCTCTGTTACGCCCCTGAGAGCAAAGTAGCGCGCTGCACAACTTTGCGCTTCTCACTGGGTGGAGAGCCTGTCCTGAGCGACGCCGAAGGAGGTCACCCCCGCGACGGTGTCGATGCCGCCCGCCGCGCAGGCGATAGGTTCCTACGACTTCAGCCGTGGGTACAGCCGCGTCGGATTCTCATCCAGAATCTTCCCCGCCACCCCCGCCCCAAACTCCTTGCGCCCCGCCGTCAAACTCACCGTATGCGGGAACCTGCCGTCGAAATGCGGAT
>NZ_DATDGQ010000391.1:0-9125 GCF_036522015.1 Binatus sp. (SeqCode)
ATTCGTGTTCGCGGCCTGGCGGAATCGGCACGCACAAACCACCTCGGCAGATTCCCTCAGGCTTGAGCTCCCAACCCGCGAGCTTTTTGAGCTCCGCCGCGTCGAGCCACAACGCATTCGAGTCCGCGATCGCGCGCTCGAAATGCAGCGGCTGGTCGTCGTGAATGATTGTGGCGGCAGCCGTCCTGGATTCAGTTGTCATCGAATCTCCTCCCCGTTCATCCTTTGAGCGTTGCCTGCAGATTCTTGCCCTCGCGTTTCCGGAATCCAACTGCGACGCCTAGCCGTTCGAGGTGTTGGTCGATTATTTTGCCGCCGAGGCGCACGCGATGCTCGCCGAAGAACTTCTTCACCTCGTCCTCGCGATCGAGCAGCGCGACTACGGCTTCGCACATTCGCGGCAGCGCGTTGTCCGGATATTTTTGAATCATCTCGTCCCAATGCGCGCGCGCAAAATCCCACGCCTCATAGCGGCAGGTAGAGTTGAGCAGCAGCGAATGCATCAGGTACGGCGAATTCTGCGTGCGCACCTGCCCGTCCAGCGTCATCTCCATCGTTTTCCTGAGCAGATCGCGATCGCGGAAATTTGCCAGCGCAAAGAGGAAGCGCTGCTCTTCTTGCGGCGTGCGCGGCGCTTTGAATTTTTTCTTGAACTCCTCGTAGCGCGCGGCGTCGCCCGAGTGCGCGAGGATATTAACCAGCGCGGGCATCAGGTCGCGATCCGCGGAATCTGGATTGTCCTCGAAGCGCGCATACAAATCGCGTGCGCGCTTTTGCACGTCGGGATCGTCGCCGAGCGTGCCGAGCGCGCCGATAAGCGTGCCGCGCAATTGGCGCACCAGCTCGCTCTCGCCGGACTGCGGCTCCCAGCCGAGCCGCGCGGCGGCCGGACCGACGATCTCACGCACGGTCGCGGCGAGCGCGGGCCGCTCCGCGTCAGACGCGATCATGTCGAGGTACGCGAACGCGCCGATCAACGCCCGCCACACATTGATGTCGGTTTCGCTGGTGAACAGCCGCGCCATCTTGAGGAACTCGCTGAGCGGCCCGAGTCCCGCGACGGTCGCCGCCCACGTATCGCTCACCAGCCCGAAACGTTCGATCGGTTGCAACGCGGCGGGATTCTTCGTGATCGCCGCGAGCAGTTCGGGCGCGTAATGCACGCGATAGAAGCCGTGACCGCCCTCGTTCAATAGCGCCCATTCGAGCTTGCTGGGCAAATCGACGGTCGTTTCTTTCGTCGTGAGCAGCACTTTATGCGTCGAGACGCCCTTGTCGGTCTTCGCGCGAACCATCACGGGCACATGCCAAAGCTGGTCGTTGTCCTCGACCAGGTAGAAGAAGCGGCGCTGCGAGAGCTTGAGCCCACGCCCGTCAGTACTCGGCGCCGCGTCGATGATCGGAAAGCCCGGCTGGAAGATCCACGAGTCCATCATCTTGCGCACCGGCTCGCGCGACGCCGCCTCGAGCGCGTCCCACAAATCGCTGGTCTCGGTGTTGTTGAATTGATGCTTCTTCAGGTACCGCCGAATGCCGTCGCGAAAAACACTGTCGCCGAGAAACTGCTCGAGCATCCGCAGCACCGCGGCGCCCTTCTCGTAGGTCAGGATGTCGAACATCGCGCGGCAGTCCTCGGGACTCCGCACCGTGAACTCGATCGGGCGCGTGCTGCGCAGACCGTCAATCGACATCGCGGCGGCGCGCGAAACACTGAAGCTCTCCCATCGCTTCCACTCGGGCTTCCACGCATGGACCGCCAGCATCTCCATGAAGGTGGCGAATGCCTCGTTGAGCCAGATCCCGTTCCACCATCGCATGGTGACGAGATCGCCGAACCACATGTGCGCGTTTTCGTGCGACACCACGTCGGCGACGCGCTCGAGCTCGGCGCGCGACGCGGTTTTTTCGTCGGCCAGCAATGCGGTCTCGCGGAACGTGATCGCGCCAAGATTTTCCATCGCGCCCGACGCGAAATCCGGAATCGCGATCAGATCCAGCTTGTCGCCGGGATATTTGAGGCCGTAGTAGTCCGCAAAATATTTCAGCGAGAACGCGCCAATCTGTTTTGCCCAACTGGTCAGCGACTCTTTGCCGGGAACGTGAACGATACGCAGCGGCGTGCCCGCATCGACCGGCGCAGTCGCGTCGAACTCGCCGACGATGAACGCGACGAGGTAGGTGGACATCGCGATCGTTTCCTTGAAGACGACCTCTTTCTTGCCGCCGGCCAGCTTGCGCTCGCTCTCCTGTCCGCCGTTGGAAATCGCCGCCAGATTTTCGTCGATGACCAGCGTCACTTTGTAGCTGGCCTTGAGCTCCGGCTCGTCCCAGCATGGAAAGGCGCGGCGCGCGTCAGTGGATTCGAACTGCGTCGTCGCGGCGACGTGAGTCTTGCCGGACGCGTCCTGATACTGACTCCGATAAAAGCCGTGCAGCTTGTCGTTCAGGATTCCGCGAAACGCAATCTTCAGCGTCCACTCGCCCGCCGAAAGCTTCTCGGCGAATCGAAGATGCGCGCGCTCCTTGGCCGGCTCCAGCTCGGCCTTTGCAACGACGGATTTTCTACCGCGTTCCGCGCTCACCTTGTCGACTTCCAGCTCGAGTGCGTTCAGCACAACCTCGTTGGTCGCCTCGTTGACGGCGACCGTAATATTCACTTCGCCCTGAAAGGTGAACGCCTTGAGGTCGGGCGTCAGGTGAATGTCGTAGCGCTTGGGCGTGACGTTTTTCGGCAGGCGATAATCCTGCGACGCGTCAGCGAGCGGAGCTCCATCCTGATCGAGCATCTGGTCTCTCTTTCCTTATATTTGCAGTCGAGTGCGAAAAGTGAAAATGACAAATTGTGGGAAGCCACGCCCCGCACGTGTGTAGCCTAGTTCAAACGGCGTCGATGCGCGAGCAATCATTCGCCGGCGAGCCGGAGCGGACGCTCCATCCACACTACGTCCCAGTAGCGGTCGAACTTGCGGCCACATTCGGTGAAGACTCCGACGTCGGTGAAGCCGAATTTTCGATGCAGCTTGACCGACGCCTCGTTGGGGAGCGTAATTCCGCCCAGCAGACGATTAATGTCCTCACCCTTGAGCGCGGCGAAAAGTGCGCCATACAGCGTCGCGCCGATTCCGCGCCCCTTCGCATCGTGCGCACAGTAGATCGACGCCTCGACGCTCGTGTCATACGCCGCCTTGTTGCGAAACGGCCCCGTGCATGCATAGCCGGCGACCCGGCCAGCGTCTTCTGCGACGAGCATGCGGTGCCGTTTGGTGCCGCTATGCTCGTCAAACCATCCCACGCGCTGCTCGACCGTCCATGGCTGGAGGTCGAACGTGATCGGTGTGTTGACGATGTAGTAGTTGTAAATTTCGGTCAGGCGCGGCAGGTCGTCGCGCACCGCGGGCCGAATCTTTACATCCGCCATGAAGCTGGTCTCCTGGTTGAGGGTTTTCGCCGATTCACAGGCAACCCCAGTTGCAAAGTTGAATCAAGCGGCAAGTCTGTCCTTCGCGAGATCGGCAAACGTGATCAGCTCGATGCCATTTCGAACGATCGCGTTGTGCACACGCGGGCTGGTGAGAATCTCGACTTCGAGCTGCGCTTGGACCGAGGGTGGGACTCCGCCAATGTCGGCGGCCGGATGGAAATACAGTTCGGTCGTGCCGTCGCGGATTCGATCGATCACGCCTACGACATAGTCTTCGCTCAGATGCCCGCTCTGATGAAGTCCGAACAGCGCGTCGGTCGCGGTTAGGCCGCGCGCAACCATCATGCGGCTGGTTCGGCGCGACAGCGTGCGAAAAATAATCGACTCGACCAGCTTGCGGACAACATTGTCCCGGCGCAGCCGGATCGTCGTCATCACGCGTTCGCGCGGGAGCCTGATGCAGGGCACTTTGTATTCGACGGCGAGGTTAACGAGAATATCGGCGAACAGCGGATGGACGTGGAAGTTCAGATGGCCGTCGATATGATTGAGATAGCCGACCAGCTCGAGATGCCGCTCGACTTGCGCGCGCAGCTCATCGGTCATCGCGGCGCGCAGCGAGCGATCGAAGAAATATCGCATACCCGCAGCGACGGGGCTGCCGATGAATTCACCCGACGCGCCAACCGCGCCGCCGAGCCGCGAAGAGTCGAGAATGCTGCGTCCCTGGCAGACCACCGCATGCAGCCCGACGTCGAGCTCCAGATTGTCGCGCGCGAGTTCAGCAGCGGCGCGCGCGGCCGGCTCCGCGACCATCAGGCTCGCACTGCGCAAAATCCCGTCGCGGTGCGCCCGCGTAATGCCGGCGTTGACCTCCGGCGACAAGCCGAAGTCGTCGGCGTTAACGATCAGGCGCTTCAAACTGCTGCACCGCGACTATCGAAAAACACTGGCTCGATTTTGCTAGTATCGAACGGCTCACTCAAGCGTCTCTCTTCGAGACGGCAAAGTGAGAAGGAAATTGATTCTTCTTTTCTATGCATTCGCGCGCGAGATCGCGCCTTTCAAGCGCCGCCAGGTGAAGCGCGCTCCGCTCGCGCTCGACGGCTTGGATGGCTTCCGCGCGGAGATCAACGGCAAGGAGTTTGCCGTTGTCGGTCACGGCATCGGGCATCGTCGCGCAACTGAGGCCGCACGCCGAGCGTTCGATTCGATACCCGGCGCTGAATTGGTAATTGGAACCGGCGTTGTCGGCGCGCTGTCGAACGGACTTAAGCCGGGCGACCTCGTCCTCTCCGACCGCGTACTGAGTTTTGATGCCGACGGCAAAGTAGCCGAACAAGTGCTGGCTGTCGGGGACTCGCATCTGCGAGCGGTCGGTCATTCGCTCGCGAGCGCGGGTATCGCGTACTCGACGGGAGCGATTCTGAGTTCGCATCGCGTGCTCGCGACCGGCGCCGAGAAACGACGCGCGAAGGAAACCACCGGTGCGATCGCGGTGGACATGGAAACCGGCGCGATTGCCGCAGAGGCGGCGGCGCGGGGACTTCCATTCATCGCGATTCGCGCCGTGCTCGACGAAGTTGACGATGAAGTAGTGGGCGCGGAGGTGGCCGACGAGGACGGGAACGTGCGGCCGCTCGCCGCGACGTCGTACCTGATCCGCAATCCCGCGACGATGCTCAAGTTGCCGAAGATGATTCGAAACCTTTCGCGCGCGACCGCCGCCATTGCCGATGCGCTAACTGCGATCGCGCACGAAGGCCAGACTCCGGATGTTACGAAGGGCGCTCGCGACCCGGTGGCGCGAAGGCGCCCGCGCTGAACCCGCCGTCGATCGGCACCGCGACGCCCGTGATGAACCCCGCCTCGTCCGACGCCAGAAACGCGGCCAGCGCGCCGACCTCTTCCGGCTTCCCGTTGCGGCCGAGCGGATGCGCATTGCCGGTGCGTGCCCACACCAACTGCGACGCGCCGGCGGGAACGGTGTTGCAATTTTCGGCGATCGGCGTTTCGATCACGCCGGGGCAAATCGACACGCATCGAATCTTGTGGCGCGCGAAGTCGAGCGCGATTCCCTTCGACATGATCACCACGCCGCCCTTCGCCGCCTGGTAGGCGCCAAGATTCGGCACGCCCTCGATTCCCGCGCCGCTGGCGGTGTTGATAATCACCCCGCCGCCCTGCTTGATCATTTGCGGAATCGCGTACTTGCAGCCAAAAAACACACCTTTCAGGCAAACGTCCACGACCCAGTCCCATTCTTCTTCGCTCGTGTCGACCACAGTTTTTGGCACAAAGACGCCAGCGTTGTTGAACAGGATGTCCAGTCGGCCGAACGCGCGAATCGTTTCATTGACCATCCGCTCGACTTCGGCGCCGACGCGCACGTCCACCGACACCGACTTCGCGACGCCGCCGGCCTTCTCGATCTCAGCCGCAGTATTGCTCGCCGTCTCGGCGCGCACGTCAGCGACCATCACCTTCGCGCCTTCCTTCGCGAACCGAATCGCGCTCGCGCGCCCGATTCCCGAACCCGCGCCTGTGATCAATGCAACTTTGTCCTTGAGCAGCATGTTTGTTACCTCGCCCGCTTCGTCGTCGTAGCTCGATGTCCGACGCTTGCCACAGTCGGGGAAAATTTGGAAGCGCGGAGCTAAGCGGTCGCGCGGCGCACATCGTGCGTCAGCGCGCTCGATGGCTTCCAGACCGGAAGATCCCGCTCGTAGGGAAAGTCGGCCAAATGACGCTCGATCGCGGAGTCGTCGCCCCAGGATTCGCGGCGGGTCAGAATATGAATTGCGAGGACCGTGAACGGCAAGTAGATGAACACCGCCGCCCATCCGATATTGGGGGCGTCGATTCGGAACAGCATTGTTATCCCGAAGATCACGATACCGGCGTAGAGCGCCGGACCAAGCAGTGCTCGCGAGCGCATCGCGGGAACCAGGCCGGCCGGCTTCGCCGCACCACGACTGAGCGCGCCGTCGAGCCACTGGAAAATCGCGATCGTGATTGCGGCGACGAAATACCATCCGAGATAGTTACTGATCGGCACTCCGAAATGCGGACCCGGCGGGTCGTACCAGAAAATTTTGCCGAGGAACCATCTCTCGCCGAGCACGCTCAGCGGATCGACGACCATGTCCACCATCACCATGAACAGCGCTGCCATCAGCCAGACTCGAGGCGCGCGGCGGATTTCCCACGTGTCGAGAATTCGGACATCCGCACCGCGCCGATACAGCGGCGAACTGAGCAAGAGCGCCACCGTATAACTGGCGAACGCGAGGAACGTGAACGACAGCGAGTCCATGAACGGAACGCCGAACACCCAAATCTCGCGCGCGCGGGTCGCCTCAATATAGTGATAGAGCCCGAACGGGAATCCGTTGTGGACCGAAGACCACTCGCACGCGAGCGACACGGCGTAGGTCAGGACCGTGAACAACAGCGTCGTGCGCAGACCGAAGTTCACGATCGCGATAAACAGAAAACTCGCGAGGAAGATGAAGACGTAGGGGCGCAGCGCGATCGTGGATATCAGCAGATGCATCGCCTGGCCTACGCGGCGCTCTTCGCCGTTCCCCTCGATCTGAAAAATTCTATCGCTGCCGCAATCGCCGCATCGATCGGCCCCGCCGAATAGCCTAACTCCGCGTGTGCCTTCGACGAGTCGAAGAACATCCGCTTTCGCGCCATCCGCACTTCGGTCAAGCTTGCCCGCGGCGCGCGGCGCGTGACGGTGCGCGCAAACGCCTCGGCGCCAAGCGCATAGCCGAACGCCACTGCGTACGGAATTCTCACCTTCGGCGCAGGCATCGCGGAAATCGCCGCGAGCCGCGCGAGAAATTCCTTGAGCGTGAGATTTTCACCGCCGAGAATATATTTTTCGCCGATACGGCCGCGTTCTGCCGCGAGCAGATGCCCGCGCGCGACGTCTTCGACATCAACTATGTTCAGCCCGGTCTCGACATACGCGGGCATCCGCCGATTCAGAAAGTCCACGATGATTCTGCCGGTCGGCGTCGGCTTGAAATCGAGCGCGCCGATGGGCGTCGACGGATTTACGATTACAACCGGCGCGCCCGCGCGTGCGGCTTCCAGCGCCGCCTGCTCCGCCAGGTACTTCGATCTCTTGTAGTGACCCGGCATCTCCGCGAGCGACGACGGCGTATCCTCGCGTCCTACCCCGCCGTGCGGAATCCCGAGTGCGCCCACCGTGCTCGTATAAACGATTCGCGAAACTCGCGCACCGGTTGCAGCCGTGATGACATGCTTGGTGCCGTCGACGTTGGTCGCATACATCGGCGCCGGGTCGGTCAGCCACAGCCGGTAGTCGGCGGCGACGTGATAAACTTCGTTGCATCCGTTGACGGCGCGCGCGACCGAATCGAAGTTCCGCAGATCGCCGCGCACGATCTCGACCGGCAGCCCAACCAGCGCGCTCAAATCCGCGTTCTCGCGCGCGAGCACCCGCACCCGATCGCCGCGGGCAATCAGCGCGCGCACGACGTGGCATCCCACGAATCCATTGCCGCCCGTCACCAGCGCCGACTTGGTACTCATTCAATTAGTCAATAGCTATTCGGCGTGGCGCGAGAACACGGCGTCTGCCGCGGCTCGTCCTGAAATTACCGCGCTCTCAATCGTCGCCGGCAGTTCTGTTTGTATCCAGTCGCCGGCCAAAAACAAGTTCGCGATCGGCGTCTTCGCTGTCGGACGCAATTCGTGCGATCGGAGGTCAGGCGCCATCGTCGCGTTTTTCTCCTTCAGCACCAGCGACTTCACGACTCTGGCCTCGCGCGACGCGGGAATCATGGCGTGCAGATCGTTTATCACAATATCCAGAATTTCCTGGTTGCTCCGATCGACCAGCTTACGCGCGCCGCTGATGACGAAGCTCAGGTAACCCGGATGCACTTCGCCGCGCTGCGCGAATATCTGGCGTTTGTTGAATAGCCATTGAGTAGTAGTACCGATAAACCCGATGAACGGCGAATTAGTCACTTCGCGATCGAGCCACACATGAACGCAAATGATTGGCGAGCTCGAGAGACCCGTAAAACGGGAAAAAAACGGGTCCGCGACCGCGTTCTCGGGCAGTAGACGGAGTAATTGCGGCGCCGGCACCGCACTGATGAAGTCCGACGCTTCGACTCGACGCCCGTCGCGCAATCGGACGCTGGCGACGTCGCCGCGCGCGCCGAGCTCCAGCATCTCAACGATCGAATGCGACGCGACCGTCCCGCCTGCGCGCTCGATTAACCGCTGCGCGCCCGTGCAGTACAGATCGCTCAACCCGACGCGCGAATAGACGAACGCTGAGTCACTCCGGCGCGAAAAAAAAGCGCGCTTCAGAACTTCGGCCAATAGCTGCGCCGACGACGATTCCGGCTCGTCGTTCAACGTCGCTATCGACATCGGATACCAGAAGCATCGGCGCGCGTGTTCCGATTGCCCGAGTCGATCCATCAGTTGCGCGACCGTGATGCGGCGCAGTTCGCCGCGGTCGAACCGTCTCATCGCCAGCATGCGAAGCCCGCCGCGCATAACGCTCATTCGTTCCGCAATGGTCAGATGCCGGTAGCCGAGCAGCGCGGCCGTCATGTGCAGCGGTCCCGGCAACCGCGCCGTCTTAAGCACTGCGCTGCGTCCCGGACCCGCGAGCATTTCGATTTCCAGGTCCTCGTGAAACACCAAC
>NZ_DATDGQ010000392.1:0-12632 GCF_036522015.1 Binatus sp. (SeqCode)
GGTTGTCGGCGGCGCGCTTGAGCGACTCGACGATGTGGCGCGGCGTGGGCAGATCAGGGTCGCCGATCGAGAGGCTGATGACGTCAATACCCTTGCTCGCGACCTCCTTCTTCAGGCGGTCAAGCTCGGCAAAAAGGTAGGACGGTAACAGACCCAGTCGAGAAGCAGTCTTGATTTGCACCTGTCGAAACAGCCTCAGACCACAAAAACCTAGTCATAACTAACATATTGTTCGGAGCGTCGGAACTACTTGCAGCAATAAATCGCCGTTCTCGCGCAATGGAAATCCACAGGCGGATGCTCTGCTCCGAGCGCCGCAGGCAACCGGTAACATTAACTTTGCTTGATTGAGAACGATCGTATTGTTAGAAATTTTAACCGTCGTACGGTGGCGCAACGGCGCACTTTGGGATTATTCACAAGCCTTACCGTCAGCAATGAACCGGATAATCCTCCCGCTGGCCTTGTTGATGCTCGTCATGGGCGGGGCGGTGATCGCGCTGTCGCAACGGCCGTGGGCGCCGCGTAATGACGTGGTTCAGCCGATACCGTTTAGCCATCGCGTACACGCCGGAGTCAACAAAATTCCCTGCCAGTATTGCCACGCCTATGCGAGCCGATCGTCCGAGCCCGGAATCCCCGCGGTGGCGCGATGCGTCGGATGTCACGGCAACGGAATTGCCGGGGGCGGAATCCAGCCTGTGACGCGGCCGTGGACGGACGACACGCCGGCGGCGTTTGAAATCCAGTGGAACCGCGTGTACACGCTGCCGGACTTCGTGCGTTTCACGCATCGGCCGCACATTCATGCCGGTATCGAATGCCAGAGCTGTCACGGGCCGGTGCAGACGATGGATCGCGTGGTGCCGGTGCATGAAATCAACATGGGATTTTGCGTGGACTGTCATACGGAGAAGAAAGCGACGCTCGACTGCGTGGGCTGTCATCACTGAGTGAGGAAGCGGATGCGCGAAGGAACGTCGATATCCAGGCGATCGTTTATCAAGCTGGCCGCGACTGCCGGCGCGGCGGCAGCGATCCCTGGCTGCGAGCCGGCGGCGCGCAAGCTGATCCCGTACGTGGTGCCCGACGAGAACGTCGTGCCGGGCGTCCCGAGTTTTTTTGCGACGACCTGCAACGAGTGCCCCGCGGGATGCGGTGTGGTGGCGCGAATTCGCGAAGGGCGGGTGGTCAAGCTTGAGGGAAATCCCGCGGATCCCATCGGCCAGGGAGCCTTGTGCGCTCGCGGGCAGGCTGCCTTGCAGGGCGTGTACAATCCGGACCGGCTCGCGCATCCGCAAGTTCGCGGCGGTGACGGCGCAATTCGGACAGCGTCGTGGGACGAGGCCGAGAAAATGTTCGGCGACCGGCTGGCGACGGCGGCGAAGGCGGGCAAGGATCGCGTCGCATTCTTTGGTGTGCCGAATGGACCGACGTTCAGCAAGATCGCGCTCGCGTTTGTCGCCGCTCACAATTCGTCGCGCGCGATATTTTACGAAGCAATCAACAATGAACCAACGCGGGCCGCGGCGAAGATGCTCTTCGGCCGGCGCGATCTGCCGATCTATCGAATCGATCAGGCCGAAGTGTTGATTTCCTTCGGTGCGGACTTTTTAGAGACCTGGCAATCGCCGGTGGAACTGGCGCGCCAATACTCGCAGTTCCGTACGCCGCAGAAGCGTCGCGGCACATTGACGATCGGGCGCTCTGCCTACGTCGGCCCGCGGCTCAGTATGACGGCGTCGAAGTGCGACGAATGGATTGCGACGGCTCCTGGAGCGCAAGCCGACGTGGCCTGGAGCGTACTCAACGTGCTGGTCAAGCAAGGCAAGGTTTCGCAGAATTCGGACTTTGATCTCGCGGCGCTCGGCAAGGCCGTGGAGAATTTCGATCCGGCTGCGACGAGCGCGCGGACCGGCGTACCCGTTGAGACGATCACGCGTCTGGGCGAGACATTCGGCAAGGCTGACGGCGCGCTGGCGATCGCGGGCACCGACGATTCGTCGGCGCATCTGGCGGCGATGATCCTAAATTCGGTGACCGGCAATTTCGGCAAAACGATAATGTTCTTCGAAGGCGCGCCGGCCGAAGATACCAGCACGCCCGATGAAGTGGACGCGGCGGTCGATGCGATGCGAGGCGGCGAAATCGACGTGCTGGTTATCGCGGGCGTGAATCCGGTCTTTACGATGCCGGCGTCGGCGCGAGTCGCCGAGGCATTGCAAAAAGTTCCGTTCGTCGTGTGGATGGGCGGCGTGCCCGACGAGACCGCCGCGATGGCGAGCCTTCTCATCCCGGCGCATCACCCGCTCGAATCGTGGCGCGATACGGCGCCGCGCGCGGGAATTCGCGGACTGGGACAGCCGGTGATGCAGCCGGTGTTCGACAGCAAGCCGGTCGGCGACATTCTGATCGCGGCCGCGGCGAAAACCTCGAGCACGAAACTTCCGTGGACCACTGCTGCGGAAGCGGTCAAGGCGGAATGGCTGGCGCTGGCTCCCAAAGCAGAGGATGAGAATCCGGAAGATTTCTGGATAAACGTCCGGCGCGAAGGCGGGTCGTTCGAGGAACAGCATCTTGCGGCGCTCAGCCTCGACACATCACCGTTCAAGGCGGCTGTACCGACCGCGGCTCAGATGGAACTTTCCGTTTACGCCTATCCACATATCTTCCTCTACGACGGACGCGGCGCCGACAAGCCGTGGCTGCAGGAATTGCCCGAGCCGGTCACCCAGCTCGTATGGGACAGTTGGGCCGAAGTCCATCCCGACACCGCGCGCAAACTCGGCGTCAGCAGGGACGACATCATCGAGATCAAAACTGAGCACGGAGCGATCGAGGCGCCGGTGCTGGTCGAGAGCAGCGTGCGTCCCGGCGTGATCGCGGTGCCGATTGGGCAGGGACATCGCGCGTACGGGCGCTATGCGAAAGACGTCGGCGCAAATACGTGGACGATTCTCGCAGCCGGCGCGACCTTTGCTGCCGCGACTGCGCGTGCGACCGGCACGACTCGCGCGCTGGTGACGCCGCTGGGTAAGAGCGACATGATGGGCCGCTCGATCGTCGAGGCGATGAGTATTGAGCAACTCGCGAGCGGCGTGGTTCCGAAGAGCGAGGCCGAGGAAGTTAGCGGGCCGTTCGAAATGTACGCGCCGTGGAAATATGCGGGGCACAAGTGGGGCATGACGATCGACGTCAATGCGTGTACGGGATGCAGTGCGTGCGTGACGGCGTGCTACGCGGAAAACAATGTGCCGACGGTCGGCAGAGACGGCGTCGATCGCGGACGAATCATGTCGTGGATTCGCATCGAGCGTTATTTTCCGAATGAGAAGGAAGCGGCGGAAGCACCCCAACTCTATCTCGCGCCGATGCTGTGCCAGCAATGCGATCACGCGCCGTGCGAGCCGGTCTGCCCGGTGTTCGCCTCGTATCACACCGAAGAAGGGCTCAACGGTCAGGTTTACAATCGATGCGTTGGCACGCGCTATTGCGAAAACAACTGTCCGTACAAGGTACGGCGGTTCAACTGGTTCGTGCCGGAGTGGCCCGCGCCGCTCAACCTGCAACTCAATCCCGATGTGACGGTGCGCGGCGCGGGTGTGATGGAGAAATGCACGTTCTGCGTGCAGCGAATCCAGTTCGCCGAGCTCAACGCGAAGACTGAAGATCGCCAGCTGCGCGACGGCGAGATCGTCACGGCCTGTCAGCAAGCGTGTCCGACACGGGCTATCACGTTCGGCGACAGCAACGATCCTGCGAGCGCGATGATGCGTCGTCGCGATGACAACAAGCTCCGCAACTATCGCGCGCTCGAAGAACTCAATACGCAACCGGCAATCACGTACCTGCGCGATCTCTATCGCGAGAAGGGAAAGGCCTGAGGTGGCAGCGGCGCCGAAAACAAACACGGAACCGAGCTACCGCGACATCGACCGCAGCGTGCTTCGGGTGATGGAGCCGGCGGGCCGCGCCTACTGGGCGTGGGTCGGGTTCTGTTTCACGCTGGTCGGCATCGCGGCTGGATTCTGGGCCCATCAGATCTACTCGGGACTGGGCGTGACGGGTCTTCGTCAGCCGGTCATGTGGGCAATCTACATTACAAACTTCGTTTTCTGGGTCGGTATAGCGCACTCGGGGACGTTGATCTCCGCGATTCTGTTCCTGTTCCGTACCAAGTGGCGCACTGCAGTTTATCGCGCAGCTGAGACGATGACTATATTTGCAGTAGCTACTGCGGGACTGTTCCCATTAATACATCTTGGCCGCGTGTGGTTTTTCTACTGGCTATTGCCATACCCTAATGAGAGATACCTACAACCCGACTTTCGATCGCCATTGGTGTGGGACGCGTTCGCAGTCAGTACCTATCTGACTATTAGCGCGTTGTTCTGGACGATGGGATTGATTCCCGATATCGCGAACGCGCGCGAGGCCGCGACCGGGTGGCGCAAGACGTTTTACACAGTGCTGGCGATGGGCTGGCAGGGTACCGACCGTCAGTGGCGGCACTATTCAATGGCGTACTTGCTAATGGCGGGATTAGCCACTCCGCTGGTGCTGTCGGTGCACTCGGTGGTGTCGTGGGATTTCGCGATGGCAATAAATCCCGGCTGGCACAGCACCATTTTCGCCCCATACTTTGTCGCCGGCGCGATTTTCTCCGGAGTCGCGATGGTTATTACGCTGCTAATTCCGATGCGCAAGCTGCTCGGTATCGAGGACCTGCTGACGGAGTGGCATTTCGACAATCTCGCCAAGGTCGTCCTGCTGACGTCGCTGGTCGTCTCCTACGCCTACATCACCGAAGCTTTCATGACCTGGTACGCAGGCGATCCAATAGAGCAGACGACATTCCACATGCGCTATTTCGGGCCGTGGGGATGGATGTACTGGGTAATGGTCTTGTGCAACTGCGTAATACCATTGTTGCTATTCTCCCCGCGCATCCGGGTGAACTTGCGCGCGCTTTGGGTAATCACAATTTTCGTGAACATCGGGATGTGGTTCGAGCGGTTCGTAATTATTGCGGGCTCGTTGACGGCGAACTTCGAGCCGTCGCAATGGGCCAGCTATCGTCCGTCGCTCACTGAAATAATGATCACGGTCGGCAGCTTCGCATGGTTCCTGGGGCTTTTCTCATTGTTTTCGAGGTTCCTGCCGATCATATCGATGACGGAACTCAAGGAAGGAATCGTCTGGCTGCGCAAGGCGCTCAAGAGAGATCGAGTCAGAGCTGCCGCATGAGCACGATTGCGATCATAAGTTCGTTTGCGGATGACGCTCAATGCGCGCACGCGATCGAGGAGCTTCGCGCGGCCAAGGTCGGCGACTTCAATACGTTCTCGCCGATCCCGAGCCACAGAATCGAACACGCTATCGGCTTGAAGAAGAGCCCGGTGCGATGGATCGTGCTGATGGGCGGAATCTCGGGCGTGCTTACCGGGCTGGCGATCACGATTGGAACCACCTACGAGTGGCGGCTCAATGCGGGTGGCAAACCGCTGCTGTCGTGGCCGCCGTTCATCATCATCTGCTTTGAATTGATGGTGCTGCTGGGCGGAATCTTCGGCTTTCTCGGCGTGCTGGGACTGTCGGGGATTCCTGCGGCCGAAATTGCACCGGGATACGACGGGCGGTTCGGCGAGGATCGATTTGGGGTCGTAGTTCGATGCGACGAGGACGAGGCGGCGCGGGTCGAGTCGATCATGAAAGACTCGGGCGCGGAAGAGGTCATGCGTGAAGGCGTCTAGCAAACGGCGATGAGCACCAATCTTCAAATGGCGCGTCGTGAGCGCGCGGTGATGAAGCCGCAACCGGTCGAGTCGGTGGCTGGCACGACGATGCGTGCGGTCGCGGGCGCGATGATCGTGATTGGCGCAATTGCGTTCGGGTTGGCGCTCATGCGAGGCGGGGCCGCGATCGCATGGGAGGCCTATCTCGTCAATTTACTGTTCTTCCTCGGCGTCGCGCAGGGTGCAGTCGTCGCGTCCGCGGCGTTTTATTTGACGCAAGCGAAGTGGGGTGGATCGACGCCGTATCGACTCGGCGAAGCGTTCGCGCCATTTCTGTGGGTAGGATTTTTTCTGTTTTTTGGATTGTACTTCGGCCGCAGCCTGATTTTTCCGTGGGTCACACATCCGATACCGCAGAAGGCCGCATGGCTGAACATTCCATTTCTCTTTGCGCGCGACGGAATCGGTCTTGGCGTGATAGCGGCGGCGAGCTTCGCGTTTATTCGCGTGTCGCGCGGCGACGATGCACAAGCGTGGACGATCGCCACCGACGACATCGAGTTGCCGCCACATTCGATACGATTCTGGGCGCCGCTGGTCGCGGTTTTGTTCGCGGTAGTCTATACGCTGATCTCGTTCGATTTGGTGATGTCGCTGGCGCCGGTGTGGCGCAGCACGCTTTTCGGCTGGTACTTTTTCGCCGGCGCTTTCTGGAGCGGATTGACCGCGATGGCTCTGGTAGCGACCGTGATGCGCGGCCGCTTGGGCGATCACAACCTCTTCACGAATCCCACCGTGATGCACGATTTCGGCAAGATGGTCTTTGCGTTCTCAGTATTCTGGATTTACCTGATGTTCGCTCAGTACATCGTGATCTGGTACGGCGACCTGCCGGTAGAAACCTTCTTTATCGTTCAGCGGGTTCATCACATGCCATGGTCTCCACTGTCGGTGGCTTGTCTCGTACTGATCTGGATGATCCCATTCGTGGTGCTGATGAGCGTGCGGACCAAAAAATCGCCGGCGATTCTGGGCACGGTGTCTGCGCTGGGACTCATCGGGATATGGCTCGAGCGTTACGTGTTGGTGATTCCGTCGCTGTCGCTCGACGCGATTCCTTTTGGGCCGACGCAGTTTCTGATCTCGATCGGGTTTGTGGGCGCATTTCTGATTTGTGCCGTGCCGGGACTGAACCGCGTCGCGCAGGCTGCGACCTCCGGAGAACCGGTTGGAGACGACGCGGAATGAGCGGGCGCGGCATAAATAGGTACTCGATCGCCTCGATAACTATGCGAGTGGCTATTGCACTGACTTTTGCCGGATGCTCGTCGACGGACCGACCGATGACGACGGTCTCGCCGAAGTCGGATCTCGCGAATTGGATTCAGAGTCTCTACATCGATGTGACGGTGTGGGACGCGATCATTCTGGCGATCGTGGTCACCGCATTCATCCTCGCGGTGTTCGTTTTCTCTTCACGAGTGGGCGAAGCGGCTCCGGCGGCAACCGCGTCGTCCGACCTGGGCCTCGAAATCGTGTGGACGCTCGGCCCTGCGCTCGTGTTGCTGATGATCTCCGTGCCGACGATACGTACGATTTTTCGCTCGCAGCCGGCGGTCGCGCCTGCGGGCGCGCTCGAGATCAAAGTCGTCGCGCATCAGTGGTGGTGGGAATTCGACTATCCCGACGGCGCCAAGGCCAGCAACGAACTGCATATCCCCGTCAACCGGCCGATTCGATTGCTGCTGGAATCGCCCGACGTCATTCATAGCTTCTGGGTGCCGCAACTTGGCGGCAAGCGCGACGTGGTGCCCGGCCAGATCAACGAGCTGACCTTCGTCGCGACGGTGCCGGGAATGTATCCCGGGCAATGCGCGGAGTTCTGCGGCCTGTCGCACGCGAATATGCGCTTCCGAACGTTCGTCGATTCGCCGGACGATTTCGCGAAGTGGGATAGAGAGCAGCTCGCAGGGCCGGTCGCAACTCCGGCGACCGATCAGTTGGCGTCAGACGGCGCAAAAGTTTTCGCCGACAGTCCGTGCACGACCTGCCACATGATCCAGGGCGTCTCGAAGGGGTACATCGGACCTGACCTGACGCATTTCGGCGGCCGCACGACGCTGGCCGCCGGGGTCCTGCAGAACACGCCCGCCAACGTCGCGAAGTGGATCGAGAATCCACAAGAGATCAAGCCGGGCGCGAACATGCCGCCGCTGCTGCTGCCCGGACCGAAGCTGAACGCGCTGGTCGCGTATCTCGAGAGTCTGAAATAGGGAGCGAGGAATGGCTGCGCAACCGAAACCATTGCCAGTGCATCAGCCGAGCTACCTCGAAGGTGGCGGCATCGTCGGATGGCTGACGACGATCGATCATAAGCGGGTCGCCGTGATGTATCTCGCCAGTGCGCTGTTCTTCATGGCGTTCGGCGGGCTCGAAGCGATGGCGATTCGCGTACAGCTGTGGCATCCGGACAATCACGCGCTGTCGGCGGC
This sequence comes from Binatus sp. (SeqCode), assembly GCF_036522015.1. Classification (GTDB taxonomy): domain Bacteria; phylum Desulfobacterota; class Binatia; order Binatales; family Binataceae; genus Binatus. The sequence continues at coordinate 8,228 of NZ_DATDGQ010000392.1, forward strand.
GACCTACAACGCGTTCTTCACGATGCATGGGACGACGATGATCTTCCTGGTCGTGATGCCGCTGCTGCTCGGATTTCTGGGCAACTTCCTGATCCCGTTGCAGATCGGCGCGCGCGACGTTGCGTTCCCTCGCCTCAATGCACTGAGCTTCTGGCTGGCTCTCGTCGCGGGAATCCTGCTCCATCTCGGCTGGATACGCGGCGGACTTCCGGACGCAGGATGGTTCGGCTACGCGAACCTGACCGAGCGCTACTTCACCCCCGGCCTCGCGATCGATTGGTGGGTGGTCGGTCTGCTCGTGTCAGGCACTTCGACGGTGCTCACGGGCCTGAACTTCCTGACGACGATCATCGCGATGCGCGCGCCGGGCATGACCTACATGCGCATGCCGATGTTCATCTGGTCGCTGCTGGTGACCTCGATCCTGATCCTGATCGCGTTTCCCGCGCTCACGATCGGTTTGATTTTTCTGCTGTTCGATCGTTTCTTCGATACTCACTTTTACGTCGCATCCGCCGGCGCTACGCCGATCCTTTGGCAGCATCTGTTCTGGCTGTTCGGCCATCCCGAAGTGTACATCATGGCGCTGCCGGCTTTCGGGATCATCTCCGAAGTGATCCCGACCTTTTCGCGCAAGCCGCTATTCGGCTATCCGATGATGGCGTATTCGATCTGCCTGATCGCATTCCTGTCGTACGGCGTGTGGGGACATCACATGTTCGCGACGGGGATGGGCCCGGTGGCTGATTCCGCGTTCGCGATCACCTCGATGCTGATCGCGATTCCCACCGGCGTCAAAGTCTTCAGCTGGATCGCGACGGTCTGGGGCGGCTCGCTGCGCATGACGACTGCATTTTATTTCGCGCTTGGGATGATACTCGAGTTCACGATCGGCGGACTCAGCGGAATCATGCACGCGTCGGCGCCGATCGATCTCCAGCAGACCGACTCGTACTTCGTCGTCGCGCATTTTCACTACGTGCTGTTCGGCGGCGCGATGTTCGCGATCCTGTCGGCATTCTATTACTGGTGGCCGAAAATCACCGGCCGCATGCTGGGCGAGCGGATTGGCAAGTGGCACTTCTGGCTGACGGTGGTCGGATTCAATGTCACGTTTTTTCCGATGCACATCGTCGGGATGTGGGGGATGCCGCGACGCACTTACACGTACGGCGCCGACATGGGCTGGACGCATCTCAACCAGCTCGAGACGGTTGGCGCGTTCATTCTCGGCATCGCGTTCCTGCTTTTCTACATCAACATTTTCAAAAGTCTCATCGGCGGAGAGCGTGCGCCCGCTGATCCGTGGGACGGACGCAGCCTCGAATGGTCCACACCATCGCCGCCGCCGGCGTACAACTTCGCGACGATCCCGCAAATCCGCGGACGTGACGCATGGTGGATTCTGAAATACGGTCGCGCGGGCTCGCGCGGCGTCGCCGCTTATATGTCGGGGCAAACGCCGACGCTATCGCAAGCTGCGCAGCCCGTTGACGTCGAGCATATCCACATGCCCGCGCCTTCAATCTTCCCGCTGGTGATGAGTCTTGGCGTTGGCACGATGGGCTTGGGGCTGATCATCGACTGGTATCGTATCGTGATCATCGGCGCGGTGGTCGTGGTGCTGTCGATCATCGGGATGGGATTCGAGTACGCGGACTTCGGCCAGGAGTCGCACGATCCGGAGCATGCGCCGTCGTCGGGCGGAATCGACGTGCGCAAAATCGGCATCTGGTCGTTCATCGGGTCGGAGTGCGTATTCTTCGCGAGCTTGATCTCGACCTTCATCGTTTACAAATCGCGCAGCGTCACCGGTCCCGGGCCGGAAATCCTGAACATCCCGCTCACCTCGTTCAGCACCTTCATCCTGCTGATGAGTTCACTACTGATGGTGCTGGCACTCGCGGCGACGCAGCGCGGCGACAAGCGATGGGAGCGAATCTGGCTCGGCGGCACCGTCCTGTTCGGGCTGATTTTTCTCTGCGGCCAGGTTTACGAGTTCACCAGCTTCATGCACGAAGGCATGGGACTGACCACCAACCTCTTCTCGCAGTCGTTCTTCGTGCTGGTTGGATTCCACGGCGCGCACGTCGCGATCGGCGTGCTGTGGTTGTCGGTACTGTTGGTCGCCGCGATGACCGGCAACCTCGGCAAGTCGCGTGCGCTATCGGTCGAACTCGCGGGACTCTACTGGCATTTCGTCGACGTCGTGTGGATCATCATTTTTACTCTCGTCTATCTGATGCAGGCGGTACCAGGAGCATGAGCGATATTGCGGACACCCACGGCGGGCAGGTTCATCATCCCGGTGCGGCGACCTACCTCATCATCGCCGCGTTCCTCGTCGTGTTAACGGCGATGGAGATCACCGTCTTCTACGTGCACGCGCTGCGCCCGGTGCTGGTGCCGGTGCTGATCGTGCTGGCCGCCGCAAAATTCGCGCTGGTCGCGATGTTCTACATGCATCTGAAGTACGACGGCTGGCTGCTGACGGGGGTGTTCGTCTTTCCGTTGATGATGGCGGGAATCTTGCTGCTCGCGCTCATCCTGCTTTTTGCGTACCTGTCGAATCACATGGCGCCGATTGGATAGCGGCGTTTGACGATGGATATTTTCGGCGAACATCCGAGCATCCCGATAGGAATCGCGGTCCTGATCGCGATTTACCTTGGCGCATGCCGCGTGGCCGGCCGCAGACCGACGCGGCGTCAGGCGATGTGGTTCGCGATCGCGATGGGCGCGATCCTGTTCACGCACACGGAGCTCGATGAACTCGCCGACGCGCGAATCTTCTCGATGCACATGCTGCAGCATCTGATGCAGACCTTCGTGATCCCGCCGCTGTTACTATTGGGGACGCCGGGCTGGATGCTGCGGCCGTGGATCCTCAGCCGGCCGTTCAAGCCCGTCGCGCGGTTGCTTACGACACCGGTAGTCGCGTTCCTGATTTTTTCAGCGGTCTTCGTCACCGCGCATTTTCCGCCGATCTTCGATCGGATGTGCCGCGACGAAAATTTTCACATCTTCCTGCATCTGCTCTTCATGGCGGCCGGCATCCTGTTGTGGTGGCCGATCCTGAGTCCTCTCCCCGAGTTGCCGCGACTCTCGTACCCGGCGCAAATCCTCTACCTGTTCCTGCTGATGATCCCGATGACCGCGGTCGCCGCGCCGATAACGCTCGCGACCCGCGTGATCTATCCCTGGTACACCGAGAGCGCGCACGGATGGGGCCTCAAGCCGCTCGAAGACCAGGTGCTCGGCGGCCTGATCATGTGGATCGGTCAAGGCACCTACCTGATGTTCGTGTTCACGTTCATCTTCTACAAATGGCAGCAGCGCGAAGACGAGGATGTTCCGGTTCTGCCGGTATCGACGCCGCCCGAGCTGCGCGTCGTGCCAGCGCGAAGCGTCGCACACTCGTAAGTCGATGTTATGGCTGGTTGCAGCAGACCTCGTAACGGTGATTCACGCGGCTTACGTCGCGTTTGTGGTCATCGGATTCGTGGCCATTCTGGTCGGCTGGGCAGCAGGATGGCATTGGATCCGGAACTTCTATTTTCGGCTGGTTCACGTCGCAATGATCCTGTTCGTGTGTTGCGAGGCGCTGATTGGAACAACCTGTCCACTCACCGTCTGGGAGAATATATTGCGAGCAAAAGGAGGCGAGTCCGGCTACTCGCGCGATTTCGTCGGATACTGGCTCGATTCGCTGATCTTCTATCAGGCTCAGCCGTGGGTGTTCACGACCGTCTACCTGACCTTCGGCGCCTTGGTGCTCGTGACACTTTGGTTCGTGCCGATGCAGCGGCCGACTGCAAACCGCTCAGCTGCTTCAAATTTCACCCGACGAAATTCGGTTTCGTGATGCAGGAGATTTCGAGCAAGGTTACTCGCTTGCCGGGTGCTGATCTTGTGGGTTAGTAGTTGACGCATGGAACACTCGAGGACGCGGATCATTATCGACGGAGCGATCGCCGGCATCATCGGCGCCGTCATGGTCGCGGTCTGGTTCCTGCTCTTCGATCTGATTCGCGGCCACGCACTTGAAACGCCCGCGTTGCTCGCGGCCACGATTCTCCACGGCTCGCATAGTCACGAAGTTCATCACGGGCTGGCGGTATTGGCGCTGGAGTATTCGTTAATCCATTTCGGCGCGTTCATCACGTTCGGAATCGCCGGAGGATTGCTGCTCGAGGCGTGCGAGACCGAGTCGTCGCTGCTGTTTTCGCTGGTGATTTTTTTCGTCGCGTTCGAGGTCTTCTTCATCGCAGTCGTGCTGTTCCTCGGGCCGAACGTGATGGTGGAACTGACCTGGTGGGGCATCATCGTCGGCAACCTGCTCGCCACCGCCGCGATGCTCTCGTATTTTTTCTGGCGGCATCCCGCGCTCGCGTTCAATCTGCTC
>NZ_DATDGQ010000393.1:0-7757 GCF_036522015.1 Binatus sp. (SeqCode)
CGCCGTCTCCGATGCTATCCGCGAGCAGTGGGGCTTCGCCGGAGACCTGGTCGCCGCGCTCGGCAATGCCGGGGCGCCGGCGATTCCGGCGTTGAACCACGCGCTGGATGATCATGATGAAGCGGTAAGAAGGGGCGCGATTGACGCACTCATTGTGATCGCTCGCGGTTCCCCAGAAGCATGGCCCGTCCTGGTTGCCGCCTTGGGCAACACTCACGACGACATTCCCACCAGGATCGAGGAGACTATTGAAGCGAACGGCAACCAGGCATTTGCGGTCAAGATTGTGCCCTTGTTTCAGCGTAGACTCGACGATCCAAATCCGAAGGTTCGAGGCGCGAGCACGGTAACTCTGTCAACTATTCTTGCCGCGAACGGAGCCTCTTACTGCAATTCTTACGCCGATGATTTGGCAAAGATGCGTTCCTCCTTGGACGGACTGGAAAGGTCCTCCTCCTAGCGATTTGATCCTCGATATCGCGAAGAACTTGAAAAATGTTGACCGGGATAAGCTCACGAACACCATTTCAGGTCTCTGCAATCTGGGACCGTCCGCCAAAGTCGCGATTCCTTACCTGCTCCCGTTGCTGCGTGATAAGGACGGTCCGACACGATTTTTCGTACTCTTCGATCTGTGGGCTATGGGGCCGGCTGCCTGTGAGGCTACTCCCGATGCAATGCGGATCCTCAAGGATCCCGACAAGGGCGTACGCCGTAAGGCTATGGCAGTTTTAGGAGTATGCGGGCCTGCTGCCAAAGACGCTGTACCCGAACTGGCGGACGCTTTAAAGAGCACTGACCAAGAGACCGCGCAACAGGCAGCCCTGGCGCTGGCGAACATCGACCCCAGTCACGACGGTCTCCTGCCTGTATTGACCCAAATGCTCGACCCCACTTCCAACGACCCCGCTCCTAGACAAAACGCCGTACAGGCGTTCGACGAGATGGGAAGCTACGCGCGGCCCGCAATTCCTGCATTGATACATTTTATTGCCACGGATACCGATACGGGTGAAATCGATTGGAAGGCTTCGGAGCGGGCATTCGCGGTGGCGGCGCTCGCGCGAATTGATGGCGCGGGAGCGATCCCGGAATTGCAGCAGGCGATCAGCACCGACAAGGACGAAGGGGTGAAAATCGCGGCGGTCACCGCGCTCGGCGGATTGGGGTCGACCAACCCTCGCGCAATTTCCGCGCTGGTGCGCGTCTTGAATGATGACTCGGAGCCGCTTCGCGACGCCGCGAGCGCGGCGCTCGACAAGCTCGGCCGCGCTGCGGTTCCCGCACTGATTGCGGCGCTGAAAAGCCCGCATCTCTACCAGCGTGCGTGGGCCGTCCAGGCACTCGGCGGAATCAAACCGATGCCGACCAGCGCCGAGCGTGCACTGAGGCTCGCGCTCAACGATAAGAGCGAGATCGTCAAAAACGAGGCCGCCGGCGCGCTCAAGGGCAGTAAGGTCGATGCGAGCGCCGCTGTTAAGGACAAGCAACTGGACGAGGACTCCGATATTGACGATCCGGCAACCATGGACCACGGCGCCGGCCAGGATCTCGATTCGTTCGTCGCCGGCACCGCCTTCAAGGATGCGCGCACCTATACCAAAGCTGAGATCGTCGCCTCGATTCCGCCCGACCAGGATCACGAATACCCGACCGTGCTGAAGTATTCAGTGCCGGTTATTCACTCCGGCACGCCGCCCACGGACGCGAAGTTCCTCGTCACAGTTCATGCTGCGAATGACAGCGTCGATCGCCTGGCCGTCTGGAAGAAAACCGGCGATGACAAGTATCAGCGGCTTTTTTTCCAAGAGGCGAGCAGCGAAAATCACTTCGAAATGCCCGAGGTCTTCTCGTCGAAAGTACTGGTGACGGGTCAGAGCAACGATCACTACGAGACGGCGCTGTTTCTCAACCTGCCGCTGCATCGTACCTGGGGAGACGGCGATGGTATCGACGACAACGTCTTCGTACTCGACCGCGACGAGCTGCGACCCGTCGCGATTGCAGACGCCGAGGTGGACTCGAAGCAACTAAACCGGGATGAGACGGTATGGCCTGGTGGGTCTGGCAATGAATTCAAGGACAACGACCTGGAGTTCGCCATCCGTCTTTGGAAGGTAGCTGCATGTCACGCCTGCGCAGAGCCCATTGAGGTGCAAGGCACCTACAAAGTCGCCAAGGCAATGCGCTACGACGCGCAGAAAAAAGATTGGGTCGCGAACTGGAAGATGCTCGTCGATACCGCCGTGCGAGTGCGTGACCCCGAGAATTAGCGGCCGGCGGCGGACAAGACTAAGCGGTGGCGAATGGAGCTTGCTCCCTTCGCCACCGCTTTAACTGGCTGGCTGTGAGTCGGTTACTTGGTAACCGAGGTCGAGAACGCCGCTTCGAGCCGCGACACTGCGTCGTTGGCGCGACGGACCGCGTCTTCCGATTGGCTGGCCGCCGCATCTGCCTGCGCTGCCGCGTTCGCAGCCTGAGTGGCTGAAGCTTCCGCCGCATTTGCCGACGCTTCGGCCTTGTTCGCATCTGCCTGGGCGCGATCAGTGGCGTTTTGGATCGTTTTCATATCCGGCCCGCACGCGGTCACGAGCGCAGTCACGGCCACGACACCAAGTACCTTTAACATTGCTTTCATTCGAGCTTTCCTCCAGTGGTTCAGGTCAATAGCCAGTCCCGTTACACTATAGACACAAATTCAAATGGTCAGGGCTGGACGAGTAATCTCGCCAATAGTTGCAAAACCGGTTTCCGAACGCAAGGTGATGGAAGGGCCACCCGGTTCTGTTCGGAACATCGCGCGCGCTACACTATTAGCAGACTTGAATTGACCGTGATTGACAGACAAAACTTTCAGCAGTTATCGTCCAACGTCTGTCAAATCGACAAAGCGCGGTGCGCTTTCCTGAAAAAAAAAGAGGTCCGGTTGCGAGATGGCTACGACGATCACGAGCGAATGTATCAACTGCGGAGCGTGCGAGCCCGAATGTCCGAACACTGCTATTTACGCGGGCGGAGTGCCGTGGGAACTTAACGGCACCCCGGGCGCCGCGATCGCGCAAGACATCTATTACATTGTGCCGTCCAAGTGCACCGAATGCGTCGGCTTCCACGACCATGAGGCGTGCGCTGCCGTATGTCCCGTCGATTGCTGCATTCCAGATCCTGCCAATCTCGAGAGCGAAGGCGTGTTGCTCGCGCGCGCTCGCGAGTTGCATCCGGAGACAACGTTTCCCGACGACGCGCCGTCGCGTTTTCGCAAGGAGGGCGGCGCGCCTGCGCCCGCTTCGGATGGCGCGGAAGCGGCGACCAATGGCGCCGCAGTCGCGGCGAAGCCCGCGCCGGCCCCGGCACCCAAACCGGTCGCGGCTCCTGCAGCTGCTGCGCCCGCGCCGGCAGCGCCGGTCGCGGCAGCGGGACTCGCGATGATGCATCTGCCGAAAGATATCGGCGCCCTGCCCGGCCCGGTCGGCGAGAAACATTTTCCCGGCGAGCTCGATGCTGATTTCGATACCGTCCTCGCTTCTGTCGATGCGTCTCCGATTCGCACAGCGCCCGCGCCGGTGATGGTCGCGTTTCGGCTGGCGGAGCCGATTCTCGGCGCGATGCCCGACGGGACAAAGGCCGACCTCGAACATGCAGTCGGCAGTACCGCTGGATTTTCGCGAGTGCGCTCGACCGCGCTCAACATGATTCTGAATCTCATTCTATATCCCGCGCTTCTGACTGCATTCTCGGTCGCGGTGCTCGGCGACGGGCTGTTTTCGCAACACACCGGCGGATGGATCATGCTCGGCGTGCTGATTGCCGCGGGCGAGGCCGCGTGGCGCCTGCGCGAGGGTGTGATTCACGCCAAGCCTGCCAGCGAGCTGACCTATCGCGGATGCTGGTACGGGCTCGCGCTCGCGCCGCTTGGATCGATTCTCGTGCGTGCTGGTGGCAAGGGCCGTCCCACCGAGCGCAAAGTCGCCTTCGACGGTTTCGAAGGCACCATGCACGAGGATAAGACCGAGCGCGATCGCCGTTATGGAACCGTGTACACCGTCGCCGAATACGCCAACGCGTACCTGGTGCGGCTCGAGATGCCGCGCAAGCTGCCGCCGTCCTCGCTCAAGCGGCTGTGGAATCTCCCCGACGAGATGCCCGACTACGACTACAACATCATGCTCGGCGACAACGTGATTACGGTGAGCGCGAGCGTCCGCGGCGAGACGATCCGCCGGCTGTCGTACGTCTCGTCGTCGTTCCCGGCCGACTTCACGAGCCGAATCGAGTTCGGCAAGCCGGTTGGTGCGTTCAAACATCGGATGCGCGACAAAATGCTCGAGGTGATCGTGCTCAAAGCGGACGCGGCGCAGTTTCAGCACGCCGCTTGAAGAATTGTCGCGAGCATAACTCGCGCCGTCAGTGCAGTTGAGTTTGGTTGAGATGGCGATCCACATTCGGGACGCCACAGGTCGCGACCTGCCACGCATCCTCGAGATCGAACGGCTCGCCTTCCCCGCGCCGTGGACGCTGGCCTCCTTCGAGCGCGAACTGACCCTGCCCTTCTCGCGCATCATGCTCGCGATCCCCGAGACTCGCGGCGCTGACTCGATTGCCGGCTTCCTTTGCCGATGGCTGATTGCCGACGAATGCCACATCTTGAACATCGCCGTGCATCCGGAGTCGCGCAGGCTCGGCATAGGCAGTGTGTTGATGACAGAATCAATAAACGAGGCAAAATTGACCGGAGCCAACGTGATTACGCTGGAAGTTCGCCGCTCGAATCTGGCGGCCCGGCAGCTCTATCGTAAATTTGAGTTTGAAGAACGGCGTTTGAGGCGGCATTACTACGGCCCCGGAGAGGACGCGATCATCATGGAGCTGCGGTTCGACTGATCTTTTCGGCGACAAATACCGAACGTTGTTCTATAGCCATGACAATCTCGGTTTCCTTTCGAAACTGGGGTTACCAAACAAGTAATTTTGTGCCATACTGAATTTCACATTCAAGGCTGATCGGATCGGTGATGAACCCATGACTGCGCGGTCATCAACCCATGTCCGAAATCCATGGCCTGCCGTCGAATGCCACTATTACGATGAGTTTGCCGTTCAAGAAAGGTGAAAAAGTGGTTTACCCCGCCCATGGGGTTGCCGTAATCGAAGACATCCAGATGCGGGTCATTTCCGGGACCGAGCGACGTTTTTACATGCTGCGGATTCTCGGCACCGAAAAGATGACCATCATGATTCCGACCGAGAACGTCGAGTCGGTCGGGCTGCGGCGCGTGATCGGCAAAGATATGGTGGAAAAAATCTATCGTATCCTGCGCCAGCGCAAGGTCGAGGTCGATACGCAAACCTGGAACCGCCGCTATCGCGAATATACCGAAAAGATCAAGACCGGTTCTCCGCTGGAAATCGCCAAGGTGCTGCGCGATCTGCTGGTGCTCAAGAGCGACAAGGAATTGTCGTTCGGCGAGCGCAAGATGCTCGACACGGCGCGTTCGTTGCTGGTCAAGGAACTGTCGATCGCCAAGGCTCATCCGGAAGAAAAAATCATGGAAGAGCTGAAGGTGATCTTCGCGAACTAGCCGTTGCGCGAAATTCAATTTTCCTGAAAAGAGGGCCGGGACTTTCCCGGCCTTTTCTTTTTAAGATTCTGTATGCAAATCTGCGTCGATGCTGAAGCAGATAGTTGTGCCGGGGGTCGCGCTGGTCCTCGCCCTCGCGATTCTTCCCGCCCGATGCTCAGCCGACGTTGACGACACCGCCGTCGATCAACTCTTCTCTGCGCTCCGTGACAAAGACTTCAGCGGCGCGACCGCGCATTTCAGCGCCAGGATGAAGGCCGCACTCTCCCCCGCCACGCTGGAAGCGGCATGGAGTCAGACTTACGCCGCCCAAGGTCCATTGCTCAGCTGGAAAATTCTCGATCGTCAGAACCTTCCCGGCGGCGACGAAGTCAGCGTGCAACTCACCTTCCAAAGCTCGACCGCCATTTCGACGCTCGCAGTGGCCTCCCAGACCGGCGAGATAGGGTCGCTATTTTTCAAACTGGCACATTCTAATGCTCCCGTGACCGCGCCCCCATATGCGGAGCAGGCAAAGTTTCACTCCGAGGATGTAACCGTCGGCGGATACAAGCTGCCCGGCACGCTGACGATTCCAAACGGCAAGGGTCCATTTCCTGCCGTCGTCCTGGTCCATGGATCGGGCCCGAATGATCGCAACGAGACGATCGGGGCCAATCATCCTTTTGCCGACATCGCCGACGGACTCAGCTCACAAGGTATCGCGGTACTTCGCTACGACAAACGGACGCTGATGCACTCGGTGATGGTCGCTACCGTCGAAGATGAGGTAATCGACGACGCAGTTGCGGCGGTCCAGTTGCTGCGCGCACGCCCCGACGTGTTGGGCGATCGGATCTTTGTTGTCGGGCACAGTCTCGGCGCTGTGCTGGCGCCGGAGATTGCCAAAAAGGCGTGGCCGGTTGCCGGAATCGTGCTGCTTGCGCCGTCGGGGCGGAAGCTGCCGCAAATAATCGTGCAGCAGGCGCGTTTCCTGGGCCAAGCTTCACCTGCGCAACTAGCCGAGCTCGAGCGCCAGGCCGACGAACTCTCGGCGCACAAGATGCCGCCGAGCGAGACATTTCTCGGCGCGACCGCATCTTACTTCTATGACCTCGACGCGCGCGACGAAGTCGCAATCGCGCGCAGCCTCGACGTGCCGATACTGATTCTGCACGGCGGTCGCGACTACCAGGTGATCGACGAGGACATCCGCATTTGGCAAAACGGATTGAAGGGCGACGCCAAGGTTCGAGTCGAAACCTTTCCCTCGCTCAACCATTTGTTCATCGCGGGCGAGGGCAAGCCCGGACCGGCCGAGTACGACACGCCGGGACACGTTGACCGCGCGGTGATCGGCACAATCGCAAGCTTCATCGAAAACGGCGGCGGCCCACCGGCCCGTCAAGCGGCATCGAATTGAAGGTCTCGGCGATAGTAGTCGCGGCGGGCAGCGGCGTGCGTCTCGGCTCCGACGTGCCGAAGGCGTTCGTGAAGCTCGCGGGCCGCACGATGCTCTCCTATTCGCTCGTCACAATCCGGCAAGTGAGTTCGCAAGCCCATTCGATAGACGAAGTAGTGATCACGATTCCGGACGGATTCGAAAAAGCCGCCCGCGCGGAAGTCGCGGCGGCCGGGCTTGGCGTGCCGGTCAAGATTACGCCCGGCGGAGTCGAGCGCCAGGACTCGGTGCGAATCGCGCTGGGACTCACAAGTGCGGAAAGCGAACTCGTGATCGTGCACGACGCGGCCCGCCCGCTGGCGACGCCCGCAATCTTCGAGGCATGTCTAAGCGCCGCAGCGCGCGCCGGCGGCGCGATCGCGGCGATACCGGTGTCCGATACGTTGAAGCGCGTCGCCGACGGAGCGATCGCGGCGACCGTCGCACGAGCCAGCCTATGGCAAGCACAAACTCCCCAAGCATTTCGTCGCGAAGTGCTCATCGCCGCGCATCAGCGCGCACTCAGCGAAAAAATCGTCGCAACCGACGACGCCGACCTGGTCGAACGCACCGGCGCCCGCGTCGAAGTAGTCGAGGCCTCGACCAACAACCTCAAGATCACGACGCCATCCGACCTGGCAATCGTCGAAGCAATCATCTCCGCACTTCCCCTCTCCCTGAAAGGGAGAGGATTAGGATGAGGGTCCTTACACAGCGCGGAGTTAGGATGTCGCGTTCCGCGCCACTGATTATCCGCC
>NZ_DATDGQ010000394.1:0-11557 GCF_036522015.1 Binatus sp. (SeqCode)
GATGCTTCGGGCCTGACTGGTCCGCCGTGATGAACGGCAGATTGATGTCGGTCTCGGTGACCGTGGACAGTTCGGTCTTGGCCTTCTCGGCCGCTTCCTTCAGCCGCTGCAACGCCATGCGATCTTTGCGCAGATCGAATCCCTGGTCCTTGTGGAACTCATCGGCCAGGTAATCGATGACCCGCTGGTCGAAATCTTCGCCGCCAAGGAAGGTGTCGCCGTTGGTCGATTTGACCTCGAAAACGCCTTCGCCCAATTCAAGAATTGAAATATCGAACGTGCCGCCGCCGAGATCGAACACCGCGATCTTTTCGTCTTTCTTCTTGTCGAGACCGTAGGCCAGCGAAGCCGCCGTCGGCTCGTTGATGATCCGCAGCACGTTGAGACCAGCGATACGGCCTGCGTCCTTGGTCGCCTGGCGCTGGCTGTCGTTGAAGTACGCGGGCACAGTAATAACGGCCTCGGTGACTTTCTCGCCAAGGTAATCCTCGGCCGTCTGCTTCATCTTCTGCAGGATGAACGCTGAAATTTCCGGCGGGCTGTATTTCTTGCCGCGGATTTCGACCCACGCCGCGCCGTCGTCGGCCTTCACGACCTTGTACGGCAGCACCTTGATCGCCTTCTGAACCTCGGCGTCGTCGAAACGCCGGCCCATCAGCCGCTTGATCGCAAAAACCGTGTTGGTCGGATTGGTGATCGACTGGCGCTTGGCGATCTGACCGACCAGCCGCTCGCCTGCTTCCGTAAATGCGACGACCGACGGCGTCGTGCGACTGCCTTCGGAGTTGGCGATGACTACAGGATCGCCACCCTCCATGATCGCGACGCAGCTATTCGTCGTGCCCAAGTCGATACCGATAACTTTTGCCATTTTCCTAGAGGTCCTCTGATATAAAACTTAAGATAGAAATAATCATGCTTTAGTTATTTTCAACGTCGGAAGCGTCGTTTTCGCCTCCGTTTCGCTTTCTCGAATCAGTCTCATTTCCCTTCGCGACCGACACGCGCGCCGGCCGCAGAACCCGCTCTCCAATCAGATAGCCGCGATGGAACTCATCGACGACCGTGTTGGCAGGATGCGCCTCGGACGCCACGTGATCGACCGCCTCGTGCCGATTGGGATCGAAGGTCTGGCCGACCGACAGTAGCGGCGTCACGCCTTGCGCCCGTAGAAAATCGATCAGCGCCCGCACCGTCATCTCGACGCCGTCGACGATCGTTTTAGTGTCGGTACCATTGCGGGCGGCCGCGAGCGCGCGCTCGAGGTTATCGATTATCGGCAGCAGGTCGCGCAGGATGCTCTCGCGCTGGATGCGCACGGATTCCTCGCTCTGCTGGCGGATTCGCTTGCGCGCATTTTCAGAGTCGGCGAGCGCGCGAAGATACTTGTCCTTCAACTCGGCGATTTCCTTGTCTTTTTCGGCAATCTGCGCCCTCAACGCTTCCGCGTCACGGCCCTGCTCCGCCTCGGCGCCAGCGTCGGTCGGGTCGAATTCACCATCCATACCGGGATTTCCGTCCTGAGGATGCTTGTGTCGCTTGTTCATTTAGGTGACCGGATGAACATAAAACGTAAGCATGATTTTCGGCCATGCCACTGCCGGCAACGGCGAAATCGTTAGATTTTTCGCAAATTTTCGAAGAACGAAATACCAAGGTGCAGGGGGTTACCCCTGCCGAAGGAAGCGTGAAACCCATCGCGGGTATCACTACGATGGAGTTCTCTAATATTCCATCAGTCTCGATAGCGCGCGCGCCGTGTACTCGACCAGCGGAATCACTCGGTCGTAGTCCATCCGTACCGGGCCGACGATCGCCAGGCTGCCCAGCGCGCTCGATCCGCTCGCATAAGACGCCGCCACCACGCTCAACGACGACAGCCGCGGATCGTAGTTCTCCGAGCCGATCGACACCGTGAGCCCGGCGTTGGTCAGGCTGCGCTCCAGCAGTTCGAGCAGGGCGGTCTTGTCGTCGAGCGCGCGCAGCAACTCGCGCATCTTGCTGCGATCGGAAAACTCCGGCTGCTCCAAAGCCTGCAGGCTACCCTCGACATACAGCTCGGTACGCCCGACGTAATCGGCGAGCGCCTCGCCGAGGGCGAGCGCGTCGTGCATAAAGCGATCGTAGTTGGCGCGCTCCTCGCGCAGTTGCGCCTCGATCCATCGGCGCGCTTCGTCGAGCGTGCGTCCTTCGAGCGACTCGTTCAGGTAGCGCGCCATGCGATCAAGCTCGTCCTGCGAATGGTCGCGCGCGGTATCGACGATCCGGTTTTGCATCGCGCCTTTCGACGCGACGAAAACGGCGAGCACCTGGTTGTCGCGCAAGCGCACGAAGTTCACGCGCTCGAGGATCGACGCCTCCAGCCGCGGCGCCATCACCAGCGCGGCCTGTCCGGTCAGAATCGAGAGCAGGCGCGGCGTGTTGCGCAATACCTCGCCCAGGTCGCGCACGGCGCTCGAGTAGTGCAGCTCGATCTGCGCGCGATCCTCGAATCCGATTCGTGTCGCCGCTGCGAGATGATCGACGTAGTAGCGAAACGCTTTTTCAGTGGGGACTCTGCCCGCTGAAGTATGCGGCTGGCGCAGGTAACCACCGTCCTCGAGCTCGGCCATCATGTTGCGCACCATCGCAGCGCGAACGCCCAGCTGATGGCGCGCGACTATTTGCGCGGAGCCGACCGGCTCGGCGGTCGATATGAACTCCTGCACGGCCGCGAGAACCAGGGCATGTTGCCGGTTCGAAAGCGTGGTGCTGGAAGATTCCTGTGTCATCTCGTGCTTGTTTCAATTCTGTTACGCATTCATGGATAAGTTCAAGGGATATCGTAGCGCAATCCGGCTAATTTCACCGATGGCGAGCGGGTATTCAGTGACGTAGGATCGATGCCGATGGCGCGCAAAGCCAAAATCATCAAGCCACGCCATCTCTATATTCCCGTCGTGCCCGCCAATGCGTCGTGGTTCGAGAGCGACAGCTACGACCGCCGCACGTGGAACGAAATCGTCGCCGACGCGCCGTCGCTCGCCGACCTCGCGGAAACCGGCGAGCGTCTGGTCCCGCATTTCGGCGCGCTGGTGCAGGACCTCTTCTTCGCGCTGTTCAAAATGAACCCGGTGTTCCGCAAAACCGGCGACGTGCGCCTCGCAGCCTCGCTCAATCGCACCATCCTCGAACAAATCGTCCCGTCGGCGCCGTTCCAGGCCTTGCGCTCGCGCACCGCACTCGAAGAAGACAAGGCCGCCATCGCCGCGATCGTGATGAGCGAGCACGCGCTCGAATTGGTGAAATCCGAGCAGCTCATTAATCGCAGCGAGATGCTCGATCTGTGGGATCTCGCGCGGCAGGAACAGGACCTCGAAGCGCGGGCCGAAGCGGTGAAGGCCGTCAACGAAATGCAGGACAAGGAAGAGGGCGAGCAAGAATCCGGCGCGGCACAAAATCAAGCAACGAAAAAAGAGCTCGCCGAGATGGCCGATGCGGCCGAACGCGCGGCTAAAGTCTCAGAGGCGCGGCTCAATCAGAAGTCGCGGCAGTTCGAGACGCAACTCAAGGGCGCGGATCAAAGTGCGCTCAAACGCATGCAGCTCAAGACCGGCGAGCTCGCCGCCGAGATCGATCAAGCGGCCGAGGACAGTCACGACTTCAGCCGCGAATTCGGGCAGGGCGGTCGCGTCGCCGCCGGCGCGCGCCTCGAGCTCGGCCGGCGCCTCGCGCGCAACAAGAAACTCGGCGAGTTGGCGCGGATGGTCGGGCGGTTCAAACAGGACGCGCGTGCACTCAAGCGCAAAACGCTCGAGCGCGGAGTCGCCGAAGCCTACGACATCGAGCTCGGCTCCGAGCTCGGACGCTTGATTCCCGCCGAGCTGCTCGCGATGCATCATCCGGTGCTCAAGCGCGACTTCCATCGCCGCGTGCTCGAAGGCACCGTCCTTCAGTACCGGCTGCGCGCCGACGAGCAGAAGGGCAAGGGCCCGATGGTTGTGTGTATCGACGTCAGCTCCTCGATGCAGGGCGACAAGGAGATGTGGTCGAAGGCTGTCGCGCTGACGCTGATGGATATCGCGCGGCGCCAGCGCCGGCTGTTCCGCGCCGTCATGTTCTCGTCGGGAGACGTGAGCCTCAAGGTGCTCGACCTCAATCGCGAGCGCCGCTACGCACCCGACTTGAACAAGGTCGTCGAGATGGCCGAGTACTTCCCGGGCGGCGGCACCGACTTCGAGACTCCGATCGACGCCGCGGTCGAATTGCTGGGCGAGAAGAAACTCAAGCGCGGCGATATCGTGATTATCACCGACGGCGAATCTCAGGTCAGCCCGGATTGGCTGGCGCGGCTGCGCGAGCGAAAGGACGAGCTGGATTTTTCGATCTTCGCGGTGCTGGTCGACGTGGGCTCGGCGGAAACGTCGTCGCTGGCGCAGTTCGCCGATCGAATCACGTCGGTCAAGCGCATCAGCGACGAGCACGCCCGCGACATTTTCCTGCACGTGCAATCGTGAAGAGCAGCCAACACAAAATAATTCTCGAGCCGATCGATCGGAGCAATTTTCTCAAGCTGTTCAACATGCAGCTTCGGCCCGAGCAGACCACGTTCGTCACGCCGCCGCGATGGACGCTCGCGCGATGCTACGTGCGCCTGTTCGGCGACAACTTCGAGCATCTGCCGCATCTGATCCGCGCCGGCGACGCAGTAGTCGGCTACGCGACTACCGCATGCGATCCAAACAGCCACGACAATTATTGGATCGACGACATCATGATTGCCGCCGAGCATCAGGGCAAAGGCTACGGCCGAGCCGCAATGGTCGAAGTGCTCAAAATGATCGCCGCGCGCTATCCCCGATGCGAAGCGGTGCAGCTAACCTGCTTCCGCACCAACCTCAACGCCGCCGCGTTATACATCAGCCTGGGCTTTCGGCCGACCGGCGGCGTCGACGAAGAATTCGGCGAGCCCAACTACAAGCTGTCAGGGACAGCGCTCGCGGAGTTCCGGAAGTAGAGCAGTTCATGATGTTGGTGCTGAGTCATAGGAGGCTCGATCAGGATTTCTTTTCCGGCTGAAGATTCTCGGCATTGTAAAAGCAGAATTGCAACGCGACTCCGAGATTCCCTAGTATTCGCATCAGTTCAACCGACACATCCAGGTAAACGACAGGACCTTCGTCGATAAGGCAGTCAATTCTTACTTCATACCCGAGTGCTTGTAGCTCACGAATTGCAGTCTCGCGATTCGTGAGGAAGACGCACCAATAGTCTAACTGAGCAGCCGCGTCCCACGACCACTTCTTCTCCTCGTCGACATCGAGTCGCCACGTTCCGGTCCGGACTATCAAACCGCCAGGCCGGCCGGCATCTTTGTGGTTGGGTGGGTAACGCAAATGGTCGCCCCGCCGATACGCCTCGCTAGGCTCGACGCCTAAGAGCGTCGTCACCTGCTGAGGATCGAGTTCGTCGCCGCGAACATAAAGTTTGCACGAGCAGTACTCCCTTTCTTCAGACATGCTTTCCTCGGTCGGTACCGTTCCGGTCGTTGACCGTCAGAGAATAGCTAGTACTTTTTCTGAGGTCACGAGTTTGCGTGGCTAACGATCGAAAAAGAAAAGAGCCGGTCGTCGACGACCGGCCCTTCATCATTCAGATTGTGATGATTGCGAGCTATGCCGCTGACGCCATCTGCATCACGCCTAGCTGCTGGTACCACGACTCCGTGCGGTCGTTGATCAGGTCGATTTGCCGCAGGCATGGGATGATCGTGTCGACGAACAGGAACGAGTTGAACTGCTTTTCCATGTCGTTCTCCGCCGCCGCCCAGGCAGGATTGCGATGCATCTCTTCTTCGATGTCCTTCATCGAGATGCCAACTTCCTCGAACACCATCGCGCCCGACAGGAAGCCGTCCTTGGGCACGCCGTCAACCACCTTCGTCACCATCATGTCGCATGCGGTGAAAGCGAAGTCCTCGAGGTCCTTCTTGTCCTTGCCCTTGAGCTTGGTCACGGCGTCGCGCAGCGCCAGCATCCCGAAGCCGACGTGGCGTGCCTCGTCCTTCATGATGTACTCGAGCAATTCCTTCAACAGTTCGTCCTTGGTCTCGCGCTGCATGAAGCGGAACGCCGCGATCGCGAGTCCCTCGGCGACGACCTGCATCCCGACGTACTTGGGCTCCCATCGATCGTGCGCCATGACGGTGGTCAGCAGCCGCTCGAGCGTCGGATCGATCGGGTAGATGCGGTCGAGCTTGGTGATGTACTTGCGGAAGCCTTCGACGTGACGCGCCTCGTCGAACACCTGCGCCGCTGCGTTCATCTTGGCGTCGAGGTCGGGCACCGCATCAACCAACTGCCCGCAGACCATCAGCGCGCCCTGTTCACCGTGCAGAAATTGCGAAAGCCGCCACGCCGCGAACTTGCGCCCGAGCTGGTACTTGTTCTCTTCGCTGAGCGATCGATATAGCTCGGTCTGGAACATCGGCATCATCGTCATGTCCAGTACTTCGTTCTCGATCGGGCGGTCCCAATTGATCGTGGTCGAGACGTTCCACTGATCGCGCTTGGCATTCTCGTACAGCCGGTCCATCTGCGGAAACTTGACGCTGTAGTCCCAGTGGAAGACGCTTTCGAGGTCGGTGTGAACAATCGTGTGGTCGTGGGCCATTGTGAGAATCCTCCAGATTCACGGGGCGCCGAGCCGTGCCGCGCGCTCGAGTCCGCCCAGGGCAAAATTTACAGTGATATTTTTCAGTTCCGCGTGAGAAAGATCGCGGCTCGCCAGCAGCCACGAAATAGCCTGCGACAACATCCCGATCGTCAGATGCGCAATCGCGTCGGCGCGCTCGCCGACTGCGGGCGCGAGGTCGTCGCGCAGATCGTCGATGAAGATATTGTGGACGCGGACCATCAGATCGAGAAACGCAGGACTGTGGCCGAACACGATCCGGAAAAGTTCGGGCGCCTCGGCGGCCGCATCGAGAATCGTGTCGATCGTGATCTTGAGTTTTTCGGCCGGCGTACGCACGCCCGCCTTCGCCTCGCCCAGAACACGCCGCAATTCTGCCGCGCCATGCTCGATAAGCTCGATGAAAATTTCGTTCTTGGTTTTGAAGTGCAGGTAGAAGGTGCCGAGGCCAACGTCGGCTTCGGTCGCGATGTCGGCGATGCGCGTCTGATGGTAGCCCTTGCTCGAGATGACGCGTTCAGCCGCCTGAATCAGATCGACGCGCGTTTTCTCGCGACGACGATCGAACCGGTTCGGCGCATCGCCAGATAGTCGAGCTGCTTGATCCACGACGCACTTTTTATTGTAAAATGAATTGTGTGTCAATTACGATTATCAATTCATTACTGAATCAATATTCAGTAATGAATACAGTCTCGGAGCTCAGTAAGCACGCCAATTTGTTCCAAAATCCAGAAATCAAGGAGGGGTCCAATCAGGCGGCCAATGGACGAAAAAGAACGATTAAAGCGCTACGGAGTCCCGCCCAGCGAGTTGGGATCGAGCGACGGAACGGGTGCAGATTCTTCTGGAGCAGGGCCGGATTGCTCCGGCGGCGAGCTGGACTCCTGGTTAGATTCGTCGGGCGTCGTTCCGGCATCTTGCGGAGTCGTATCCGGAAGAACCACCGGCTCGGGGAAGTCCGACGTCACGTTGCAACAAAGAAGGTAACTGCTGCCCGCCCGTGGTTGCGCGTTGTAGGCCTGCAGGGAACCGTCGGCCAGCACCTTGACCGCCTGGTAGCTGGTCGAACCCGACACCCGCTCGATTTGAAAGACGTAGTAAGCGCCGCGATCGAGCGGCTCCGGCGGTCCTTCCTCGGGAAGCACCTGCGTGAAGTGCGTCGGCACTTTCGAGTAGTCGACGCTCTTGAGCGAATACTTCGTCGCGCCGACGCCGGTAAGCGAGCCGAACGTTCCTTCGTCGGCCTTGAACTCCCAAATCGGTACGCCGCCATCGAATCGCACCACTGACTCGGTATGCGACGCGTCGCGCTGATCGTTTTTGATCACTTCGGCGCCGAAGAACTTGATCACGGTGGCGCGCGCGAGGGCGTCGCCGGGATGCCGGTAGTTGATCGCGACTTTCGCGACCGGTGGCGGCAGCGGCTCGCCCTCGTTGGCGTTGGCGGCGTCGTCGAGATCGGTCGAGTCGTCGTCGGGACTCCACCACGCTTTGATTTGCGAGCATCCCGACGTCGCTAGCGCGAGCGAGAGAAACATCGCGACCAGCCACAACCATCGGCGTTCACGCATCGGGGAGTGCTCGAAAATTCTCATCGCCATCCCGATAGCTGAGTCGGACGGGGAACCGCAAATGCTTTGTATATCGGCATGTCCATCGAGTAGTGTTGCCGGACTGTGGCAACCCGGGATTCGAGCGAAAAAATCGGCCTTCGTCCCCTGCTAATCTACGCGCAGGCGCAGACCGGCCTCAACCTGTGCGTGACTTTGATCGGACTGCATCTGCTCTATTTTTATAGCGATCGGATGGGGCTCGCTCCATCGCTGGCCGGCCTTGCATTCTTCCTGGCGCTGGTGCTCGACGCGGTGACCGATCCGCTGGTCGGCAACATTTCCGATCGCGCGCGCTTCAAATCGGGCCGCCGGCGGCCGTTCTTCTTCGCGGCGATTCCGATGGCGGTCTGCTACTACCTGCTGCTGTCGCCGCCGCGGCTGAACGCGGGCCTGTTCGTATGGTTCTTCGGCTTCTACTTCCTGATGCTCACGTCGCGCAAGATTTACGAGACCGCTTACAGCGCGCTGATGCCGGAACTCACCCTCGACTACGACGAACGCACCAAGCTCTCGACGTTTCGGATGCTGCTCGGCACCGTCGGCGACATCAGCGGAGCGCTGCTGCCGTTCGCGGCGACCTACCTGTTCGCGCGCGGCACCGACTTCAAAGTGACCGGCGCGATCTGCGCGATCGTCGTCGCGGGCGGCGCGATGCTCGCGTACACGGGGCTGCGCGAGCGCGCCGAGTTCTCGACGCTCGAGCGCTCGCGGCTGTGGGCGTCGATCAAATCGATGGCGGGCAACCGGCCGTTCATCATTCTGCTTATCGCCACGACGCTGGCCATCATGGCCATCAATATTCCGACCGTCCTGATCCGCTTCCTTGCGAAATACTGGTATCACGACGAGAACGCGGCGGCGCGATGGCTAATCGCGTACTTCGCCGGCTCGGTGATCTCGTATCCGTTCTGGTTCAGGATCACCGTCAGGTTTGAAAAAAAGCCGGCCTTCGTGGTCGCGATGATCTGCAACGCGCTCGGCTCGCTGATGTTCATGATGATGACGCGGCAGAGCACCATCGCGCTTTACCTCTTGATGGCATTCACCGGCTTCTCGGCGATCGGAATCTGGGTGACGCAGATGTCGGCGTCGGCGGACGTGATCGAATGGGACGAGGAGCGCACCGGCCAGCGGCAGGAGGGCGCCTACGGCGGAATCACCTCGATGTCGATAAAGATGGCGGTCGCAATAACGCTGCTGATGGTCGGCCCGGTCTTAAGCTGGGTCGGCTACAAACCGGGCGGCAGCGGAATCACACCGGCAGCGGGAGAACATCTGCGCGCGCTGTTCGCACTCGGCCCCGCCGCGATATACTTGCTAAGCGCTTTGGTCTTTTCGCGCTACCCGATCACCCGCGAAAGCCACCGCGCAATGCGCGACCGGCTAGCCGCAAGAAGCGCCGCCGCCGACAAAGAAAAATCAAAAGCCATCGCGTAGCCGCGTCCGTGCACCCTGTCGAAGTGAAGATCCTAACCTCACCTCGGACAAGGGCAGGTTAGGACTACGAACACGCGAAGAGAAAGAAGAGGGCCGCGGGGTCATCGCGCGCGGCGCTTCGTCAATCAATCTTTGTCGTCGCGCGATCTTTGTCGTCGCGACTAACCTAACAGCGACTTCGCCACTGTCTCGCGATGTACCGGGGCGTTGCCGAAGTTTGCTTCGCCGGCTAGTGCGCGTCTGTGGAACAGATGCATGTCGTGCTCCCAGGTGAAGCCGATGCCGCCGTGGACCTGGATTGCTTCCGACGTGACGTTTTTCGCCATGTCCGATGCGTACGCTTTCGCCATCGGCACCGCGGTCGCCGCTTCCGCGCCCTTCGTATCGACGGTCCAGCACGCGTAGTAGGTCAGCGAGCGCGCGTTCTCGACCGCGACCATCATATCGACGCACTTGTGCTTGACCGCCTGGAACGATCCGATCGGCTTGCCGAATTGCACGCGCGTCTTGGCGTAGTCCACCGACATGTCGAGTGCGCGCTGCGCCGTCCCGACCATCTCGGCCGCGAGCCCGGCGGTCGCAATATCGAGCGTGCGCCGCAGAATCGGCCATCCCTCGCCTTCCTTGCCGACGAGCTCCGAGCCTTTCACGTTGTCGAACTTCACGTGGCACAGGCGCCGCGTCATATCGACCGTCTTGAGTTGAGTGATCGTGATGCCGGGCGTCTTCGCGTTCATCGCCAGGATCGTGATTCCTTTTTCGCCGCTGCCGCCAGTGCGGACCGCGACTGCCATCCCGTTGGCGACGTGCGCGTCGGGGACAAAAAACTTCTCGCCGGTGATCGTGTACTCGTTGCCGCTCTTGGTCGCTTTGAGCTGGATTCCCTCGGCGTCGAAGCGGCCCGCGGCTTCGGCGATCGCGACGGTGCCGATAAACTCGCCCTTCGCCATGCGCGGCAGAAGATCTTTTTTCTGCTGGTCGGAGCCGCCTTCAATCAACAGCGGCGCCGCGAGCAGCGCGGAGGTGAAGAGGGGGCCCGGCACCAGGGCTTTGCCTGCTTCTTCGACGATCACCGTCATATCGAGGAAGCTGCCGCCCTGGCCGCCGTAACTCTCAGGGATGAGCAGTCCGGGCCATCCGAGCTCGACCAGCTTCTTCCAGAAGCCGGCGTCGTGGCCGGTCGGGTCCGCCATCATCTGGCGGACAAACTTGGTCGGGCAGTTGTCGGCCAGAAAGCGCTTGGCCGCGTCCCGAAGCATCTCTTGTTCTTCAGAAAATCCGAAATCCAACTTGCGATCCTCCGTTTTTTCGATGGGGAATCCTGCAGCTTGAAACTGCTCAGATCCATGTTTGAGGTACCATTAAGGCTTTCAGGCGTGCAAGCGCCGGGAATGCCACGAGGGGGGGCGAGTTGCGCGCTTGATTCGCGCGCGGGAACCGCGACAATGGTCAACGGTTCGATAAAAAGAATGGAACACAAAGATCTTGTCCGCGAAGAATTTACCCGGCAGGCGAACGACTATGCGACCGCGCCCACGATTCGCGACGCGGAGCATCTGCGCAAGCTGGTCGAGATTGTGGCGCCACCGCGCGATGCGCGCGTGCTGGAAGTCGCGACCGGGCCCGGGCATGTCGCGATGGCATTCGCGCCGGTGTGTCGCGAAGTCGTGGGTATCGACCTGACTGACGCGCCGCTCACGATTGCCGAGAGGATGCGCGTGGAGCGGGGACTCGGCAACGTCCGCTTTCAGAAGGGTGACGTCGAGTCGCGGCTGCCGTTCAATGACGGTGAATTCGACGTCGTCGTGTGCCGGTTCGCGGTTCATCACTTC
>NZ_DATDGQ010000395.1:0-6590 GCF_036522015.1 Binatus sp. (SeqCode)
GTCGCGATTGCCACACAACTGAAACCGAATGTGGTGGTGATGGACATCGGGATGCCGGGAATCGGGGGAATCTCGGCGGCCCGTCGAATCGCCAAAGAAGCGCCGGCCTGCAAAGTGGTGATGCTAAGTCAGTACGACGACGAGGAATACGTGCTCGAGGCGTTCGGCGATGCGGGCGCCGCAGGTTACGTGGTCAAGACCGACGCGGCGGCTGAGTTAGTGAGCGCGGTGCGTGCGGTTCATTCGGGACGGCGATATCTGAGCCCGACCATCGCGCCGATCGTACTCGCGCAGCTGCGCAACGGTGCGCCTGCGAAAACGTCGCGCGCTGCGACTCCTACCCGCCGCGAGCGCGAAGTGCTCAAACTCATTGGCGAAGGCGCGACGACCAAGGAAGTCGCGCAACGACTCGGTATCAGCGTGAAGACCGCGCAGGTGCATCGCGACAACCTCAAGCAAAAGCTCGAGCTGCGCTCGACCGCGGCAATAGTGCGATACGCAATCAAGCACAAGCTGATTCGCATCGACTGAAGTAGAGCTCTTCCGTAAACCTTCAACCCAAAAGACCAAAAGTCCAGTTCCCTTTCCCACTATGGGAAGGGGCTAGGGGTTAGGTTTGCACGCTTCGCGCACCATCATCCGGAAACGAATCTGTTCTCAAAGTGACAGAAAGTCCACATTCTGGTCTGCATAACGTGACATTGTGATGCTGACTACTGCGATAGTCTCAGCCGATGGAGCGGGCCAAGCTAGAGGAACGGCACGCGCGACGCTGGTTCGAACTCGAACCGCTCGCAGCTGAACGACTCGAGCTTCAAACCTCGCCGCGGGTCGCGACCGTCGCCAGCTACGTATTCACTCGCGCGGCCGAGCGCTCGTGGGAAGTCCTGAATCAGCATCTCGAGGAACCACAAGGCGGAGTGTTCTGGATCAGCGGACCGTCGGGATGCGGCAAGACGCATTTCCTTGACTACGCGATCGCGCTGCAGAGGCGGGCTGGCGCACTCGACGCCCAAAACGCGCGACGGCTGGTTTGTGGGCTCGAGCTGGCCGGCCGGATCACCGGCGGCGAAGTCGAAATGTTCGTGCTCAGCGTCCTGGCGGAACAAATCGGCGGCGACCAGCGCTCGGGCGATCTTTTCCGTCAGCTGCGCGGCGCGGCCGCGTTGAATGTTGCGTTGGAGACCGCGCGGCGAACGGGAATCAAGGCGGTGACCGTCGCGATCGATTTTGGAACGTCGCATTGCGAGGCGTCGTCGGATTTTTTCGCGATGCTGGCGCAAGTTGCTGCGGCCTTTCGTCAGGTTAAGTTCACGGTGATCGCGGCCAGCCGCGCCATTCCTCCGGACGCGACGCGTCCGCTGCTGGTCGCGCCGCATGACCCGAACGAGGAAACGACCATTGCGGTCCGGCGCGCGCGCCGGCTTTTGGAGGACACCGAACTCGATGCCGATCACGCGTACGCCGGAATAGATACGGCGGGACTGGCGCCCGATGCGATCTTTCCGTTTCATCCGACGGCACTCAGGGCACTTCGCACAATCGCCAATCGTCCAATTTCGGATGGCGCGCACCCCGCTCGCGCCGCGATCATCGGCTTGTCGCGGCTGGCGCGCGAAGTATTGGCGTCGTCTTCAGGCGATGGCGAATTGCCCGCGCGGCTGATCTATCCGCCCGACCTGACGATGAACGCCGAGATCTCGAAGCTGATCAAAATTCTCCTGCCTGAGGCCGGACGCGCCGCGTGGAAGATTGCGCGCGACACGATCGCCGGTCTGGATTCGTACGAGAAAGACCTCGCGCGCGAAATAGTCGATTCGCTGATCGTGGACAATGTGTGCGGCGCGACCGCAGCGCTCCCGGTCGAGGAACTGAAGTCGCTATTGCCGATGGTCGCTTACAGCACAACCGCGAATGAGCCGGCGGCGGCGGCAGTCCGCGACTTGTTGCGCCGGCTGGAGATCTCGACTGGCGGCGTGATCCGCGTGGAGACTGATGCTGCCCGGTTCGATCCCGCCGCCGCTGGCGCGCCCGAGCTTGCGGCGTTCAACGCGGCGCTCACGCTCGCGCGGGGATTCGATCCAACGCTTGCGATTGCGCGCGACCGCGAGAGTCTCCAGGCGCGCCTGAATCGACTCGACTGTTCGATGGCGCTCGCGGTCGAAGGCGCGGTGCGCACGCGCGAGGTGCTTGCGGCGGCGCTGAGCGAGGCGAACCTCGAAATGCCCGCGGCGAACCGCGCGGCAATCGCAGACTATATCGCGCTGGCGGAATCGGGCGCCGCTGCGATGCTCGAGGCTGCTGCTGATCCAACTTACCTGGCATCGGCAATCCGGGTCGCCGGCGCATACGAAATCCTGGCCGCGGCGGCCGAATCCATCCCGCGAATGCGTGCGATGCGCGAGTACCTGGCGGCGACCGGCTTGCGCGCCGCGCCGGACCAAGCCGCGATCAGAGAAAACGCATGGCAACAATCGGCGATCACTTCGCTGCAGACTGAGTGCGAACTGCTCCGAGTCGAGCTTGGGCCGCGCATCCTGACCGGTCCGCCGCGCAGTCTTGACGCGTTGGAGGCACGCTTTCAGAAATTCAAATGGACCTATGTACAGTGCTACCTGAGCGCGCACGAGCGATGGCTTGAGAAGATGGAGCGGCTCGCGCTGGTGGCGGGTGACGCGCGGCGGTACTTCGACGCGCTCGCGCGGCTCAACGCCATCGCCGCATTGGGGCGGCCCGAAGGCGCGCACCTCGGCGCGCTGGTCGCGGAGGCGAGTGCGCGCGTCGTGCGATGCGAACTGCGGGATGCGATTGCGCCCGAGACGATGCCGCGATGTTCGAGTTGCGGGTTTCGGCTAGGCGCCTCGTCACCGCAGGCGGAACTCGAAGATGCGATGGAAGGGATTCGCCGCGCGCTCGAGATCAAGCTTGCCTCGTTGTCGCAAAATATGATCGCCCGGCTGATTCGCAATCACGACCGCGAGCATCGCCTCGAAGGATTTCTGAAAATCACGCAGGCCGCCCAGACCGACGCGCTGGTCCGCGTGCTCGACGAAAAACTCGCGCGATACCTGGCGCGCGTGCTCGAAGAGTAGGGAGGTAGAAACAGAGCGAAGTTAGCGCGCGGGGGTCGTGCGCTGCTTCTTCGGCTGGCCGGGAGGAAACGCGCTCGCGCGTTTGTGGCGCGGGCGGACGTTGAGACGATCGAGCTGACGGAAGTAGGCATCGCGCGCGATCTCGAGGCCCCACAGCAGCGTAAGGCCCAGTGCGCGTCCGACTCCGCCAGCTACTTCCAATACAAGAGGAAGGCCGCGCAACGGCTCGATGCGAACGTCGACCGCTGCTTTTTCTTGAGTGCTTTCCATCTATGTTCAGACTAAGTTGCCAGGCGCCCGCATGCAACACATCGCGAGCGCCTGGCGAATTCAATCCGCTACGGCGACGCGGATGCAGCCGGCGCGGGAGTTGGTACGCTCTCGCCAGCCCCGATGATTGTGACTTTTATGTCGTCGAATTCCGCTTGCGAATCGTCGCGCGACCACACCCCGATTCTGCCTTTGGCGATTTTGCTGTCGTCGAAATCGAAGATCATCTTGTCATCGTCGTAGCACATGAAATGTCCGCCCTGGGCCACAACCTTGAGGCGGTACCAGGTGTCCTTGTCAGTCGGCACGACGCTCTGCTTCAAGAGGACGAGCTGCCCGGCGGTCACCCGCGAAAGCGCGAAGTAGTCGTTGGGGCATCCGGCGGAGAGCAGGTAGAAGTTTTTTTCATCGACGTAGCGGAAGATGATGCCGCCGGAACAATCGAATCGTCCGCCCGCGGATTTGAACTGCGCTTCGAGCGTAAAATCGGAATACTCAGTCGGATCGGCTTCGATTGCCATTGGGTAATACTCAAGTGCGCTGGTCAGCGACTTGAGCAGACGTCCGGCAGGCAACCCGAACGTATTGGGTTTGCTCGGCGCGCTGGGGTCGGCGATCACCTGCCAGTCGCCTTCGATCGCTTTCCATCCCGCCGGCACTTCGCCCGCCTTATCCTGATCGAAATTCCACACGTGAACTTCAGGCGTCGGCGTGGGCGTCGGCGTCAACGTTGCGGTGGGCGCCACCTCGGCCTTTTTCTTTTTTCCCTTCGAATAAGCGGCCGGGCTGATGACCAGCACCGTCATTAACAGGCCTGCTGCAACGACTGCGGCGCTTCGCAGCCATGAATTTCGCGTCTTCATCTACCCTCTCTCTGCCCCGATGAGCTGAAGCATTCTCACTTTCCGGTTGTAGTGGAGCGACAAACGAATCGGCGCGAGTTTCGCCAATGCGTGCCGTCGCTGTCAAGTTTATCTGTGAAGGCGCAGGCCGGAGCACTCGATTGCCTAAACAAGATGAGCGTCGCGCCGAATAGCCAGTCGATTCCTAGTTTCGCCTTTTCTTCGTTACTGACTAATCGCGCCAATAGTCAGTTTATTACATTCTGAAGAGGCCGAATTGCTTGACTATAGTGGGGCAGAGTGGGATGTTGTGGGACCTTGGGGAGGGAGCACGGTGTTTAGTGGTCGGTTCGACCATTCGATCGATGAAAAAGGTCGGGTAAGTATCCCGGCCCGTTTTCGCGAGATTTTGCAGCGCGAAAATCACGATCGTCTTTATATCACGAATTTCCCATACGACGGAGAGCGATGCCTGGCGCTGTATCCACCGAGTCAGTGGGACAAGCTCAACGCGCAGCTGCAGAACATGCCGCGATTCGATCCGCAGGTGCAGGCGTTTGAGACGATGTTCATTGGCGGCGCGCATGACGTGCCCGTCGATCGGCAGGGACGGATTCTGATTCCGACAAATCTCCGCGACTACGCAAAGCTCGATCGCGAGGTGACGTTCTCGGCGCGACGCGATCATTTTCAACTTTGGGACAAGCAGATCCTCGGCAAGGTTTTGAAGGCCACCGAGGAAAAGATAACCGACCCGGAATTTTTCACGAAGCTTGGTCTGTGACGGACGATGAACCTGGCGGTGATACTCGAAGACGACGCGGCGGACCGGAGGCATGTGCCGGTGATGGTGGAGGAGGTGCGCGGGCTGCTGTCCGCGCACGGTCCGCTCGCGTTCGTCGACGTGACTGTTGGGACGGGTGGGCATGCGGAGGCGATGCTACGCGCCACGAAAGCGCGGATGCTCGGGCTGGATCGCGACGCGGCGGCGTTAGCCGTCGCGCGCGACCGGCTGGTGGAGTTCGGCGATCGCGTTGTACTCGAGCGCGCGGACTTTGGCGAAATCGCGGCGGTCATGAAGCAGCATCACTTCGACGGTGCGGACGCGATGCTCGCCGACCTTGGTATGAGCAGCTACGCACTCGACGATCCGAATCGCGGGTTTTCGTTCAGGCTTGACGGTCCGTTGGATATGCGGATGGACAGCAGGCAGACTCTGCAGGCGAAAGACATCGTCAATGAAGAGAGCGCCGAAGAACTCGCGCGCATCATCTACGCGTACGGCGAGGAGCGCGGCTCGCGGCGGATTGCGCGGATGATCGTCGAAGCCCGGCGTCGCGGACCGATCGAGACCACCGGCGAGTTGCGCGGGATCGTCGAGCGCGCTCTGGGAGCCCATCGGCGCGGCGGCGCGCATCCGGCGACGCGCACCTTCCAGGCGCTGCGCATCGCGGTAAATCACGAAATGGAAAGTTTGGCCGCGCTCCTGCGCGATGGGCCCGGGATGCTGAATCCGGGCGGCCGAATGCTGGTCATCTCGTATCATTCGCTCGAAGATCGTCCGATCAAGGAGCGCTTCCGTGAGCTGGCGCACACGGAACATTACACGGCGATCGCGCGCAAAGTGATCAAGCCATCGTCGGCCGAGATCTCGCGAAACTCGCGCGCGCGCAGCGCAAAAGTTCGATGTATCGAGCGGAGCGCACGATGAGCCCGCGGGTAAAGCCGACCCGGCGGCCGTCAAAGGTTGTGCCGACGGTGCTCGGCGCGCTGATAGCGATCGTCGGATTCGCAACACTGATGACACGGCTGCAAATGACGCAGGAAGGCTATCGGCTTTCCGCGCTGCACGATGAAATCGCGAAGCTGCAGGACGAAAACCGCGGACTGCGCCTGACGGCCGCGCAGCTCGGCTCGCACGAGAGGCTGCGCGCGCTCGCGCCGCAGTATCATCTCGCGCCGCCCGGCCGTGGGCAGGTGGTGATGCTCCCATGAATACATCGTTCAAGCAGCGGCGCGCTCGAATTGGGGCACTCACGCTCACGCTGGCCGCGTTGTTCGGCCTGGCGGTGATCCGGCTGGTGGTGCTGGTGGCGTTGTACGGACCGAAGTTGAACTCGCTCGCGCACAACGAGCATACCGGAGAAACCCAGCTCGCAGCGGTGCGCGGACCGATCGTCGATCGCAACGGCGAGCCGCTGGCATTGTCGGCCGAGACGCGGTCGGTTTACGCGCGGCCCAAGCGGGTGGCCGAGTCGAGCACGCCGGCCGAGCGATCGAAGCTTGCCGCAATCCTGATGATGCTGCCGATTTCGCTCGAATCGAAACTGAACAAGGAAGCGCCGTTCGTGTGGCTCGAGCGCCGGATTTCGCCGGACAAGGCGCA
>NZ_DATDGQ010000396.1:0-3497 GCF_036522015.1 Binatus sp. (SeqCode)
TTCGAGATGAAGTTCGAGCTCGGCGAAATAGAAGTAATGATCAGCGGCGATCTCGCGATCGTCGTGGTCGAGGAAAACCTGACGCAGCGTGGTTATGACGGCGCGCAACGCGTGAACGTGCTCGCCACCAACGTCTTCGAGCGCGTGGGCAACGCCTGGTTCATGGTGATGCATCACGGCTCGCCTGTGTTTGCGCAGCCCGACGACGAGCCGCCGCTCCAATAGTGCGAGGAGAAGATCTCGACGATGCTCAAGCGCGTTGACAGAGTTCAGATTGCGGTCGCGAACTGCAATGCGGCCGAAGAGGTCGTCGAGGAAGTCTTCGGCGGCGAGCTCGTGCGTCGCGACAAAGCGGCGACGTTATGCGCCAGGCGATCCACGATGCAGGCGGGATCGAGTCTCATCGAACTTCTCGAACCCGACGGTGCAGGCCCCGTCCAGGAGTTCGTCTCCAAATGGAGCGGCGGACTTTTCGGCGCGGGATTTTCCGTGGACGACCCCGACGCCGCCGCACATCAGCTGACAAAGACCGGAGTCAACTTCGAGCAATCCGCTGGGCAACTATATCTCGACTCCGGCGCGACGTTCGGGATGCGCACCGTCATCTCGCAGCATCACGAACGCGCACCCGTCGGCGCGATCAAGTGGGCCTACGAAGTCACCAACGTCGTCGCCGACTGGCAGGCTGCTTCGGACCGCTACGCGCGCATCTTCGGCCTCGACGCGGCGAAGTTCAGTCCGATCGAAAGCACGCAGTTCGGATACACGGGCACGCTGACGCTGTTCGATCCTCCCGCGCGTCTGGACCGAATCGAGATCGCGCAGATCACCGACGCCAACCTTGCGATGGGCCGCTTTCACCAACGCCGCGGCGACTCGCTCTACATGTTTTTCGTCGAGACCGACGACGTCGGCGCACTCGAACAGCGCCTGAAGGCGCGCGGCGCGCGTTTCGCGGCGCATCGCAAAGACGAAGCGGGACTGGCGGAACTGTTCATCCATCCATCCGCATTTCTAGGCGTGCTTGTAGGCGTGAGCCGCACCGAACACGCCTGGACCTGGTCCGGCGATCCCGCCCGCGCCAAGCGCGCTGCCCACGAGCGCGCCATCAAGCAAGGAACTTAGCCCAAATGAAACCCACCGTGGGTGGGTTTCCCCTGCACCTTGGTATTAAGAGCTATTTCGCGTCGTGCATTGCTTTCACCAGGATCGCTGCCAGCTCGGGGCGCGTGAACTCCGGCGGCGGCGCTTCGCCTGCGCGCAGCATCTCGCGGACTTTTGTGCCTGACAGTATCACCCGGTCTGCATCCGAATGCGGACAGGTTTTGAACGACGCCATCGAATTGCATCGCTTGCAGTAAAAAGTGTTCTCGAACATCAGCGGCGTGATCCCGAGTTCCTCAGGCTTGAACCGCTCGAAGATTTTCTGCGCGTCGTAGCTGCCGTAGTAATTGCCGACGCCGGCGTGGTCGCGTCCCACGATGAAATGCGTGCATCCGTAATTGCGCCGCGCGATCGCGTGAAGAATCGCCTCGCGCGGACCGCCGTAGCGCATGTGCGCCGGGAACACGCCGATCATCGCGCGGTCCTTGGGGTAGTACGCGTCGAGCAGTACCTTGTAGGTCTCCATCCTGACCGCGGCGGGCACGTCGTCGCCCTTGGTTTCGCCGACCAGCGGATGGATCATCAGACCGTCGCAAATTTCGAGCGCCGCTTTCTGGATGTACTCATGCGCGCGATGTGTCGGGTTGCGAGTCTGGAAGGCGACGATCTTTTTCCATCCACGCTCGCGAAACGCCTCACGCGTCTGCCGCGGCTCGCGCGGAAATTCAAGGAACGTGCGCCCCGGTATTTCCTCGATGAGCGTGATCTTCCCCGCGAGGCAATACGGCGGCATCGAGGTGACGTTCTTCGCCCCCGGATGCGCGTCCTCTGCGGTGCCGAACACGTTTTGCGCTTCGCTTTTGCGATCGACTTTGTAAATTTCCGCGAGCTTGAGAATCGCCAGCCGCTTGCCGTCCTCGGTCGCGAGCGCGATCTCGGTTCCGGTCTTCAGCGACTTCGCCGTCGACTCATCCACGCCGAGCGTGATCGGAATCGACCACGGCACGGCCGACGCAAGGCGCATCTCGTCGCGCGCTCGGGTGTAATCCGCCTCGCCCATGAAGCCGGTCAGGGGCGAGAACGCGCCCGTCGCCAGCATCTCGAGATCGGCGAGGTCGCGCGCGTTCAGCGTGACGCTCGCGAGTTTCGCGGCATGCGCTGCGAGGGCAGCGCGCTCGGACGCCGGCGCTTTGAGATCGACCAGCTCGCCGCCGCCGTGCGCCGAGATTGCGTCGTCGCGCACGCTCATCGCCGTGCTCCCTTGCTGATGTAGTTCAGCTCCTCGAGCCGCCCGAGCAACTTGCCCAGGCTCTGCTCGACGGTCTCCGTGCTGCTATCGACGACGAGCTCCGGCTTCAGCGGCTCTTCGTAAGGGTCCGACACCCCGGTGAAGGATTTGATCTCGCCGGCCAGCGCCTTTTTGTAGAGCCCCTTCACGTCGCGCTCGACGAGTTTGTCAATCGTGCATCGCACGAACACTTCGAAGAAGCGCTGGTGTAGGCCGCGCACCTCGTCGCGGACGTCGCGGTAGGGGGAAATCGCCGCCGAGATCGCGATCACGCCGTTGCGCGCCAGCAGATTGGACACGTAGCCGATCCGTCGGATGTTGATGTCGCGATCCTCCTTGGAAAAACCGAGTCCCTTGGAGAGATTGGTGCGAACTTCGTCGCCATCGAGGATTTCGACACGATGGCCGCGCTCGCGAAGTTCTTTGGCGAGCAGATTCGCGAGCGTGGACTTCCCCGCCCCGGACAGTCCTGTAAACCACAAGGTAAACCCTTGATCCATCGGCTAAAACTGATGCTCCTTGAGAATAGATTACTTACAGAACTCAACAAGTTACTTAATATGATGGGATGACACAAGGCTTGCGGCAAAAGGACCGCTGCGCGATTTCGGAGACCGGTACCGGCGGCGCTTACGCGCCGCAGTCCGGAGGCCAGAAGCCATTTCCTCCGCTCGCGCGGCTCGCTTCGTCAGGATGACAGAGCGGGCAAGTTCAGATGAATCGCCAGCGCAGCGGGCGAGCCGAAGATTTCTGGGGCGCCTGCCGCGAGCAATCGATCGCGAGCGCTGTCCGTCGGTGCGATTCCGTAGAATCGAACGCCGCAACTTTGCGCAGCGCGGAGGTCGGCGTCGCTGTCGCCGACGAACGCGGCGTCAGATCGATCGACGGAAAATAATTCGAGTGCGCGAACCAACATGTCGGGCGCCGGCTTGAGGCCGAGCAGAGTGTCGCGTCCGATGATCGCATCGACCGACGCGCCGCCGGGTTTGTCGAACCATCGCTGGACGGTTTTCGACGAGTTGGACGTCACGATCGCGATGGCTGCGCCGCTCGCTTTCAAAGTTGCGAGTATTTCGATCGCACCTTCGAGCGGTGGCGCGCGATC
>NZ_DATDGQ010000397.1:0-3223 GCF_036522015.1 Binatus sp. (SeqCode)
GAGCACCACACGTTTCCCGCGCACCTGGTGCTCTTCCTTGCTGCTGCGGTCGAAATATTGAACTCCGCTCGCGAGTCCACGATCGTCCACCAAAATACGCGCAACCACGGCGTTGTCTACCACAGTCAAGCGGCCGGTCGCGAAGGCCGGTTCAAGCAGATAGTCGGAGCTGGCAGCGGACAATGCTGCGTTCAAAACGCGCGTTCAGAAGCTTCGTTCAGACGACCGCTATATCGAACGCCTCATTCGCCGCGAACTTGGCTACGCCCGCCCCGACGAACTCGTAT
Organism: Binatus sp. (SeqCode); assembly: GCF_036522015.1. GTDB lineage: Bacteria > Desulfobacterota > Binatia > Binatales > Binataceae > Binatus. The sequence goes on from NZ_DATDGQ010000397.1 coordinate 288, forward strand.
ACAAGTTTGCCGACGACGCCAAAAGCGATCGCGACAACGAAACTCCGGTACGCTAGAAAATCGCGCGAGAGATTAGCCGGTACTCGCGAGCCTCACGCTCGAGTTGCTCGCGGAAATCAGGATGCGCGATCGAGATCAGCGCGCGTGCCCGCTCCGGCACTGACTTGCCTTTCAGATTGACCATCCCGTACTCGGTTACGACGTACATCACGTCGGTGCGCGGCGTCGTCACGATGTTGCAGTCGTCGATCCGCGCGACGATCCTGCTCGCACGGTGTGAATCGCGCTCGTAGGTCGATGCGATGCACAGAAACGACTTGCCATCGCGCGAGGCGTACGCGCCGCGCACGAATTGCAGTTGTCCTCCGGTGCCACTTATCTGGCGCACGCCGGCGGACTCGGAGCACGCCTGTCCGGTGAGATCGATTTGCGCCGCGTTGCAGATCGAGATGACGCGATCGTTCTGCATTATGTGATTAGGCAGGTTGGTGTAGTCGACCGGGCCCGCGAAGCATGCGGCGTTGCGATCGAGAAAGTCGTACATCCGTTTCGATCCCGCCGCGAAGGTGTAGGTCATCTGGTAGCGATTGGTCGCTTTGTGCGCGCCGGTCACTTTGCCGGCTTCGAAAAGCGAGACCAGCGAATCGACGAACATCTCGGTGTGAACGCCGAGGTCCTTTACAGACGCCGCCGCGAGCAGCTCGCAAACCGCGTTGGGCATCGCGCCAATTCCAATCTGCACGCATGCGCCGCTCGGAATTTCCGGCGCGATCAGCTCTGCGACTTTCTGATCGACGACGTTCGCCGCGGGATTTTTCAGCTCCGGCAATTCTGATGCGCCCGCGTCGAGCACGAACTCGACATCATCTATATGCACCGCGTTCTCGATTCCGAAAACGTACGGCACGCTCGCGTCGGTCTCGACGATCAAGGTCTTCGCTTTTTCGCTGATCGCCTTGTGGTACGTGACCGACGGGCCGAAGTTGAAAAATCCGTGCTCGTCCATCGGCGCCGTCTTCAACACCGCAACGTCAACCTCGATGAAGCGGCGATAGTTGTCCGGCGCCTCGCCGAAGTTCATCGGAATGTGATGCGCCAGGCCACGGTCGTGCATCTTTCTTTCGAGCCCCGAGAAGTACCACGACAGGTAGGTGAGATGACGCTCGTCGGGATCTGCTTCGACCGCCGCGCGCGGGCGCATCGCAAGGCATCCGCGAATCTTCACCCGCTCGAGCTTTGACGCACAGTCGGCCAGCGCGCGATCGAACACGTCCGGCTGCCCGAGTCCGAATCCGTACTCGACCCAGTCGCCGGACTTGACGCGCGCGGCGGCGTCATCGGCGCTGATTTTCTTTCGCTTGAGTTCTGCCTGGTAGGAAGTCGCCATCTGCACGCCCTCTGTCGATTCCGAATGATTCGCTTGACTGCGCGGCTGGCGTAGGATTCTCTTCAACCGGCGTACCTTAATCAATGCCAAGTATCGAGCCTGTCCGGCAAGCGCCCGCCAGCGGCATCGAGATGCGCGCGATCTGACGCAAACGAGGGAATACGATGTACTTTGTTCGCGGCTTCATACTCGCACTTCACATCTTCGGCGTGATCTTCTGGATGGGCGGGCTTTTGATGGTCACCAGTCTGCTCGCGCGCGTGCCCGAAGAAGTCGGGCTGCCCAAGGAACGCTTTCTCGGCGCGGCGCGCGGTTTGTTCGAGTCCACGGTCAACCTCGGCGCCGCAGTCACCATCATGCTCGGGCTTCTGCTGGTTCTCATGGATCCGTCGGTGCTGCGGCACGGATGGATCTCGGCCAAGTTGCTGCTGGTTGCGATCCTGCTCTTTTATCACGTGCGCTTTTATCGGCGGATCAAGTTCCTCGAGAACCATCCTAGCCAGTCAACCAGCCGCGAGTTTCGCGTCATCCACGGGATGGTGAGCGCACTGTTGATAGCGATCCTGGTGCTGACGATGATCAAACCCTTCTAGTAGAGTACATCGATGGCTGTAGCTGCGCATGACCTACCCGCAGGCGCTCACACAGAAGCAATCAATCCGCTTCGCACTCCGTACGGGGCGACGGCATGCGTCGCGCTCTCTGTGCTTTCATATTTCCTCGTAGTTAGATTCGTCGGGCTCTGGCCCATTTCTCTGTTCGCGCCGCTGCCGATCCTGGCGCTGGCGTTCAGTACCAAGTCATGGCGGACGGCGGCGATTGCGAGCTTCGCGGCTTTGTTCATCGGCAATTTGGGCTGGTTGTCTTCCGAATCTTTTTTTCTGCCGCTTCCAATATTTCTTTTGTTGTATGCGGTTCAGGCGATGGTGGGATCGGGACTGGTGCTGATTGCGCGCCGCGCGGCGCGCAGTTGGGACGGCGTCGCGGCGGGTTTCGTATATCCGTTTCTGCTGACCGCCGTCAGTTTCGTTTTCACGGTCAGTTCGCGCGACGGAACGTGGGGCAGTCCGGGATATTGGCAGGTGGGGTTTGTCCCGCTGCTGCAAGTCGTTTCGGTTGCGGGCCTTCCGGGACTGGTGTTCGCGATGACGCTTCCTGCGTCGGCAATCGCTGTTGCATGGTATCGCGCATGGGAGAATCGGCCGTGGTTTCTTGCGGCGGGAGTTCCGCTTGGCGTGTTTGCGGCCATCGTGATCTTCGGCGCAGTGCGTCTTGCGATGAGCCATTCGGGGCCGCGCGTTCGCGTCGGTTTGATCGCTACCGACATTCACGAGGGTTATTCCAAGACGGAGGATGCCGACAAGGCGACTGCGCTGATCGGCGTCTACGCGAGCGAAATCGCCACGGCCGCGCAGCAGGGTGCGCAGGTCGTCGTTATCCCGGAGAAGACGGTCGGCATGACGCCCGGCGATCGCGACGCTATCGTGCAGGTTCTTTTGAACGTCGCGAAGACCTCGCATGTGTGGCTGGTTGCGGGCGTCAACGAACT
>NZ_DATDGQ010000398.1:0-2190 GCF_036522015.1 Binatus sp. (SeqCode)
TTGAGGTCGAGACTATCGTGCCGAATCGAAGCCGGGTGCCTAACGGGACCGCGTCACTCATGCCGCCGTCATATCACAAACGTGCAGGCGCGCCGACGCGACGGCGCGCACGCGTCGTGCTCCGGGACGTCGGAAGTCGAAACGAAAACCCCCCTTGTCCCCGTGAATCCCCCGTGCTCCTAACCTTTGGCGACGTTCGAAGCCTGCAATCCCTTGGGGCCTTGCGCGACCTCGAACTCGACGCGCTCGCCCTGTTCGAGCGAGCGGAAACCTGCCCCATCGATGGCGCTGTAATGAACGAACACTTCCTGCCCGTCCTCCATCGTGATGAAGCCGTAGCCCTTCTTCGGGCTGAACCACTTGACCGTACCGTTAGCCATTTCCCCCGTACCTCCTGAAGGGAACCCGGCCGGAGCGCCCCCTCGTGGCCCTCCCCAGCCGGCGACGCCGCTTCCCCTAAAGCAACGCGCGTAACGGCGGGCATATAGCATAAGATCAGGCGCATACCAAATGGGTAAAACTCGCGAAACCGCGCCGTAATATGTTTTGCGATCGAGAACCGGACGGTGCGGCGGCTAATATTGCCAGCGCCGAATAGGGCGGGCGTGCATGTGACAGTGGTCGGGAATCTGGCGCATCACGTCGTCGATGCCGAATTTGTCGGCGCCGTATTTCGCGCGCGCGACCAACGACAACGCCTCGATCATGAACGCGCGCTCTTCGTCGGTGGGCACCGCGCGATGGTCGCCGAGGACGGCCATCGGAGTGTCGCACGAATCGCAATCGAGGATCGAAAATTTAAACGGGTGAACGAAATCGGCGTAGCGCTGCGTGTAATCACGCAGCTCGCACAGTTCGCATTTCGGCATCGCGATAAAAGTCGTCGAGAAATTTTGCGCGCAGCACGATGCGTCGCGAGCCTCACAGCTCGCGACGCATCGAAGCGCAAATATCTACTTAGGAGAAGCAGCCGCCGCGGGCGCTGCCATTGCGGGCGAAGGCGCAGACATCGGCGCCATCGGCGGCTCTTTGCCGGACTTGGCCTGCATCGACGACTTCGTCGCAGCCTTTGCGGCTTCCTTCGCGTGCCGCTTGCAGCGATAGACGCTCGAGGTCGAGATGCTCAGGTCGGTGGCAATTTCCTTGGCCTTCTTGCCGCTATTGACCTCGTTCATCACGGCGTCGCAATCGACCTTGGTGGCGGCGAAGGCGGGCCTTGCCGCAAACGCGACAGTGGTCACGAGCATCGCAGAGGCAGCCGCAAGCGCAAATTTTTTCATCAACATTTTCTTCCCCACTCGGGTTAAGGTTGTTTTCAAACGCTCCACAGTATTTCAAAATGCGCTGGACTTCAAAAGAGGCCCGGAACACTCTCGGCACCCGGGTCAAGGCTTCGGTTTGCCAAATCCAGGGAAGGACGGTTGGCGCTTTTCCTGCAGAGCGGTGACGCCCTCGGTCAGGTCGGCGCTGAAAAATCCCATCATCTCGAGCGCGAGCGACGCGTCGAATGCAGGACCTGCGACTCGCAGCCAGTTGTTGAGCGAGCGTTTCGTGAATCGCACCGCCTGCTGCGGGCCGCGCGCGAGTTTGCGCGCGACTTCCATCGCTTTGTCCATCAGCTTATCGGCCGGGACGCACAGGCTCACCAGCCCGATGCGCTCGGCCTCCTTGCCGTCGATGAAATCCGCGGTCATCAGGTAGTACTTCGCCTTGGCCATGCCGCACAGCAGCGGCCACACGATCACCGCGTGATCGCCGGCCGCGACGCCGAGGCGCAAATGACCGTCAGTGATGCGCATCGACTCGGACGCGATGCTGATATCCGCCATGAACGCGACCGCCAATCCCGCGCCGACCGCGACGCCATTGATCGCCGAGATGATCGGCTTGTCGAGATTGATCATGTTGTAAACGATGTCGCCGGCTTCCTTCCACGCCTTGCCGATGTTGGCGGCGCTCGCGGCCATGTTCTGAATCATCTCGAGGTCGCCGCCGGCAGAAAACGCGCGTCCGGCGCCGGTCACCACTATGACGTTGGTTTCGTCGTCGTCGGCGATGTCGAGCCACACCCGGCTCAACTCCCAATGCAGGCGGCTGTTGGTGGCGTTGAGCACTTCGGGACGATTGATCGTGATGAGCAGGATGCCGTCGTCCTTCCGCTCGAACAGGAGATGCTGATACTCGCTGTAC
>NZ_DATDGQ010000399.1:0-5163 GCF_036522015.1 Binatus sp. (SeqCode)
TAGTGGGTCTCCGTGACCGGTTTCACGCCCCGCAACCTAGCAAGCGCGCTGGAGAGATTCTTTGCCGAGCTTGCGAAGTTTCAGCGCCATGGTGCCGCACTGTAATCCCAATTTCAGTGCCCACTCAGTGCCCACTTTGGGGTTTATCCACAGGATCTGACCTGATTCACGGTCATGAAAAACCCCTTATTTTCCGGCCTCATCTGGCTTGATGTGATCAGGCAAAATCCATTGGGCAGATTTTCAAGACCGGTGCCTTAACCGCTCGGCCACCTCTCCGCGTCGAAGAACGGGGAAGAGCGATTGTTCAATATCGAATGCTGGCGTGCAAGCCGGTTGGAGAGTTGCGCGCGAGCGCGGCGCCGAAGTAAAGCAACACGAATGGCCGCTGGCAAGACGACTGAAAACTTCCTGGTCGAGAGTGACGGTCCGATCACGACGATCACGTTCAATCGTCCCGAGCGCCGCAATTGTCTCGACGAAGGCGTCATCCTCGACTTCGAGCGACGTCTGCATGCGGTGCGCGACGATCGCGAATGCCGCGTACTCATCGTGACCGGCAAAGGCTCCGCCTTCTGCGCCGGCGCCGATCACGCGATGTTCAAGGCTCGGGCCGGCGCGGTAGTCGATGCCGCAGAGCGGCGACGACGGATGGGCGAGTTCGGCAAGCGATGGCCGCGGTTGATTGGTCGTGCGTTCGACGTGTTGGCGCATCTCGATCAGATCACGATTGGCGCAATCAACGGCTACGCGGTCGGCGGCGGATGGTCGTTCGTGCTCGCGTTCGATTTTGCGATTGCGGTCGAAGGCGCTGAGTTCTGGGTGCCGGAAGTGGATCTCGACGTGCCCTATCGCGGCGCTCCCGCGAGCGTGCTCGCCGCCCGGCTCGGGCCATGGCGCGCGAAGGAAGCGATCCTGATGTGCCGCCATTACAAGGCGGAGGAATTACTCGCGATGGGCGCGCTGAACCGAGTCGTTAAATCTAGTGAGTTAATGCCCGCGGCGCGGGAGCTTGCGAAAACGATGGCGGCGAAATCGCGCGACGCGCTCGCCGCCTCGAAGCGCGACATCAACGCCGTGTTCTTCGGCCAGCGTCTGTTCTAAGGACTAGCATTGGCGCGTCACTGTCTGAGCAGCGACTTCCGCATCGCCTGATGTTTGGTTTGCGGATGAAGCCATACGCTCATGACCGCTGTGCAAAATGACGGATCGTCGATCGCGCCGGTGCTCGAATCGTTCAAGTAGGCCAGCGTCCGCCTCGTGTCCGGACAGAAGATGACGATCTGGTCGCCTTCTTTAACGTTGGGAATGAGCTTCCTCATTTCCGCCTGCCAGGTTGCAAGCTGACGCTCGTCGCCAACCTTGAGGTCGCGCATCTCGGCGATCGCGTTCTTGACTAAAGTGTCGGAGGGAACTGCACGGCCCGGCTCGATGTCGAGCGCGTGAGGTGCAGCCGCGGAATATTGCGGGCCGACAATCCATAGCGTCGCGTCGTACATCCGAATGCCCCACCATGAGTGGCGGCCCGTCCCGAACGGACGCATTTCCGGAGACTTGGACAGCACCTGCGGCGGCAACGGCCTATGAGAAGCAATCGCGTAGGTAGCGGAAATCAGAACCAGCAGGATGGTCACGAGTCGCAAAGACACGGCACGGGTAGGAGTTCTGCGGGTCATCGGCAGGCGCATTGTGGCCGAGAGTAGGCCGACCCGCAACCGAAGTGTTCTTTGGCAGCGCCTTTTCTAAACGCTCAATCGAGACACGTAACGATCGCGAACTTTGCGGCGCTCGCGTCGACGTAGAATTGTCGCAACTTTTGAAACGCGTCCATCAGCCATTGCTGGTCGTCGGCGAGGAATTGTCCTGGATAGATGCCGAGCGTCGCCATTTGAGCCGGATCCCATCGCGCGGTCATCTCGGCTTCGAGATTTGGCCGACTCAATTCGCGGGCGATGTTAGCGACCTCGTCTGCTTCGAAGTATCGCGCGGGCCCATAGCCGAGGTCGTCGCCGATATCCGTCCCGCCCATCACGGCCTGGCTGGCGAGGTCGGAACCGGGTTCGAGCTTGCCGCACAACAGGTAGTGCACTCCGTGCCATGCTTTGTCGATCGAGAGGCTCGCGCCCTTCGCCGACGCTTGCGGACTACCTCCCGAGGTGTTCGGCGGATTCGAGATGCCTAACTTCGCCGCGAGGGCGCGTCCGCGCGCCTCCATCAACTTCGCCAGGTCATCGCCGCCTTCGCCGCGCGCGAGCGCGTCGGGATCGATGCCGATGTTTTTCATGGACTGTGCGAGTCTCTCGCGTAGCTCCGGAGGCATCGCCGCCATCGATGCTGCAAGCATCTGCGGCGCGAGGCGGCCTTGCAGTCTTCCCGCAAGCGCGCCCATCAACTTCGGCATGGCCTGGGCGGCCTGATCGCTGGCGAAAAGCCCTTCGACTTCCGAAGGATCGTCAAGAATCTGTTTCAAGCGAGCCGGCGACACCTGCACAAAACGCCCCATCATCGACATGTCGGTTCCTCCGTCGCCCGATTGTAGGATTTTGCGTCTCGCCAAGCCAACGCTATTCACCCGGGTTTTGCACGTTGCTTGTTCGCGGGGCGCTTATCGGGTAAGTCCAAGTCACACTCGCAGTGAGGATATATTGAAATGGCAGAGCTGAGGAATCGACAATGGCTGCTCGAGAAGCGTCCGCACGGAATGATCAAGGAAAGCGATTTTCGCTGGAATGAAACGTCCGTTCCGGCGCTGAAGGACGGACAGGTACTGGTGCGCAATCTTGCGTTCTCGTTCGATCCGACGCAGCGCGGATGGATGTCGATGGACACCTACATGCCAGCGATTCCGCTCGGACAAACGATGAAGGCCGGCACCATCGGACAGGTGGTTGAGTCCAAGCGCGAGGGATTTGCCAAGGGCGATCTGGTGCAGGGGCTTTTCGGATGGGAGGACTACACGGTTAACGGCGGTGAAGGGCTGATGGGCTTGCAGAAGCTGCCGCGCGGCACCGATCCCATTCTCGCGCTGTCGCTGCTTGGCACGACAGGCCTGACGGCATACTTCGGCACGCTGGCGGTCGGTGCGGTGAAGGCCGGCGACACGTTCGTCGTCTCCGGCGCGGCGGGCGCAACCGGCTCGGTGTCGGGGATGATCGCCAAAATCAAAGGATGCCGTGTAGTTGGTATCGCGGGAGGTCGCGAGAAGTGCGACTGGCTGGTGAAAAAGGCAGGCTTCGACGCGGCGATTGACTATAAGAGTGAGAAGGTAGGTGAGGCGCTGACTAAGCATTGCCCGCAGGGCATCAATGTATATTTCGACAACGTCGGCGGCGAGATTCTCGATGATGCGCTCGCGCGACTGGCTAATGGCGCGCGGGTGGTGTTGTGCGGAGCGATCTCGCAGTACAACAACCTCGGCGAGAGGAATCCGGTCGGGCCCAAAAATTATTTCAACCTGATAATGCAACACGCGCGGATGGAAGGCTTCCTGGTATTTCATTTTCTGCCGCGCTATCCCGAGGCGATCGCCGAGATGTCCAAGTGGTACGCGGAGGGGAAGCTCAAGAACCAGGTCGATCTGCAGCAGGGACTGGAGAACGCTCCGAAGACGATCATCCGGCTGTTCACGGGTGCAAATTTCGGCAAGCAGTTGCTGAAGCTCGGCGATCCGCAATAGCCCTAAGCTACGACAATGATCGATCACATCTCGCTTAGAGTCTCGGATTTCCAGAAGAGCCTCAGCTTCTATAAGGCGGCGCTCGATCCACTCGGATACACGCTGGTCTTCAGCGACGACCAGGAGCAATACGCAGGCTTCGCCGGACCCGATCGCGAACGAATCTGGATCGGACACCGCGAAGGCGCCTCGCACGGCTATACGCATATCGCGGTGTTGGCGAAGGATCGCGCGACCGTGCGCAAATTCTATGAAGCGGCGATGAAGGCGGGCGGGCGCGACAACGGAGGGGCCGGTCCGCGGCCGAATTACAGTCCTACATACTACGGCGCGTTCGTGCTTGACCCGGACGGTCACAATATCGAGGCGGTGTGCTTCGCCAAGGGCGAATAGGAACCGACGGCGATCGAAAGAAACAGGCATCACGAGGGCGCGGCGCGGGTCGTCGAATGGATGATGCGTGACGGGCGCCACGTTACGCACATGCGCGAGTTCGGCGACGAGATGTGCCGGAGAATCGTCGCGGCGGGTATCCCGCTGTGGCGCGCCTTCTGCGCGGAGGGCACGCTCCATCCGCAAATCGCGGCGACCGCCTATATCTGGCGGCGCAGCACGCCCGGCGCAGTCCGGTTCACGGCAAATCATTCGTTCGAAAACGATCCTGAGTTCACCACCAGCCCGATTGCGGAAGTGCAGCGCACCGGGCGCATGATCCGGCGGCAATTGCATGACCCCGCCTGTGCGCTCGATTATCCGGCCCTGAGCGAGTTTAAAAGCGAGGGCGGTACCGACTACGCTGCGATGCCGATGATCTGCTCGAGTGGTGAGATCAACTCGATCACCTGGCTTACCGATCGCTCGGGCGGATTCAGCGAGGATGAAATCGGCGGGCTCGGCGCGGTTGCGGAGGCGCTGGCGATAATCGTCGAGCTGCAAGCCACGCGGCGAATCGCACGGCACCTGATGGACACCTACGTCGGCCATCGGACGGGTGAGCGGGTGCTCGCGGGCAAGATCACCAGGGGCAGCGGCGAACAGATTCGCGCGGTGGTCTGGCTTTGCGATCTGAGGGGCTTTACCGCGATGACCGACTCTCTGCCGCGCGACAAAGTAATCGGGTTGCTCAACGACTACTTTGAAACGATGGTGGACGCGGTGACGGCCGAGGGCGGCGAGGCGCTCAAGTTCATGGGCGACGGGATGCTGGCAATTTTCGAGCTTGGCGCGAACGAAGATCCCCGCGATCGATGCGCCGCCGCGTTGAGGGCCGCCCGCGCTGCCACTGAAAAGGTCGCTGTGCGAAATCTCGAGCGCCGCGCCGCCGGCGACCCCGAGATACATTTCGGACTGGCCCTGCACCTGGGCGACGTCAGCTACGGAAATATCGGAGCCCCAACGCGGTTGGACTTCACAGTGATTGGTCCCGCGGTGAATCATGCGGCGCGGCTCGAGAAAGTCGGGGTTGAGCTGGGACGTCCGGTAGTAAC
>NZ_DATDGQ010000400.1:0-9210 GCF_036522015.1 Binatus sp. (SeqCode)
GTGATCGTTGCGCTCGGCGGATCCCTGTTCAGTACGTTCGCACTCGCTCCCGTCCTGGCCGCGGAACTCGACGCGCCCAGCCGTCTGCGGGTGTCCCGCCGAATCGTTCGCCGCCTCGGCGCGATCGTGCTTACGTCGCTGGCCGTGCTGGTTGTGACCGGCATCTTCAACGTGCTGTTCATCGGCGGGGTTTCGATTCTGCTCGCGATCAAATTGATTCTGGTCGTCGTCGTTATCGGCCTCGCGCTCTATCAGTATGGAAATATCGGCACGCAAATCTGGCGGGCCGCCGGACCGAGTCCGGAGGTCGCCGCGCTCCAGGCGCGCTTTCGCCGCGTCGGGCTGACCGTCGGCTCGCTCGTGCTGCTGATTGTCTACCTCTCGATCGGACTTACCCGAGGCGCAGGCGCGATCGTCGCGTCGATTCGCTGAAGGTTAACGGATGCCTCGAAGGAAAAAACCGCGCCGAACTCCCCGATGGATGGGACGGCTGACGTTTGTAGCGCTCGTGGTGGGCGTCATCTTTACACTGAGCTACGGAAGCGGCGCGCATATCGTCGTGCGATACCTGAATCCCTCGTTCGGCGCGTGGTGGAATGCCAACGAGTTCGCAATCGTCGAGTGCGCCGCGGCCGCAATCGGAATGTTGATCGGAATTCGAATCGGCGCGCGGCTGGTGTATGGCGGCGCGCTGAAGAACCGCTCGATGATCGCCGCGGTGATAGTATCTGGCGTCGTGCTGCCGATTGTCGGACGCCGCAGCGCAGAAATCGCGCGCTTCAGATTCACCACCGGCGCATCCGCCAACGAATTGCTTATCGACCGCTTCGGCTACGAAACCGGAATGTTTCTTGACAAGCTTCTGTCAGCGGGCGTTTACTCGATCAAGATTGCTGCGTTCGCGCTTCCAGTCGGTATGATTCTGTTCGGTGTCGCGATTGCGATCTTCATGACTTCCGAACCCACTCGCGACACCGCCGCCGCAACCTCCAAATGAAGCCTCGCAAGCCAAACGCCATCAGCCGCCGATCGTTCATCAAGGGCGCCGGCGCGGTCGCTGCCGCCGCAGGCCTGGTGCGCGTTCGGCCCGCGTCCGCCGACCAGAAGACGCTGCCTCCGGGTGTCCTCGAAAAACTTGGGCCTGAAGCCGCGACGATCGAACTCAATATCAACGGCAAGCCCGCGACGCTCGAGATCGAGCCGCGCGTGACACTGCTGGGCGCACTGCGCGAGCACCTCGGGCTGACCGGCACCAAGCTCGTCTGCGATCGCGGCGCGTGCGGTGCATGTACCGTGCATCTCGACGGCAAACCCGTGACTTCGTGCATGGTGCTCGCGATCGACGCGCGCGGTCATCAGGTCACAACCATCGAAGGTCTCGGCACGCCGTCGAACATGCATCCGGTGCAGGCGGCATTCGTCGAAGAGGACGCGCAGCAATGCGGCTTCTGCACGCCCGGGATGGTGATGTCGGTCGCGGCGGCGCTCGAAAAAAATCCTGCTGCGACGACAGACGAAATCAAACACGCGACCGCGGGAAATACCTGCCGCTGCGGCACTTACCCGCACGTCTTCGCAGCCGCTCTCAGAGCCGTCAAGCCGGGACGCGCAACCAAGGCCTTCTGATGTCGCGACGCGTCACGCTCAACCTTGGCTATCAGGGCAACACGCGCGACGTCACGGTCGTCATCCCCGACGACGAGCCGACGCCGTGGCAGTGGGGCGAACGACTGTCGGTCGTCGGCAAGCCGGCGCCACGCGTCGATGGACCGCTGAAGGCCACGGGCGCCGCGCACTACACCTACGATATCGAACTACCCGGGATGCTCCACGGCGCGATGCTTCGCAGTCCGTGGCCGCATGCACGGATTCGCAATATCGATCTGTCGGCGGCGCAGCATCTGGCCGGCGTGCGCGCCGTGCTCGCGCTCGACGATCGCGAAATCCGCTTTGCCGGCCAGGAAGTCGCCGCTGTCGCTGCGATCAGTTCCGACCTCGCCGCCGACGCGCTCAAGTTGATCAAGGTCGATTACGAAACGCTGCCGTTCGTGGTCGATATGGACTCCGCGGCCAAAGATTCTGCGCCGCGAGTCTTTGGCAGCGGGTCGAACGTCGGTAAGATCAAGCATTCGAGCGTCGGCGACGTGCCGAAGGGACTCGAGATCGCAGCGAACACGATCGAGGCGACCTACACGACGCCGGTGCAGACCCATGTCTGCCTCGAAACGCACGGCGCGGTCGCGAGCTTTAACCCGGCCGGCGATCAGCTTACGGTCTGGTGCTCGACGCAGGGCGTCTTTTCGGTGCGCGACGACTTGGCGGTGTATTTCAGCCTGCCGCCCGACAGCGTGCGCGTAGTCTGCGAGTACCTCGGCGGCGGCTTCGGATCGAAATTCGGCGCGACTCCAGAAATTATTGTTGCCGCCCGGCTGGCGAAGGCGACCGGAGTGCCGGTCAAGGTGATGCTCCCGCGCGCCGACGAGCATCGCTCGACCGGTAACCGTCCCAACTCCGAGCAGAAGGTCAAGATGGGCGTCGATCGCGCGGGAAAACTGATCGCGATCGATCTCGTGACGCGCGGCAGCGGCGGAATCGGCGGCGGCGCGGGCAGTGCGGGTCCGTTCGGCTCGGTCTATCGATGCGCCAACATCCGAGTCGAGGAAAGTAACATCTATACGAATGCCGGGCCGTCGTCGCCGATGCGCGCGCCTGGCTGGCCGCAAGGATGCTTCGCGCTGGAGCTCGCGATGGACGAGATGGCGCGCAAGGCGGGAGTCGACCGGCTCGAGTTCCGCCGCCGCAACAGCGACAACCCGGTCCGCGCCGCCGAATACGATATTGGCGCGCGCGCGTTCGGATGGGCCGAGAAAAATGAAGCAGCAAAATCCACCGGTCCAATCAGGCGCGGCGTCGGCGTCGCGTCCGCCGAATGGCATGCGGTCGGAGTGTCTGGCCCGGAGGCGCAAGTGATCGCGCATCGCGACGGCAGCGTCGAAGTGCGCGTCGGCACGCAGGATATCGGTACCGGCACGCGCACGGTGCTCGCGATCGTCGCGGCCGAGGAGCTAGGACTGCCCGTCGATCGCGTGAAGTCGGAAATCGGCGACACGCGATTTCTATTTTCAGTGCCGAGCGGCGGCAGCCTCAGTGCTCCTTCTAATTCGCCGGCGGTGCGCCAGGCCGCGGCGCATCTCAAGGACAAGCTGTTTCGGATCGCCGCGCCGATTCTTGGCGCCGAGCCCAACGACCTCGAGGCGACTGGCGAAACGATTCGCGTGCGCACCAATCCTTCGCGTGCGATTTCGTTTAACGACGTGTGCAAGCGGATTCCCGGCGATTCGATTTCCGCGCAAGGCGAGCGCGTGCCCAACTACGCGGGGTTCCGCACCGATCAGGCGGGATGTCAGTTCGCGGAAGTCGAAGTCGATACCGAGACGGGAATCGTGCGTGTGACGCATGTCGTTGCGGTGCACGACGCGGGACGAATTGTCGATCCGCTGACGGCGCGCAGCCAGGTCAACGGCGGCATCCTGATGGGAATCGGGTTCGCGCTTTTCGAGGATCGCCGGATGGATCCGCAGCTCGGCATCATGGTGAATCCCACGATGGATGACTACAAGCTCCTCGGCGCGCTCGACGTGCCGCAGATCGACGTGACGTTTTTCGAAGTCGCCAACGGCATCACGAATACCGGCGTGATGGGACTCGGCGAGGTGGCGCACGTTGCGAGCACGGCCGCGGTCGCATGCGCGGTGTACGACGCTATTGGCGTGCCGGTGCGCTCGCTCCCGATGACGCCCGACCGCGTGCTGGCGGCGCTGGGACACGCGTGAAGGATTTGGAATCGCGATGAATCGATTCGAAGTAATCACGCCCGCCGATGTCGCAAGCGCGTCGCGACTGCTGGCCGAGGATGGCAACGTCGCATTTGCGGGCGGCGTCGATGCCGTCGATCTGTCGAAGCAAAATATCGTATCGCCAGTCGCGCTGGTGAATCTCAAAGGCCTGAAAGAGCTTGGCGGGATCGAAGTGCGCCCGTCGGGGGATCTTCGACTTGGCGCCACGGTGAAGCTGAGCGAAGTCGCCGAGCATCCTGTGATTCGCGCGAAGTTCACTGCAATTGCCGAGGCCGCCGGCGAGGCGGCGACGCCGCAGATTCGCAACCTCGGCACGGTCGGCGGAAATATCCTGCAGCGTCCGCGATGCTGGTATTTTCGCAATCCCGACGTGAATTGCCTGAAGAAGGGCGGCGACACCTGCTACTCGATCGGCGGGCTGAATCGCTATCACGCGATTCTCGGTGGCGGGCCGTCGTTCATCGTGCATCCGTCGAATCTTGCGCCGGCGTTGATCGCGATGCGCGCGAGCGCAACGATCGTCGGCCCAGCCGGCACCCGCAACATTGAGCTCGAGAAATTCTTCACGCTGCCGACAGTCGATGCGAAGCGGGAAAATTCTCTCAAGCCCGGCGAAATAATCACCGAAGTGATCGTGCCCGCGCCGTCGGCTGGCGTGCGTAGCCATTACCTGGAGGCGCGCGAGAAGCAGAGCTTCGATTGGCCGCTAGTCAGCGTCGCGATCGTGCTCGACAGCGCGCCCGGTGCGAAGACCGTCCGCGATGCGTGCGTCGTGATGGGCGCGGTTGCGCCAATCCCATGGCGATCTCCCGAGGCAGAAGCCGCGCTCAAGGTCGGGCCGCTCGACGAGTCGCGCGCTCGCGCCGCCGCTGACGCCGCGCTGAAGGACGCGCAACCGATGTCCGACAACGCCTACAAAGTCGTGATCGCGAAAGTGATCGTGCGCCGCGCGATCATGCACACCGCCGGTTTGGAGGCCGCATAGTATGGCCTCGCCATTCTGCGCGCTGCTGCGCACGAAAACCGCGTACTATCGCACGCCCGACGGCGAGCGCATTTTCAAACCCGACGACGCGACCGCCTGCTACACCTGCCTCAAGACGCAGCGGCCGGTGGGACCCGACGGGCAGCCGGTC
The DNA here is from genome assembly GCF_036522015.1 of Binatus sp. (SeqCode). Classification (GTDB taxonomy): domain Bacteria; phylum Desulfobacterota; class Binatia; order Binatales; family Binataceae; genus Binatus. The sequence goes on from NZ_DATDGQ010000400.1 coordinate 4,994, forward strand.
GATGCGCAAGGGTGCGGCGCGGATCGCGGATGCTTCGAGCAGGAATAAACCTTTTCGGGGGAGGACCGACGGCGGTGAGCACTCGCGCGCGGAATCGCTTTCGGCTGGCCGCGTGCTATGGTTCGCGAAAGGAACTCATCGAGGCTTCGTCAACGTCGGAACGAAACGCTACCGCCAGATCGCGGTCGAGTTAAAGTGATACTTTAGAAAATGAAAAAGCCGTACGGACTCCGCGTCACGCTGTCCGTCATCGCAATTTTCTCCGCGCTGACATTCGCTCTCACTCCCGCCCACCCCGAAGTAAAACCCGGCGACATGGTCACGGCCAAGAATGCGGAGCAGGTCCGCGCGCTCGTGAGCCCGGGCACCTTCATCGCGGTTTCCAGGGGCATGCAGATGAACATCGTGGCGACGAGCCGCGTCACCTGGCCGCCGCCGTTCCAGGATGCGACCGAAAAATATTCAGGACAGGTGCGCCTCGCCCCGGACCGTCGCGACTTGCTGGGCTACGTCGCCGGGCAGCCGTTCCCGCTGCTCGATCCCAACGACCCCGACGTTGCGGCCAAGATCATGTGGAACCAATACTTCAAGCCGATCGCGACTGACGACTACGATTTGCGTTTTTTCGAATGCCAGGTCGCGAAACAAAATCCCGGCGCGCAACAACAGTTGATGACGTTGACCGAGGTCGGTCATCTGGCGGGTTACTCGGATATCGGACGCACCGAGGTCGAGCCGATGCCGGCCGATCCGGATTTCAAGACTACCGGTATCTGGGCGCGCGCGGGCGCGTATCCCGCTCTTGCGCCTGCCGAAGATCGCGGCAGCGGCGCGATCCTCTATCGCTACTGGGACGCGATGAAGGCCGACGATACGTGGGCATTCCTGGCGGGTGCGCGGCGCGTGCGCCGGGTGAACGAAGTGATGTTGAGTTCCTCGCCGGGGCTTTCGACCTGGGACGCCGATCACGCCGGCGGATTTGGCGCGAAGCCGCAGGAGTACAACTTCAAATATCTCGGCGACAAAAACATGCTCGCGTGCGTGCATGCGCAGAACTCGCCCGCGCGTCCATGTCCGACTGACGGCGGCGCAACCTCGTGCAACGAAGATTGGGAGATGCGCCATCTGTACGTCGTCGAAGTGACGCCGCGTCCGGAAAGAATCACCGGCGTGCTGCAATCGAAGACGATTGTGTACGTCGATGGCGAGGGATGGTTCAATCCGTACGTCGACAGCTACGATCAGAAGGGCGAGTTGTGGAAGACGCAGATCTATCTCAACACCTATCGTGACCGCCCGGTGCCCGACGCCAAGATTGCGGTCTATCCGTTCAAGCGTGAGTTCATCGTCGCCGCCTCGAGCATCGACGTGCAGTCTGGCGTCTCGACGACGTGCTACCTGCCCGGCCCCGACACGCCCGAGCGCGAATGCTGGTACATCAACATGGGCGCAGTGGACAAGAGTTTCTTCACGACTGAGGCGCTAACGAAGGCTGGGCACTAGGATTTCATTACTCGGTTTACTCGAGCGACGATGCCCCGCGTCCTGCTGATTCATCAAAACGCCGTCGAAGCATCCCAGAGAGCGAAAACTCTGCACGCCGCCGCTTATGACGTCACCGTCATCGTGCCGCAAGGTCTGAAATTCCTGCGCGACGTCAGGCGAGCTATACCCGCCGCAATTGTGATTGATATCGAGCGGCTCCCTTCGGTCGGGCGCGACATTGGAATCGCCCTGCGGATGGCGAAATCGACCCGCGACCTGCCGATGGTGTTCGCGGGCGGCGTGCCGGAGAAAATCGCCGGCATCAGGATGTCTCTGCCCGACGCCTCGTACGCTCCCTGGCCGAAGGTGGCGACCGTACTGAAACGCGCGATGGCGGCTCGACGCACTACCGATCCGGTAGTGCCGCGATCGATCTTCGAGCCTTACTCAGGCACGCCGCTGCCGAAAAAACTCGGCATCAAACCGAACTCGTCGATCGCACTGCTCGATGCGCCCGACGGATTCTCCAAATCGCTTGGCCAATTGCCCGAAGGCGCGAAGCTGCTCGACAAACCCAGCCGCGATTGCAACTTGGCGATATGGTTCGTCCGCTCGAACAAGGAGCTGAATCGACGAATCAAGAAAATCGCAATGGATTTGGAAGACGGATTGATCTGGATCGTATGGCCGAAGAAAACCTCCGCGATAGTCAGCGACCTGTCGCAAGTATCGGTGCGCGGCGCCGGCCTCTCCAACGGACTGGTCGATTTCAAAGTGTGCGCAATCGATGAGACCTGGTCGGGATTGCTATTCAAGCGGCGAAAACCGGTTGCCGCGAGCAAATGAAAAACGGTCGGCGCCGTCTGACGCCGACCGCATAAGTCGAATTCGTCTATAGCTACTCGATCGCCAACGCATTGGGTGGCGAGCCGACTCCTCCCGGGGACCTTTGCATACCTGGTCGCTGTCTCTTCCCCACTCCCTGTCCCCGCGTCATTCAGAAAGTGGCACAGGCTTCAGTCTGTGATTCTTTCCTGGATTTGCATGGACCAGAAAAATCACAGGCTAAAGCCTGTGCCACCAAAATCAAGAACCTGAGAGCAAAATGGCGTACTCGCCGTTTTGCGATTAGTACTGGGTGCAGGGGTCGCCCCTGCCGAAGGAAGCGTGAAACCCACCGCGGGTTTCATATACAATCAAGTTCCCCCTTTGCCCTTGCTACTTGATTGCCAACGCATTTGGCGGCGAGCCGACTCCTCCCGGGATGTTCAAAGGCGCAGACGTCAGGAAAAAATCGTAGTTGCCGTCGGCGGCGCATTCTTCGGCCAGCCCTTCGAGGTTCCACATCTCGCCGATCGGCATTCCGAAGAATGCGAGCATGTGGAAATGCAGGAACTCCATTTCGTTGCCCGCAGTTTTCGGCAACGCCTCGAGCGCGGGCGAATCCGACGCGACAGCCGCGAGGTGATTGTCCCATAGCCATCGCGCGGTGCGCTCGGTGCCTTCGATTCCCGGCACGACGGTCTCCTTCGACAGCTCTTCCTTTATGTGCGCGCTCGCCGAGAGGTAAAACTTCGTCCATCCGATGCGAATCAGCAGGATGTCGCCGGCCTGCAGCTCGACGCCTTCATCTTCGAGCGTCGCTTTCACGTCGTCGAGCGGAATCGATTCGGCCTTGGTGAAGTTGATCGACTTGCCGACGCGATCGTAGTAGCGAGCTACGTCGGCGAGCACTCCGCGTCCTGCGATTCCACGGCGCGCGAGGTTGTCGATCCCCAGCCGCATCCCGCCGCGCCCGGTGATCTGATGGTCGGGAATCCCATTGTACGCTCCATGCACCGGATGCTTCACGTGCGCGAGCGCGTCCCATTGCGATGACGCTTGAGGATAGAAGTTGTCGAGGAAGTCGTCGAGCACAAATTCGGCGCCGGGGAAAATCTTGACGGTGTGCGTATGCTTGCCGCGGGTGAACAGCGGCGGATCGGGAATGTTGATCGGGAGATTCAGCGCGAACACCTTCCCCGTGCGTATCGACGACGTCGCCGCAACCACGCGCTCCGGCGTCAGCAGATTGATCGTGCCGACTTCGTCGTCGTCGCCGAACACTCCCCATGCCGCGCCCGCCGGTGCGCCCGCGCGAACCGGCAATTCGTCGTAGCCCGGGATCTTTGGCGAAGAAGATACTGCGTTTCGCATCGCGCGAGTCGCCCGCGCCGCGACTTCGCCGACTTTTCTCACCGCCGCGCGCTCTATCCGACCCGCGGCGCTCTCTATATCGATCGATGCGCGCGTCGCGGCCGTCACAATCTCGGCGACTCGACGTCCCATAGGCTTCGCTGATTTTTTCGCGGCGCTGCCCTTCGACGCCTTGGCCGCCACCGGCCGCTTTGGGCTTTTGGCCGTGGGTTTTTTGCGTTTGGTAGCTTTGGCAACGACTTTGCGGGCTTTGGGCGCCGCTTTCCTGATTTTCTTTTTGGGTTTGGCCATGGACGGAACCTCCTGAATTACTCGAGCGCGAACCGCCTCTTCTCATTAACAGACCGCTCGCTAATCGCAAGGCCAATGGCAGCGATTGACGCGCGCGATTTCCCACCCACTAAATACCTGCAATTCGGCCTTGAGGCCGCATACCCGCGATGGTACTGTGTGGGATTGCTCCTTGCTCCAACCTGGGGCTGCAATCCGTAAGGAGGACTTAGCAAGCGCATGCGGCGCTACGAAACTATTTTTAT
>NZ_DATDGQ010000401.1:0-1583 GCF_036522015.1 Binatus sp. (SeqCode)
GTGATCGTGGGCGGCTTTGCGAACAGCCTGGTCGGCACGCTCTACATGTTGTTCGTCGTCAACGCGCTCGGATTCAGGCCCGGCGTGCTCGGCGTGATCTTCGCGGTTGGCGGCGCAAGCTCGCTGTTCGGTGCGCTCGCCGCGCGCCGCAGCGCCGAGATTCTCGGCACCGGAAGAGCGATGGTGGCCGGCCTCGCGATCGAAGGCGTCGCATACATGCTGCTGCCGATCGCGCGAGGCAGTGGCCCCGTGTCGGTAGCACTGCTGGTTGCGCAGCAGCTGGTCGGCGACAGTGCCGCGACAGTGTACTTCATCAACGCCGTCAGCCTGATTCAAACGATCACGCCCAAACCGATGCTTGGACGCGTCAACGCGAGTCTGCGCTTCGTGCGTCTCGCCAGCGTGCTCGTTGGGCAACTGGTCGCGGGTGTCGCGGGCGGCGTGATCGGTATGCGTCCAACGATAGCGATCGGTGCGGCGGGTTTGTGGGTTACGGCGGCGCTGCTCGGATTTTCCGAAGTCGGCTCGCTCACCGGGATGGAGGAGCATGCCGCGCCGTCCGTCGCCGACTGAACCGGAAACCGGAAGCGGAGGCAATTTCCGCAACTGACGGGCGTTCGCGCGGGCCATCTGGTAGGATTCGGAGCGGAATAGCTTGAACCTGTGAAAAACAAACCGATCAAACCCAACGCGCTCCAACCGGGCGATACCGTTGCGGTCGTCGCGCCCGCCGCGGCGATCGAACGGGCGCATCTCGAGCGCGGTGTCACCGTGCTCGGCGCAATGGGCTATCGGGTCAAAGTTTCGGAGCGCGCGCTGGCGCGTTCGGGGATTCTGGCCGGTGACGATCGCGAGCGCGCGAGCGAGCTCCAGGAATATTTCGCCGACCCCGAAGTCAGAGCGATCTTTTCGGCGCGCGGCGGCTACGGATGCGGACGACTGCTGCCGATTCTCGACTTCAAGGCGATCGCCAGCACGCCCAAAATCTTCATCGGCTTCTCGGATGCGACCTTCCTGCTCAATGCACTGGTTGATTTCGCCGGAATGGTGTCGTTTCACGGACCGATGGTCGCGATGGACTTTGCGAAAGGCCTGAGTCCGCGCGCGCTCGAGCATCTGCAAGGATTGCTCTGCGGCAAGCTCGACGGCTTTGAGCTCGAGGCTCACGAGGCGATGCATCCGGGGAGCGCGCAAGGCGAGGTTATCGGCGGATGCCTGTCGGTGCTGGTGGCGACTATCGGCACACCGTACGAGCCGCGCTTCGACGGACGAATCCTGTTTCTTGAGGACACGGGCGAGAAAGCCTATCGAATCGATCGGATGCTCGTGCAGTTGCGGCAAAGCGGCGCGCTCGGGCGCGTTGCGGGAATTGTTTTCGGCGCGATTCGAGCGATCGATGGAAACGAACAGGAGACCCGGATGATCGCGCGCTTCGCCGCGGAGCAGACTGCGGGCCTCGGATGTCCAGTGCTGTGGGGCGTCGAGGCGGGACATGGCACCGAGAATTTTGCGGTTCCGTTCGGCGTGCCCGCGCGAATCGATTCCGCCGCGCGCCGAATCATTTTTACCGAGCCGGCCGTTAC
>NZ_DATDGQ010000402.1:0-6436 GCF_036522015.1 Binatus sp. (SeqCode)
CGGGCCGCCGCCCAGAATGATCACTTTTTTGCGCGCGGTCGGCGGCGCTTCGTCCTCACCTTCGTAAGTCGAGTAGAGGTACGGGGTGAACGCTTCGAATTCGGCGCCGCAGGTGTCAACCGATTTGAACACTGGCGCCACTCCCGCCTCGCGACGCGCCGTCGCCACCGCAGCTTCATCGATCCCGCGCAGGTCCGCGATTCGCCGATCCGAGAATCCCATCGGCTTGAACTCCCGGAAGTACGCTGCGCCGAGCGGTTCGCGAGCGACGCGCTTTTCCTCAGCCACCAGGTCCGCGACCGCGTCGATAAACCAGGGATCGATTTTGCTGAGTTCGTAAACCTCCGCCCGCGATATTCCGAGCCGCAGCGCATCCGCCAGATGGTACAGACGATGGCTGCTCGCCGTCGCCACCTGCGCTCGAAGGTGAGCCACCGCGTTGGCGCTCGACGGCTCTGGAAGCCCCCCGCTCTCGAGTCCATGCGATCCTATTTCGAGCGAACGCAGCGCTTTCTGCAGCGACTCCTTGAAGGTCCGCCCGATCGCCATTGCCTCGCCGACCGATTTCATCTGCGGGCCAAGCTCGTCGGCCGCGCCGCGAAACTTCTCGAACGCGAAGCGCGGAATCTTGGTCACGACGTAGTCGATGGTTGGCTCGAAGCACGAGGGCGTCATGCGCGTGATGTCGTTCGGAATCTCGTCGAGCCGGTAACCGACCGCGAGCCGCGCCGCAATCTTGGCAATTGGGAATCCGGTCGCCTTCGACGCCAGCGCCGAGCTCCGGGACACGCGCGGGTTCATCTCGATTACGACCATCCGCCCGGTCGCCGGCTCGATTGCAAACTGGATGTTCGAACCGCCCGTGTCGACGCCGATCTCGCGGATAATCCGAATCGCCGCGTCGCGCATCAGTTGGTATTCCTTGTCAGTCAGCGTCTGCGCGGGCGCGACCGTGATTGAGTCGCCTGTATGGACCCCCATCGGATCGAGGTTTTCGATCGAGCAGATAATCACGACGTTGTCCGCCGTGTCGCGCATCACCTCGAGCTCGAATTCCTTCCATCCTTCGACCGACTGCTCGATCAGAACTTCATGGCTAGGCGATTGTTCGAGGCCGTACGCTACCTTGGCGCGATATTCGCTGAGTTCGCGCGCGATCGAGCCGCCGGTCCCACCGAGCGTTCGCGAAGGACGAATTATCAGCGGGATACCAAGCTCGCCCACCACCCGTTCAGCGTCTGCCATTGAGTGCGCAATCGTGGAACGCGGCACTTCGAGCCCGATCTTCAACATCGCGTTCTTGAACAGCTCACGATCCTCGGCCTTTTTGATCGCTTCGAGCTTCGCGCCGATCAGTTCGCACTTGAACCGATCAAGCACGCCCGCCTCGGCAAGCTCGATCGCAAGGTTCAGCGCGGTTTGCCCGCCGACCGTCGGCAGCAGAGCGTCAGGGCGCTCGCGCTCGATAATCTTCGTGAGCACCGCCACCGTCATCGGCTCGACATATGTGCGGTCCGCCAGTTCGGGGTCAGTCATTATCGTCGCCGGATTCGAATTGACGAGAATCAGGCGCAGACCTTCCTCCCGCAGCGCCTTGACCGCTTGCGTGCCCGAGTAGTCGAACTCGCACGCCTGCCCGATAACGATCGGGCCCGAGCCAATCAGCAATACCGATTTGAGATCTTTACGAAGCGGCAACTTGGGAATCCTGACTCATTGAATTTGCGCTTGCGCCAATGCCTCGGCGGCAATAATCCTCTCGAGCGCTTCCGCACCGTAGCGCGGGAAGGTTTCAACCAGTTTTCTGAATCGCGCGAACAGGTAGCTCGAATCATGCGGTCCCGGCGAGGCTTCCGGATGATACTGCACGGAGAAAAATGGTACGCCGGTTCCCTGCAATCCCTCGACGGTGTTGTCGTTCAGATTGAGATGCGAAAGTATCGCGCGACCCTTCAACGACTCGTCGTTGACCGCGAAGCCGTGGTTCTGCGAGGTAATCTCGACACGACGCGTCCGCAGGTCCATCACCGGATGATTTGCGCCATGATGCCCGAAGTCGAGCTTGTAGGTCTTGCCGCCCAGCGCCAGCCCCAGCAACTGATGTCCCAGGCAAATGCCGAACACCGGCTTCTTGCCCAGAACGCCCGCGATGGCTCTGTAAGCGTACGGCAGCGCGGCGGGGTCGCCGGGTCCGTTCGACAGGAAAACTCCGTCGGGATTGTGCGCGAGTATCTGTTCCGCAGTTGACGCTGCCGGCAGCACCTTGACCCGAAATCCGGTCGCGACGAGCCGTCGCAAAATGTTCAGCTTGATTCCGTAGTCCAGCGCAACGATCGTCGGCGCATCGCGTGCCGTTTCATAACTCGCGCGAACGTGGCCGCTTCCCAATTTCCAATCGCCGAAATCCCAATTGTAAGGCTCCGCGGACGTAACCTCTTTCACGAGATCGCGGCCGACTAGTCCGGGCGATGCCTTGGCCTTACGCACCAGCGAATCCGTGTCGAGATCGACGCTCGAGATCACCGCTTCCTGCGCGCCGCGCGTCCGTAGATGCCGGACCAGCGCGCGTGTGTCGATACCCTCGATACCCACCACGCCCGCGTCTTCCAGATATCTTCCGAGCGGCATCTCCGAGCGCCAGTTCGACGGCCGCGCCCAATATTCCTTGACGATGAACCCCTCGACGTACACGCGTCGCGACTCCGCATCCTCGGCGTTGATTCCGACGTTGCCGATTTCCGGATAAGTCATACAGACCAGCTGGCCTTTGTACGAAGGGTCGGTCAGGACTTCCTGGTATCCGGTCATTGCGGTATTGAAAACCGCCTCGCCGACCGCCTCGCCCACGGCGCCGAATGCGCGGCCGCGGAAGACTCGCCCGTCGGCCAGTGCCAGAATCGCTTCCCGTCCCTTGCTCATCGATCCGCTACGCCTTCCTCCCGTCGTAAACGATTTCGCCCGCAACAATAGTCAGGATCGCCCTGCCCTTCAGGCGCATTCCCGCAAACGGAGTGTTGCGGCTCTTAGACAGAAATTTTTCCGGCGCAACAGTCCATTCAAGATTGGGATCGATCACGGTGATGTCCGCGGCCGTGCCTTCCGCAAGGGTTCCCGCCTCCAGCCGCAGCAAAGTCGCCGGATTGAGCGACATCATCTCAACCAATCGCGCAGGTTGGATCAACGATCGATGCACCAACTGAAGCGCAAGCCCAAGAGCAGTCTCGAGCCCGACTACACCATTCTCCGCATGAGCGAACTCGTCCGCGCTGTCGTGGTCAAGATGCGGCATTGGATGCTCCGAACCGAAATAGGCGCCGAGTTGCTCCATCCGCTTCGACTTCGGATCGTGCGGTGCGTGGTCGGTCGCAATCATATCGATAGTGCCGTCGCGAATCGCAGCGAGCAGGTCTTCGACATCGCCGTGACTTCGCAGCGGCGGGTTCATCTTCGCGTTTGGTCCCCAGATCATCGCCGCACTTTCGTCAAGGGTGAAATGATGCGAGGTCACTTCGCAGGTAACCTGCGCGCCATGGCGGCGCGCGGCACGAATGAGTTCGAGGGACTGGGGCGTCGACACGTGGCACACGTGAACGGCAGCGCCCGAGCCGATCGCCAGCGCGAGATCGCGACGCACGCGTTGCGACTCCGCCGAATCCGGGTAGCCGCTGACGCCCAGATGCTTCGACACGGCGCCCGCATTCAGCGCTCCATCGCATGACAGCGCGCGATCCTCTTCATGCAGTGCGACCGCATAGCCGAGCCGCTTCGCTTCATCCATCGCGCGTGACAGAACCATCGCATCGTCGATCGGAATCCCGTCGTCGGAGAACATTCGCGCACCTGCCTCCAGCATAGCGGCGAAATCGACCGGTTCAGTGCCGGCCAGCCCATGCGTGACTGCCGAGACCGGCACGAGTCTCGCCGAATGCGCTTCGCGAGCGCGCTCGAGCATGTAGCGCGTCGTCGCGGGATTGTCGTTGACGGGCGACGTGTTCGCCATCGCCGCCACTGTTGTGAAGCCGCCGGCGGCCGCGGCTCGCAAGCCCGTCAAAATCGTTTCCTTTTCAGGAAAACCGGGGTCGCGCAGATGTACGTGCGGATCGATCAATCCGGGCGCGATCCAGCATCCACTTACGTCGATGACGGTGACATCCTGCAGACTACTTCGCGCTCCGACCGGCTCGACCGCTGCGATCTCACCGTCGCGCACCAACACGTCATACTGCCCGTCGAGCGCGCTGGCCGGATCGATCACCCGTCCTCCTTTAAGCAGGATTGAGCTCAATGCGCCGCCTCGGGTTCTTTCCGCGGTTCGACGATTGAATAGATCGTTACGTGATCGTGCGATTTGCTTTTCGGATCGCTACCGGCCGTGGCGAGGCGCACCTGCACGCGCTCGGTGCGCGAGGTCGGGATGTTCTTACCGACATAGTTCGGCCGAATCGGGAGCGCACGATGCCCGCGATCGATCAACACCGCCAGCTTGACCGCCGCTGGACGCCCGCGCTGCCAAATAGTCGCCATCGCGCGCTGCACGGTCCATCCGCTGTTAATCACGTCGTCAACCAGGATTATCGTCCGGTCTTCGACGACGAACTTTTCGGTGCCATCAATCGGACGCAGGGCATCGTCCGGCTTGTACACGTCGAGAGCGGCGCACGGCGGAAAGACCTTGGTCTTTGATCCGATCAGCTCGCGCAACCGAAGCGCGAGCATCGCGCCGCGACTGACGACGCCGACGATCGAGACACTCGGCAGGTCGAGAACGTCAGCAATCACCTGGTCGGCGAGCGATTCGATCGCGCGAACCACTTCCTGCTCATTCATAATTTCGCGCTGAGGGCCGCGCTTGTAGGGTTCGTAGCCGCCTTCCTCGGCCTGCTTCACGCTCTCGAACACCGCCAGCGAACCTTCTTCGATCCACTGGCGCACATAGCCTTGGAGGTTTTCGTCGAAGCGGTAGTAGCGATGTGAGCGCGCATGACCGACGTATTCGGTCTTCAATTCGCGTTCGCAGTAGTCGCACTTCAGCGCGAGCACGCTGGTATCGACACTGCGGCCGAGCGTGAATCGCGGAGTGAGGTAGGCGCCTTCAAATCGCGTGACGCAGTTCAGATTGGCGCATCGCGGCGGCGGCTCTGTTTTGAAGCGAATCGGCTCGGCGACCGGCCGAGCGGCGTCGGACGTGTGCGCGGCTTTTTCCATCAACCACGCGATCAACGCCATCCGGACCGGCACTCCGGCGGCCGCCTGCTCGAAATAAACTGCACGCGGATCGGCGTCGAGCTCGTACGCGAGTTCGCTGGTTCGCGGCAGTGGATGCATCACGACGGCTTCATGGGTGCGGCTGGTGCGCAGCGCGCGCGCGTCGAAGCGGACGTGCTCGGCGGCCGCGGCTTCCTTCCCCGACATCCGCTCCTTCTGCAGGCGGGTGACGTAGAATGCGTCGAGAGCGGCAGGAGGCTCCGCCGCGGGAATTGTTCGAAGGGCCTCGTCGCCAGTGAAGAGCGCCATCTGATGCGGCGCGCTGGGCGTCAGATATAGCGCGTCGAGGCCGCCAGCCAACGACTTCAGCTCATCCATCGTGACCGTCGAGAAACTGTAGTTGCGCTCAGCGGCAAGCCGCTCGAGGACGTAGTCGGGAACGTCCATGCCGGTGGCCGGCACCGCGACGATGTTCGCGCCGAAACGCGCGAGGGCATAAATCAGCGAATGTACGGTACGCCCGAATTTCAAGTCGCCGCACAGCGCGACGGTAAGCCCCTTCAGATGGCCCTTTTTCTTGCGCAGGATGTAGAGATCGCAAAGGGTTTGAGTGGGATGCTCGCGGCTGCCGTCGCCGGCGTTGAGCACCGGGCATGGCGCGTACTCGGCAGCGACGCGCGCCGCGCCATCATGGGGATGGCGCAACACGATCAAATCGGCATAGCCGGCAACGACCCGCACCGTATCGGCCAGGCTCTCACCCTTCGCGGCCGAGCTTGCCTGCATGTCGGCTGAACTGATCACCGCGCCGCCGAGACGATGCATCGACGACTCGAAGCTAAGGCGCGTGCGGGTCGAGGGCTCGTAAAAGAGCGTCGCCATGATAAGGCCGGCGGCGGTCGTGATCTGATCACCCTGCGCGAGCTGTTCGGCGAAGCCGTCGGCCAGCGCAAACACGCGCTCGATGTCCGAGGTCTCGAGATCCTCAATCGAAACGATGTCAAATTTCGCCAGCCGTGACACTTTACTGTTCGTCGCGCATCGAGCGCGCGTGTTCGACCTCATTTTCCGTTTGCACTGCCGATTACCACCGCGTCCGCGCCGTCTACTTCAGTGAGCCGTACGTAAACGCGCTGTCCGCGTGGGGCCTGGATGTTCTTGCCAACGTAGTCGGCGCGAATCGGCAGCTCACGCTCGCCGCGGTCGACCAACACGGCAAGTTGAACCGATT
>NZ_DATDGQ010000403.1:0-3507 GCF_036522015.1 Binatus sp. (SeqCode)
GCAACGATCACGGCAACGATATGAATGAACAGCACGAGGAAGCGGAGACTAAGCATCAAGCGCTGAACTATACAGATCTCGGCGATAGGTTACGAAGTTGCCGGTGACGTGCGCGCCCAGGCCGAGCGCTGTGCGGCGCGACGCCCAGTTGTCGTCGAGGACGAGCGTATAGCCGGCAAAGCGCATCTTGCGCCGCGCCATCGCGAGGAACGATCGCGCCGCCATCGCGAGCGCAACGCCGCGACCGCGAGCGCGCTCGACGACTCCAATATTGATGAGTGCGCCGCGTGTGCCTCCACCGCGTTCGGGATCGAGCCGGACGCCGCGGCGGACGCGGGCCAGCGCGGGACTGAGATCGGGCACCGAGAAGACTGCGCCGACGCACTCACTGCCCATCGTCGCCAGCATCGAGAGGTCGGCGACCGGAGTTTCCCACAGCGACGTGAGCATCGGGCGCACTTCGGCGCGCGTCACGGGGTTCCATCCCCAATGGCGATCGAAGGCCGCGTTGGTCACGTCCGTCCACGCGTCGATCGCGGCCAGGAATCCGTACTCGCGCCAGCTTTGAATCGTAACGCCGGCAACGGCGGCAGCCTCGGCCATCCGGCGGTAGCGCGCGAGAATTTCGGGCGTGAACGGCGCCGTGTAATCGACCTGCCCTTTTTCGGTTACGAAGCCGGCCTCCTTGAAGTAGCGATGGTACGACGCGGGATTTCCGCGCAGCAGGAACGACGGCAATGAGTCGTAGTTGTCGATCGCGTACGGATAATCGAGAAACGCCGCGAAGCCGCTGCGCACTGCGCGCATCCCGCGCTCGCGCAGCAACTGCACGGCCTCGTCGAGCATCGCGGCAACGGCGACGTCCTCACCGTCGAGTCCCTCGAACTGAATCAGCTGGCCGAGTTGCTCATTCCAATGTTCGATGTAGCGGCGATTGATGACCGCGCTGACGCGCGCGACGAGCCGCCCAGCGCGCCGCGCGCAGAAGGGAGTGACTTCGAGATGCGTCGAGAGCAGGCTGCGCCGCGACAGCAGATCGATCTCGTTCTGCACGTCGGGCGGCCACCACGCCTCGCGCCCGCCGTAAACCTGGAACGGAAGCCGCGCGAATTCATCCAACTGATCGCGGCTGGTGGGCCGCTCGATACTGATGGAGTCGCCGGTAGTTTTGGGATTCGCAGCCATGAGTTGAGCCGCATCGCGCGCTCAACAATTCTTATAGCCGCGAGCGGGCCAAAGATCATCCGCGAGTGAGGAGGCTGTCGGAGAGCCATCGCGCGAGCATTCGATTCATCCTGGCGATGGGATCTTCACTGCCCAGGCAGGCGGCGACGATGTCGCAGATTTCCGCAAACGCCGCGCCACGCGAGATCGCCTCGAGCGCATCGGCTTCAACCTTTTCGAGGTCGCGGTAGAAGACGCGCGCGTTGCTGCGCCAGACGAGCACCTTGACCGCGCCCTGCTCCGCCGCCTTCCATTCGCTCTGCTCCTCGACCGCGCGCAACAATTCCGAGACTCGCCAATCCAGCGCGAGTATCTGTGCCGATGGATTCAATTTGAACTTCAGCGTGGGCCAGTCTTTAGGCGCGATGGCGCGGAGCGAGTTGGGTTCCAGTGCCGCCGCATCGGGGCCTTGAAACACCTCGGCGCTGGCGCGCTCGAGCCGCGTGAGATCGGCGACAAACGGTGCTCGCTCGCGCAGCGGATGATCGCGCAGATAGGCCGCGAGATGATTTCCGCAATGAGAGATCGACGGCTGGGTCGGCGGATATTCGAGCAGATAGCCAGTGACCAGGTTATGAAAGTTATCGGCGCCGAGGACTGCGAGCGTGGCAGGAAAATCCTCCTTCAGCGCGTCGAGGATGCGGTAGAAATACATGTTCGCATAGATGTCGACGCGCGCTTCCGCCGACAGGCGCTCGTCGCCGTGCACGATCGCGTCGAGCGCCGCCGGATCCAAATCGCGCTCGGCCGCGAGACCCTCGGCGACGCCGCTAGGCGCGGTGATCAGCCGGTAGAGCAGGCTTTCCAGTTGTCTTAGTTGAGTACTCATTGAAAATATCGCGCGCGCGTTCCGCTGTATTCGCCAACTCCACGAACTCCGGAATGTTATCGTCCCATTCGACAATCGCCGACACCGCGCCGAAGCGCCGAACCGCACGCTCGAACAGTGCCCACACTTCGTCGCGTACCGGGTGATCGTGCGTGTCGAGCAGATAGGTCCCGTGATCGCTATGCCCGGCGAGATGGTACTGCACGACGCGGTCGGCCGGCACTGCGTCGATATATTCGTTGGCGTCGAAACGATGGTTGAACGCGCTCACGAAGATGTTGTTGATGTCGAGCAGGATTCCGCAGTCGGCTTCGTCCGCGATTGCCGAAATGAATTCCCATTCGGTCATCGTCGAGTCCGCGAACGCCATGTAGCTGGACACGTTTTCGATCAATATCGGCCGCTCGAGCGCGTCCTGCACCTCACGGATTCGCGCGACTACGTGACGGATCGCCTCTTCTGTATATGGCAGCGGGAGCAAGTCGTGAAGATTGCGGCCGCCGACGCCGGTCCAACATAGATGATCCGAAATCCACGCCGGCTCGAAGCGCTGCGCGAGATCGCGCAGTTGCTTGAGGTAGTCGCGATTCAGCGGATCGGTGGATCCAATCGACATCGACACGCCGTGCATCGCGATTGGATAGCTGGCGCGCACCCCCTCGAGCACCTCGAGCGCGCGTCCGCCGGCAACCATGAAATTTTCCGAGACGATCTCGAACCAATCCACCTTGGGACGAGTCTCAAGGACGTGGCTGTAGTGCTGACGCCTTAGTCCGACGCCGTAACCGAGCATCGGGAAGTCCGCACGTTGCATATCTCAGTCGGACTTCTTGCTGGTATCCGGCTTGCCGCCTGCCGCGATGCATTCCTTGGCCGTCGGCGTCATCACGTAGCCCTTGCCCTTGCAGGCATTGGACCCCTTGCAACTGCTCTCCGCGCTCTGGCACAAGCTCTGACCCTTGCACGCGTTGCCGCCAACGCACTTGACCTGCGACGCCGCCGCGGTCGAGTCGGTACTGTCCGCAGCATACGCGGCGTTACTCGCGAAAATCAGAGCGACCGCCGTCGCCAGCATCGCGCCAGTAATTTTTGCTTTGGTCATACTCAGCATCTCCTTAACTATTGTCTTACGTGCCGAAGCTACTACAGCTTCGGCTTAGAGTCTAAACGCCGTCGTTCGCGCAGCGGTTCCATCAAACAATAATACGGAGCGCCGTGCGGACCGGATGCGCGGCGGCCGAGGACTGACGATCTCGACAAATAAACCAGCGCCAGTGGGAACATTTCGGCTCTATGCAAGATTTCAATGGTGCAGGATGCTATGTTTCTGAAATCGGCATATGGCGGACAAGAGCGGCACCAGTGCGGATCGTCGCAAGCGATTCGAAGACGAGGCTCTGCCTCATCTCGACTCGTTGTACACGATGGCGATACGGCTGGCGCGCAATCCCGAC
>NZ_DATDGQ010000404.1:0-5476 GCF_036522015.1 Binatus sp. (SeqCode)
GGATGCGCCTTCGCCGCCCTGGGTTGCGACCAGCACGTCCACCCGCGTATGCGGCAGCACGAATCCTGCCACATCGCTAACCTCATCCACCGGAACCGATACTGCGCGCATCCCGAACGGAATCAGCAGTGGCATTACGCCCGCCGTCTTGTCCCCGGTGAACAGTTTGGCCTGCACAATAGGCTCGTTGGCTACCACGGAGTTCTTCACGTAGCTGCCAATGACCTGCTTCGGATCGGTGTACGCGCCCTCGGGCAGACTGTCGGCCGACCAACGCGCCAACTTGACCTCGCCCAGGTCGATCTTGGTACCGAGCGGAAGATCGTAAGCCGCGACCACCACCTCGACGTTGTGCGACATGGCGTTCTGAACCTCGGCTTCTCTCCGCTTTAACGCGGAGTACACCATCACCGAGGCCAACATCGCCGCCAACCCCGCGAGCAAGACGAATACCATCGGTCGTCTCATATCACCCCTCCCCTCCGGCCATTTCGCGGCCGGCTATCTTCGAATGAATCGTTGCGCATCCTGGCATCTCTAACTTCAACTTCTTAAAAATTGATTCAATAATGCTGAACTGATGATGGAATCGATTAACAAATCCAAACCAGTAATATTCACAGATTTGATGGAAACGAGCAGAGGATTGCTCTCTTGAAGTAGAATTGAAATCTATTGTCATCATAAATTTATCCAAAATATCACATTAATTCACTAAAATAGCGTAATTACGTGATTGACTAACGTAGTGACAATAGTGCCCCCACTCTGAACAAACGCAGCAGCTACGATGGCGATCGTCGCGAGTATCAACGCATACTCGGCCATCGTCTGCCCGCGCGAAATCACCGTTAACTGACAAACTCCCATTCGGTGGCTCATCGACTTCCTCTCCCAAGGTGGTCGTGCATTTTGGATCGAACTACTGGCGGGGCTGGCTCGCAGCCCCACCAGGAGCTCATTCCCGGGACGACCCTCTTGGCCATCGAATCACTACAGGTTCCCGTCAACGCTGGTCAGCAGCGTGGTGATGGTGGTGCCCATGGTCTGGTAACCCACGAAAACCACCACTGCTACCGCTGCCAGGATCAGCGCGTACTCGGCCATCGTCTGCCCGCGATTGAACTCGCGTGCCCGCACGACCAACTTCGTTATCGCCTTCATCAATCTCCTCAAACCGTTTTTATTTTAGAACCGGGTGGCGGATGGGTTAGTCCGCCACCCACGATTCAGCCTCTTAGAGCTTGGTATCCACGCTGGTCAGCAGCGTGGTAATGGTCGTGCCCATCGTCTGATAGCCGACGAACACTACGACTGCGACCGCGGCCAGGATCAGCGCGTACTCAGCCATGGTCTGTCCGCGATTGAACTCGCGAGCTCGGACAACTAACTTCGTGATTGCATTCATGGATTCTTCTCCTCGCGCAATAATTTTTGGCTTTCTCTTGATTTGGAGTGGCGGAGGGCTAGTCCGCCACCCCGATTTGAGCTGTTCGAATTACAGCTTGGTATCCACGCTGGTCAGCAACGTGGTGATGGTCGTGCCCATCGTCTGGTAGCCCACGAACACCACTACCGCGACCGCGGCGAGAATAAGCGCGTATTCAGCCATCGTCTGGCCTCGCTGATACTCGCGCACCTTCACAAACATTCCCGTGATTTTGTCCATCGTCCCGAGTCCTCCTGTTTTTTGGCCGTAATTGGCCATTGTCCCCGTAACTTGATTCGACCTTCCCATCCCCTGCGCCGCGAACCCGTCCAGCGCGAAAGTGAGTCTTGAATCACTTTTCTCCCCGACAAGACGAGCTTCTCTGAGGCAACTTTTACTGTGCCAAAGCGAGATTCATTGTGAGCATCTCTCGTGCCATCCTGATCTATTGAGCAATTTCTTCGGCTTTTTCAGTTCAAGGCGAATTATTTCAGCCGCATAGATGCAACTGTTGGTTGCGAACTCGCAACAGAGTAAGGCACAAAGAGATTAGATTTGGAAAGATAAGATAGTTAAAGAGTTTTTAACTCTATAACGATAGACTAAGCGACGGACCCCTACCTATGGTAGTAGGCCGAGAGCAAACCACCAAATAGCGTAAAATTTCAGATGACTGTCGGGGGTTTTTCGAGAATTAGGCGGATTTAATCGACGGCCTCGAAGACAATATGATCTCCGACTTGGGTCAAACTCCCGTCCGTCGCACCTGCGGGGAGCTCGAGCGCTTTTCGCGCCCCAAATACCACTGAAGACATCCGCCACGGCTTCAGCCGCCGGTTGATTCTGACAACCATATCGCCGCGTCCGAGGAAAACGATATCGATCGCGAACCGCATGAAAAACATGTGCATCCACATAAACGGGGTGAATCGCCCGTTCTCGAATAGCATCCCAGCTCCGGGCTCGAGGCCGTCGCGACCCAGCAGGCCACGGCCCTGGCCGGCGAGGCCGCCGGCGTCCTCGAGCCGCGCGCATAGCACGGTTCCACGGGTTTGATTTACGGCTCGCATCGGTCGGGACTGTCTCATAACGTCATCATGTAATAAAATCGCCTGAGTTTCATGGCATACATTCCGATATTTCTCGACGTGACCGGCCGCGACTGCGTGGTGGTCGGTGGCGGCGAGGTCGCCGCGCGCAAAGTCGAGTCGCTGCTCGAGGCCGGCGCTCGGGTGACGGTCGTAAGTCCGCGCCTGTCGCCGCCCATGGAATCCTCAGCTGCCAACGGGTCGGTGATTCACATCGCACGTGACTATCGGCGCGGTGATATCCGCGGATGCGTGCTTGCGTATGCCGCGACCGACGATCCGAAATTGCATCGTGAGCTTGCGGCCGAGGCGCGCGCGCTTGGAATTCCGGTAAACGTGGTCGATGTGCCGGAGCTATGTACGTTCATCGCGCCAGCGGTTATGAAGCGCGGCGCGCTGCAGATCGCAATCTCAACCGGTGGCGCGTCGCCCGCATTCGCAGCGCGGCTCAGGCGCGAACTGGAGGATCGATTTGGGACCGAATATGCGCGCACGCTCGAAGTGTTGCGCGCCGCTCGCCATCGATTGCATGCCGACGAGATCGATCCTGCCGAGCGCATGCGGCGGCTGAAAGACCTTGCCAACTCCGCGCTGCCCGACGCGATTGCCGCCGGCGACGTTGCCGCGATCGAGCGGATACTCGCTACTCACCTAGGCGATGGTGTAGATCTGGCTGCTCTCAATCTCGCGCGTGCTGAATTCTCCCACTGAAAAAAATGGACACGTTGTGGCTATTGCCGGCGCTTGCGTGTTACGCGCTCTCGGCCGCGTTGTTCGTGTTCGATCGTTTGTCGGGACGCACGCGCGCGACCGGCTACGCGGTTGCGATCCTCGGCGCGGGCGCGATTTTTCATGCGCTTGATTTGACCGCGCGCGGATTGCAGGCCGGCAATATTCCAGTCGCCAACTTTGCGCAAGCGCTGTCGTTTCTTGCGTGGCTGACCGCGCTGGCCGGGTTGCTGATGATTGTACGTCTCCGGCTCGCGGTGATCGGCGCGTTCGTCGCGCCCGCAGTGACGCTCGCCCTGGGCGCCGCTTCGCTCACGACCAGCAGCGGGCGCCTGGTGTTGCCGGCGACGCTGCGCAGCGTCTGGCTGCCGATTCACGTCACGCTGGCGATTCTCGGCTACACGATGTTCGTGCTGGCGGCGAGCGTGAGTATCGTCTATCTCGCGTACGAATCGCGGCTTAAATCCAAGCGCGCGCTCGGTCCCGCCAATGAAGGAGCGCCGAGCCTCGAAAAGCTCGACCGAATCAACTATCACCTGTTGGGGTGGGGCTTCATGATGCTGAGCCTGGCGATCGTCAGCGGCGCGATTTGGGCCGACGCGACGTGGGGGCATTTCTGGTCGTGGGAGCCCAAGGAATCCTGGTCGCTGGTGATTTGGATTCTGTACGCGGGCCTGCTCGAATCACGCCTCACCATAGGATGGCGCGGGCGGCGCGCCGCGGCGCTCACAATTGTGCTGGCGAGCGTGTTGGTTGGTTCGTTCGTGGGCGTTAACCTGATTTTTCCGGGCAAGCACGGCGGCAGTTTCGGCTGACAACTGAGAAGATGGATCAGACGCTCTTCATCGTGGGCATAAATCATCGCAGCGCCGCCGTCGCGCTGCGTGAGCGCCTCGCGTTTGCCGAGGATGATATCGTTGCCGCACTCGCGCGACTGCGCGAAGCATCGCCCGCGGTCTCCGAAGCGGCGCTGATCTCCACCTGCAATCGCGTCGAGGTGGTGGGCGTCACCGCCGACGCGGCCCGCGCCGCGGATGAGACGCTCAAATTTTTGTCGGCTGATAGAAGCGTCGCGCATGACGAATTTTCGGAAGCGATTTACAGTTTCGCCGGCCGCGACGCCGCTCGTCATCTGTTCCGCGTCGGTGCGAGTCTCGATTCGATGGTCGTCGGCGAGCCGCAGATTCTCGGTCAGCTCAAGTTGGCATACGCGCAGGCGTCCGAGGCGCGCAGCGTCGGTCTGATTTTGCATCGCGCCTTTCACAAGGCATTCACGGTCGCCAAGCGTGTGCGCAAGGGCACCCTTATCGGTCACGGCTCGGTTTCGGTCAGCACCGCGGCAGTCGCGCTCGCGGGCCAGATTTTCGACACGCTCAAAGACAAGACCGTGATGCTGATGGGCGCGGGCAAGATGGCCGAGCTGACCGCGCGGCAGTTGAACGCACTCGGAATCGAGTCGCTGCTGATAACCTCGCGCACTTTCGATCGCGCTGTCGCACTCGCGCGCGACCTTGGCGGCACCGCGGTCCCCTACGACAACTACAAGCCGTACCTCAAGATGGTGGACGTGCTGATCGGCTCGGTCTCATCGACCAAGCCGATTCTCGGCCCCGACGAATTCGAGTCGGTGATTCGCGAGCGGCGCTACCGGCCGATGTTTCTGATCGACATGGGAGTGCCACGCAATTTCGACGAGCGCCTGAACTCGCTGCAAAACGTTTACTTGTACGATATCGACGATCTCGGCGCGCTGGTGCAGCGATCTCTTGGAGACCGCGAGCGCGAGGCCGAAAAAGCGGAGCAGATCGTCGAGCTCGAACTCGAATCGTTCCTCAAATGGCTTGCAGGTCTCGATCTCACGCCGACGATCAAGGACATCCGCTACAGCGTCGAGCGATTGCGCGACGACGAGTTGGGCCGCGCGAGCGGATGGATGGCGCAACTCGATCCCGCCGAGCGCGAGCGCGTTTTATTATTGACGCGCGGACTCACAAACAAACTGCTTCACAGGATTCTGTCGGGACTGAAACAGCGCGACGACAAAACTCTCGACGCCGCATTCGCCGCCGAAGTAGCGCGCCGCCTGTTGGGCGCCGAGTTCGACGCGCAAGACGACGATCTCGACGACAGTGACAGCGATGATGACGACACGGAAATCGAGTGACCGCGCCCGACTCGCTTCTTAATTTTGTTCCCCTTCCCGCTCGGGAAGGGGTTAGGGGTTAGGTTC
>NZ_DATDGQ010000405.1:0-1899 GCF_036522015.1 Binatus sp. (SeqCode)
AAGATTCGCAACACCTGCCGCTTCGTGCTCGGCAACCTCGCGGACTTCGATCCCGCGCGCGACGCGGTTGAATTGAAGGACATGCTCGAGTTCGATCGTTTCATCCTGGCGCGCACCGAAAAACTCAAAACCGAAGTGCGCCGCGCTTACGAGGCGTTCGAATTCCAGACCGCGTTCCAGCTGATGCAGAACTTTATCGTCGTCGATCTCAGCTCGCTCTATATAGATGTAGCGCGCGATCGTCTCTACTGCGCCGCCGGGAAATCGCTCGAACGCCGCTCCGCGCAGACCGCGCTGTTCAATATCCTCGACGCGCTCATCAGGATGCTCGCGCCACTGATCCCGTTCACTGCCGAAGAAGTTTATTCCTATCTTCCCGGTCCGCGGCTCGACAGCGTGCATCTGACTACGATGCATCCGGCAAATTCGTCGTGGCGCGATGAAGATCTGGAAGCGCGATGGGAGGGGCTGCTCGAGGTTCGCGACCAGGCGCTCAAGCTGCTCGAGGCGATGCGCAAGTCGGGGATGATCGGCGCACCGCTCGACGCTGAAATCAGTCTCGGCGCTGAGGGTGGCTCCGACCGCGCGCTGGCCGAAACGCTCGAGCGCTATCGCGAAGATCTGAAGGATTTATTCATCGTTTCGGACGTCGCGATTCTCGGTCAGGCGGAATCCGCCGAGATCAGGCTGCAAGCCGCGGGCCGCGAGGATTTCGCCGTCAACGGTACCTTCGCGCGCGCGCCTGCGAGTCCCGCGATCACGCTGGTTGGGCGTCACGCGTCCGGCGCGAAGTGCGCGCGATGCTGGAAATACTTCGATGACAGCGGCGGCGAGACCTTGGACGCGCGATGCCGCGCCGTGGTCGGAGTGTAGCCGATGCCGGAACAGTCGAGCGCCAAGCCCCTTCCCGGCGTGCTCGCCGGACACGAAGCGGGCAGTGAATCAACCGCAGCCGCGCCGCCGCGCCGGCCATTTCTGTTTCTGTTCGGCGCGATCACGATTCCCGTCATCCTGCTCGACCAGGGCACCAAGCTCTTCGTGCAGGCGCACATGGCGCTGTACGAAAGTATCGCGATCATCCCCAACTACCTCGACATCACCTACACGCTGAATCCCGGCGCCGCGTTCAGCATGCTCGCGGACGCGCCGCCCTGGGTGCGCGAGGCGTTCCTGCTGACGATGGCGTGCGCGGCGATAGTCGTGCTGGCCATATTGATCGTGCGCTCGGATCGCGTCTCGATTACGTCGGTGGCGTTCGCGATGATCCTGGGCGGCGCGACGGGCAATCTGATCGATCGCGCGATTCGCGGGCGCGTGATCGACTTCATGCGCGCGCACTACTACGACCTCAACTACCCAATCTTCAACGTCGCCGACAGCGCCATCTCGATCGGCGTCGCGCTGATCATCCTCACGACGTTCTTCGGCCGCGACGACGAACCCAAGCCGAATCTTTCCAAATAAATTCCGAATCGGCGCATTTGACGGCGGCGCGCCGGCGGGTCTAGTTTCGAAAAATCGAAACCGGCTCGACGCGGGAGTGTATCGATGAAAGCAATCAACACCGTCACTGGAACTGTGAGTCCGGAGGAGCTTGGCACGACGCTCATGCACGAGCATTTGCTGATTGGCTGGGCCGGATGGGAGCTCGATTGCGCCGCGCCAAAATTCGAACGCAAGTCGGCGCTCAAGAATTGCGTCGAGCGGCTTAAAGAGGTGCGCGACCTCGGACTCGAAACCTTCGTCGATCCGTGCCCGATGGACATCGGCCGCGACGTGAACTTCATGGCGGAGGCGGCGTCGGCGTCGGGCGTGCGAATAATCTGCGCGACCGGCCTGTACAAGGAAGACCTCGGCAACACCGCGTATTTCAAGCAGCGGACTATCGACGACATCGCG
>NZ_DATDGQ010000406.1:0-26103 GCF_036522015.1 Binatus sp. (SeqCode)
GTGAGGCAATCCTCGGATTGCTCGCCGTCAATCACCATCGCGGAGAGCGCGCTGAGCATCACGCGGTTCTGAGGAGCGACCGCGCCAAAGCGACGAGCGTCGCGAACTCCCGTCCACGATGCGGGCTTCTGGGGCGCGAGCCATCGGTGCGCGCCGACCGGCGGCGCCGCAAACGGAATTCCTTTGAAGACGAGCAGTCCGCCCTGCTCGTCGCCTTCGAGTTTGCCCTGATGAATTGAAACAGTCGCGGTCATGTGGATGAACCTCGATTCGAGAATTGCGCCGATTCTCGCAGAATTGGTGTGCAGGTAACAAACGCCGAGTGTGCACGTCCAGGCAATCCCAATGTGGGACACCTGGACGTCGAACCGCTCCGCGCGTCGAGAAATTGATGAGCAATCAGCCCGTACTCTCCGGATCTGCGACAGATTTGCGGGCATTGGACTTGCTGTGATCAATGGATCCCTGCGCCGGCCGGGGACGGGAAGGATATCGAATGGGCGCTACGCCCAAGCAGCATCACGCCACCTCGAGCGAAAGTAACCGCGAGCATGACCAGCTGAACACCCAAGCTCTGCATTCGGGTGAGCTGGAGCGTGCTCGTTCGCGCACTACTTTGTCGAATTCGCGAGTCGCGGATCCGAACGTCCTGGTTTTGTGGCGTGCGGGCGCGGTGCTGGTGGTTTTTTTCGAGCTAATCTACGCAGCGGAGCACCGTCACGCGTCCGCATCGACGTTCGACGCGACGGTGAGCCTGCATTTAATCAACATCGCCATCGGCGGGGTGTTGTTTCTGTCGAGCTTTACGGCCGCGATGCCGCGCTATTGGCGCCAGCTCGTCCTCTTTGTTTGTATCGCGTTGCTCGTATCGACGACTGCGATCTGTACCGCATCCACGCGCGTAGAAGCGCTGTTCGTGTCAGTGATGGTGATCGTTGTCGGCGCGGCCACGCTGATGCCGTGGGATTGGGGCTGGCAGGCGGCGGTTAGCTCAGCCGGGATGATTTGCTTTTACGCGCTGGGGCACACGCATGGGATCGTTGATTCCGATCCATCGATGTATTGGCTGGGACTCATGACCGCCGTCGGGCTAGGACAGTCAAACGTCTATCTGCAAATGAAGAATCGGCGCGCGAACGCGCAAAACCTCGCAGACCGGCTAAGCAGCAATCAGAAACTCACTGACAGCGAAGAAAAGTTCCGGCAGATTTTCCAGCAAAGCGGCGACACGGTCGTGGTCACCAACCTCGACACCGGCGCGATCCTCGAGGTCAACAACCAGTTCGTCGAACGCAGCCGAGTGCCGCGGGAGCTGGTGATAGGCCGAGCGGATACCGACTTCAATTTCTTTGCGGAAGCAGCCGCACGCGATCAGTTCATGAAGGAACTCCACGAAAGCGGAGTGGTGAAAAACCTCGAGGTCCAGCTCAACGGCCTTGGCTATGGCCGCCCGATGCCGGCACTGATTTCCGCGGTCGTAGTCCAGCTGAACAATCAGAATTGCGCGATCATCGTGGTCCGTGAAATCTCGGACGTCAGAGAAGCGGAGCGAAAGCTGCGCAACAGCGAGACCACCCTGCGCAAAATTTTCGACGCGAATCTCGATTCGGTGACGACTACCGATGCGAT
This sequence comes from Binatus sp. (SeqCode), assembly GCF_036522015.1. Taxonomy (GTDB): domain Bacteria; phylum Desulfobacterota; class Binatia; order Binatales; family Binataceae; genus Binatus. Next base: position 1,630 of record NZ_DATDGQ010000406.1, read on the forward strand.
GACGCGGCGCTACACCGACATCAATCACGAATTCTCTCGCGCGACCGGCTTCAGCCGGGAAGAGGTGCTGGGCAAGACGTATTGGGAGGTCGGGGTTTGGCCGAGCCGCGAGGAATCGGACAACTTCTCCGCCTTGATGATCCGCAACGGCGAAGTCCGCAACATGCGAGCGACCTTTTATGCCAAGGATGGAACTCCAATACCGTGCCTGATGTCCGGTACGATGGTTGAGCTGGACGGCAAGCTGACCGTCCTGACGATCACGCGCAACATTGGCGATCTCCTCGCGGCAGAACAAAAGCTCAAAGACAGCGAGGCCAGCCTGCGCAAAATCTTCGACTCGATCCTGGACCCGCTGTCGATCACCGACCTCGACGGTCGCTTTGTCGATGTCAATGACGAGTTCTTACGGCTCAGCGAATTTTCGCGTGACGAGATCATCGGAACGATCTCGCCAAGAGTGGCCGACAACCGTTTTGAGAACGAGTATCGAGAGTCGCTCATGTCGACCGGCCAGGCGCGGAATTTAGAAGTGACAATTCCGACCAGGGGCGGCGTCGCGATTCCGGTGCTGCTCTCGTCGGTGGTGGTGGAGCTCGGCGGCGAGGCGCGTATCGTGACGACCGCCCGCGACATCACCAAGCTCAAGGAGCAGGAGCGCAAGCTGCAAAGCAGCGAAGCGATGCTGCGGGAGATATTCGACTCAAGCGTCGACAATATCGCGCTGACCGACATGAGCGACGGCATCATCATCGACGTGAACAACGAGATGGTGCGGTCGCTCGGGCTGGCAAAAAATGAAATCGTCGGCAAGCGCTTCGATCAGGTCAAAGTCTGGCAAAGCACCGCGCAGCTCGAGCTCTTCACCGAAACCCTGGTCAGGCAGCGCGAGGTGCGTAACTTCGAGACCATTTTCCGCACCGTCAGCGGCAGTACTTTTCCAGCCCTGGTCTCGGCCGTCGTGCTCGAGCTGGGCGGGCGCGAGTGCGCGCTGTCGATCGCGCGCGATATCACCGACCTCGAGGCCGCGCGCCAGAAGGCGCTGGCCGCGTCGAAGGCGAAGACCGAATTTCTGTCCAGCATGTCGCACGAAATTCGCACGCCGATGAATGCCATCCTCGGCATGGCCGACCTGATCGGCGAGAGCGAGCTCGATTCGGAACAGCGGCGTTACCTCGACACCATCATCAGCAACGGCAACACGCTGCTCGAACTGATCAACAGCATCCTCGATCTGGCGCGAGTCGAGAGTGGACGCCTGAACCTCGAGGCGGCGGTGTTCGATGTGGCCGAGCTGACGGAGAAGGTTGCCGACACTCTGGCGGTGCGTGCGCACGAAAAAGGAATCGAGCTCGCCGTGCGCTTCGCCGCCGATTTGCCGCCAACGCTGGTCGGCGATTCGCTGCGGCTGCGCCAGGTGCTTACCAACCTGATCGGCAACGCGATCAAATTCACCGAGCGCGGTGAAGTCGTGATCGACGTCGCACACAACCCCGGCCAGTCCAACCCCGGCAGCATACGGTTCTCGGTGCGCGACAGCGGCATCGGAATGCCGCAAGAGATGCTGCCTAACATTTTCTCCGCCTTCACGCAGGCCGCCTCATCAATCACGCGAAAATACGGCGGCAGCGGACTTGGCCTGACAATTGTCGAGCGGCTGGTCGCATTGATGGGAGGCAGGGTCTGGGTCGAGAGCGAAGTCGGCACGGGGAGCACCTTCCATTTCACCGTGGAGCTCGGCCTGCCGCCCGCGGTCATTGACCAAAGCGAAGCGCCCGCGCATCGCGGGGCTGCGCTCGCTGAGATGTCTTCTGTCCACGTGCTCGTGGTCGATGACAACGAGACCAATCGCTCGATCGTCAGCCAGATGGTAACTGCCAGTGGAGCCACAGTCAGCCAAGCGAGCTCCGCAGCCGAAGGTCTGGCCGCGCTCGCGGCTGCGAATCGCGACGGCGCGCCGTTCGGCCTGCTGCTGGTTGATTTGCAGATGCCAGTAATGGACGGTCTCGAGATGATACGGCAAGTGCGGCTCGGTCCGAATGGAAATGCGCCGATCGTCATGCTCGTGACTTCCGACGGTCTCAGCACCCGCCTGAATGCCATCAGAGAGCTGGGCGTGAATCACTACGTGATAAAGCCGGTCAAGCGTCGCGAATTGTACGCTGCGATTTCCGACGCGATGGCGGAAATTGCCGCGCCGGCGCACCCGGCCGTTGTGCCTCGCCCTGAAGTCGCGCTGAATGGTTCGGGCACGCATCTCCTTGACCGTCCGCTGAGTATCCTGCTCGCAGACGACTCATCGGATAATCGCCTCTTGGTCACCGCCTATCTGAAAAAGAGCGGCTACGCGCTCGACGAAGTGGAGGACGGTCAAGCGGCGGTCGATCACTTCACGACACGGGCTTACGACGTGGTCCTGATGGACATCCAGATGCCGGTGCTCGATGGATACGGGGCGGTGCGCAAGATTCGTCAATGGGAGGTAGCCAACAAACGCGGCAGGACCCCGATTATCGCGCTGTCAGCCGCAGCACTCGAAGCGGACGTGCACCGCGCAATCGAAGTTGGCTGCGATATGCACGTCAGCAAGCCGGTCAAGAAATCGACGCTGCTCAAGGCGATCGCGACCGTGGTCGAGAATTCGAAGCACGACGACGCGGCGGCAAAGCCGAGCTCGAGCGGCGTTCGAGATAGCACAAGCGTCCAGGAATAGCGCGGCGTCTTCGCGCGCTCTTGTTTGTCATCCTGACGGAACGAGCAACGCGATCGGGCGAGCCTCCGGACAGCTTCGTGTTTTGTGTCATCCTGACGACCTGAGCAACGCGAGGGGAGGAAGGACCTCGGACAGCTTTGCGCCAGCGAAGCCGGTTCCGGTTTTGAAATCGCGCCGCGGTACTTTAGTCTGACCGGGGCGATTCGCCTCGCTGGCGCAGGTCGCCCGGAGGGATTCGAATAATGAATTTCCTACTCTACTGTGGCGCCGCGACGCAGATCATTTTCGTCATCGTGGTGTTCGGCGGTGGCAGTGTAGCCGGTCTCTGCCTCGTAAGATGGTTGGTTCCGCTGGACCGCTTGCAGAAGAACCACGAGGTGGCGGGTGTCACGTTCGGGGTGCTGGGCGCCTTTTACGGCCTGGTGCTTGCCTTCGTCATCGTGGCCGCGTGGGAGCGATTCAATGACGCCAATGACTATGCGCTTACGGAAGCGACGGCGCTCGAGAGCCTTTACAAACTCGGTGCCGCCTTCTCCGAACCGATGCGCTCGCAGCTCGATTCGGCTGTCCTCGAATACTCACACCGTGTCATCGAAAAAGAATGGCCGCAGATGGCCGACAACACCTTTCAAGGTGGAAAAGTCGGCGCCCACGAACTTTGGGCCACGGTGCTCTCGTATCACACCGCGGACAGCCGCGAGCAAATGTTGATGGACAAGTCGATCGATCAGCTCAACCTCATCAGCCAGGCGCGCAGCCAGCGGTTTAATTTTTACGAAGAAGACCTTCCATCCGTGGTCTGGACGGTGATTTATCTTGGATGCTTGATGACGATCGGGTTCAGCTACTTTTTCGGCAGCAACGTTTTTCGCGCGCAAGTGCTGATGTGCGGATTCTTTTCGATTCTGCTCGGCATGACCATCCTCGCGATCCTGGAACTGGCTCATCCCTACCAGGGTGTCGTCACAATCTCGAATGAGCCATACCGCTACGCGCTCTCGCGAATGGAAGCGGCTAGCGGCTTCAAAATGGCGACGGCAAAGGCCTCTCCCCCGGCGGTCAGCACTGGGTCACACTAAGGTGCAGGGGTTACCCTGCCGAAGGAAGTGTGAAACCCACCGCGGGTTTCACATTAAATTAAGTTGTTTGCTTTGATTATGCCCGCGCATCCGGATAACTGATTTCGGTAAGGCGGTATAGCCATGGCAAAACAACGTGCAATCCGGTTTGGAATACTCGGCGCGGCGCGAATTGCGCCCGACGCATTGATCAAGGCGGCGCACAACGTGCCGGATGCCGAGGTGGTCGCTATCGCGGCGCGCGACCCGAAGCGTGCGCAGGAATTCGCCACCGCTAACGGAATCCCGCGAGTGAGCGCGACCTACGACGATCTCGTCAACGACCCCGAACTCGACGTGATTTACAATCCACTGCCGAACTCGCTTCATTGCGAATGGACGATCGCGGCGCTGCGCGCGGGCAAGCATGTGCTATGCGAAAAGCCTCTCGCTTCCAACGCAGTCGAAGCCGAGCGGATGGCCAAGGCAGCAGACGAAAGCGGGAAGATTCTCGGTGAGGCGTTCCACTACCGTTATCATCCGCTTGCGGATCGTATCCGCGCGCTTATGACCGATGGGACGCTCGGCCGCCTGGTCCACGTCGAGGGACAATTTTCGGTGCCGATTCCGGAAACGAACATTCGTTTCGATTGGAGCCTCGCCGGCGGCGCGACGATGGACCTCGGATGCTACCCGCTCCACATGATCCGCTATTTTTCCGGCATGACGCCGCGCGTAGTCAGCGCGAAGGCCGAGACCGGACCGAAGAACATCGATATTGCGATGGATGTCGATCTCGAACTAGCACGCGGCGTGACGGCGAAGATGAGTTGCGCGATGAGGAAAGATTCTGTGATCAACGCGACCTTCATGGCGCGCGGCGATCGCGGAGAATTGCGCGTGATAAATCCGATCGCGCCGCAGCGGGGACATCAGCTCACGGTGAAGACGGGCGCGGGCGAAAAGAGTGAGACGGTGCCGGGCGACACGACGTTCACACATCAATTGCGCGCATTCCTAGGCGCCGTGCGCGGCGAGGCGAAATTTCCCACCGACTGCGCCGAGGGAATCATCAATATGCGCCTGATCGACGACGTCTATCGAGCCGCAGGCCTTCCGCCACGTGCGACCTGACGGGGCCCGGCCGCCTAATACTGCGAGCATTTGCGGGCAAAAATCATTTATGACCGGTTAAAGCTTGAATTAACTAGACGTAATAGTTAAATTTTCCTCTAATTCTTAGCGGTACAATCAGCTAAAAGGGGAAAATCCGTCAAGGGGGAGAATCCGTCATGAAATTGACAAAGACATTCGTAATCGTCGCGTGCGCGGGGCTGCTGTCGGCGGGCGTGATCGGCTCGGCGCGACGTGCCTTCGCGCAGGACGCGGCGGCAACGCCTGGTGACGAGGGTGGACACGCGGAAGGATCTGTTGCGACGCAACCCGACAAGAAATCACCACCCAGCGATTTCAATGGATGCTGGGACGGATCGAGCCATGATGGCAGTCTGGACGATCGGAATTATGGGACCGGATACGGCTGGATTGGGATCATCCAGGATGGCACGAAAATCGTTGGCGGAATGAACGAAAGTTACTACGAGTTCAGGTGGGACGATGGCGCCTATGCGTATGGCTTCGTCTCGGGAAAAGTGAAGGGGACAGGATTCACTGGAACGCTCACCGCTGGCGGTAAGTGCAAAGCAAAACTCATCGGCCATCTGGGCACTAACAGCGATATCGTCGGGACCTACGATTTCCATAATTGCAAGACAAAAACGAGTAATTTCATTGCGGTCGGAACGTTCGACCTCCCGCTGAACAATTCTGGCTGCGCCGACATCAAGCCGTAAATCTCATTGCACCGGCGCGGGCGCTGCATGACGCGGCGTCCGCGTTTTTTCTTTTGCAGATTGGCAGTCGCGCAACCTCTCCGTGCGTGTGGAACAACTGCGAGCACAGTCCATTCCCCGCCATTTCGTGATATAGCCGTCGCTGTAACCCGCGCATGGACACGGAGGGAATATGGCGAGCGAACAACTGAGCAAGGTAATCGAGCGAATCAAGTCGCAGCCGCAGAACCCGAGCGCATCGATCGAGAATCGGCGCGCCGGGATGGAGCGGATTAGCGAGCGCGTCCCCGCCGACGTGATTTGCGAGAAGGTGAGCGCAGGCGGCGTTAATGCCGAATGGATCTCGGCGCCCGGCGCGTCCGCGGATCGAGTCATCCTGTATCTGCACGGCGGCGGCTACGTGGTCGGCTCGATCAACACGCATCGCGCGATGGTCTCGAGAATTGCGAGAGCGTCGAATGCGCGCGCGCTGGCGATTGACTATCGGCTCGCGCCTGAGCATCCGTTTCCGGCCGCCGTCGAGGACACGATCGCGGCGTATCGATGGCTGCTCGCGCAGGGTTACAAGCCCGGCAGGATTGTTATCGCCGGCGATTCGGCTGGCGGAGGACTCGCGATCGTGGCGCTGCTGGCGATTCGCGACGCGGGGCTGCCGATGCCGGCATGCGCCGTTCCGATTTCACCGTGGACCGACCTGGAAGGCACCGGTGAATCGGTGCGCACGCGAGCGGCGAAGGACGTGATGGTGACGCAGGAGAACCTGGCGCACTCGGCCAGGCAGTATTACGGCACGCACGACCCCAAGGATCCGCTGGTGTCTCCCGTGCACGCGAACTTTCGCGGTCTGCCGCCGATGCTGATCCACGTTGGCGACGCGGAAATTCTGCTCGACGATGCGACGCGAGTGGCCGCAAGCGCAAAGGCGTCCGGCGTCGAGGTCGAGCTTGAAGTCTGGGACGACATGCCCCACGTCTGGCATGTCTTCGCGAAGATATTGCCGGAAGGCCAGCAGGCAATCGACAAGATCGGAAAATTCGTACTCGCGCGCACCTCCTGAAGGAGAGCCTGGCCAGCAGTTCTTCCCCTCTCCCCGTAAGGAGAGCTCTGCATAACCCGGTAAGCAGCTCTTCCCCTCTCCCTGTAAGGGAGAGGATCGAAGGTGAGGGTCCTTATACAGCGCGCATTTTTCGCGCGCGATTCAAGATTCCGCCGCTCTGTTCCCCTCTCCAGAAGGGAGAGGGGTTAGGGGAGAGGTCCCGCGCCGGATCACCCGCTCAAAACGCGTAGTGCACGTTGGTGAGTTGCTCGGAAACTTCCCACAGCCGCGATGCGGCCGCTCCGTCCTGCGCCGCCGCACTACGTCCCACCGGCGCGGGATGCCCCCACAGCTCGGCCATGCCGTCGGGCCCGATGTAGTCGCCGCCGTGGACATCGGGCGCGACCGCCGCATACTCGGTCGGCAGCGCACCCATCGCTGCGCTCTGCGCCAGCAGTCTGTTTCCCGCCTCGGAGAGATATTCCATCACCGACGATCCCGACATCTTTGGCCCCACCGCTTGCAGATTGGTCGCCGCGTATCCGGGATGACACGCGACGGCCAGCAATTTCTTGCCGGCCGCATCCACCTTGCGCTGCAACTCGAGCGTGAACAGCAGATTCGCGAGCTTACTCTGCCCGTACGCGCGCCACTTGCGGTAACCGTTCTTCCATTGGAGATCGTCGAAACGAATCGATCCGAAGCGGTGGGCGCCGCTGGCAACGTTGACGACCCTCGCGCCTTCGGTGGCGAGCAGGCGATCAAGCAGCAGGCCGGTCAACGCGAAGTGTCCGAGGTGATTGGTGCCGAATTGCATTTCGAAGCCGTCGGCCGTTTGCCGATACGGAATGGCCATGACGCCGGCGTTGTTGCAAAGCACGTGCAACGCCTGATGCTGCAAATGAAACGCATCGGAGAATCCCCGCACTGACGCCAGGTTCGAAAGATCCAGCTCCATCACATCGACTTTGGCACCCGCCGCTGATGCGGCAATTTGCGCGGCCGCGGTGCGTGCCTTGCCGAGGTCGCGACACGCCAAAATGACATCGGCCCGCTTACGCGCGAACTCCAGCGCGGCTTCATAACCGATGCCGCTGTTGCCGCCGGTTACGACGATCGTCTTGCCTGAAAGATCCGGTATGTCATTGGCGGTCCACGCTTTCTTGTCGGGCATCGCGCGCATTCCTCCTGGTCGGTCAGATGAAAGCTATCACACGATTGCAGTGTCGCATGAATACTGGGTGCACGGGTCACCCCTGCCGCCCACCGCGCAGGTGACTGTGTTTGTGGGAAGCCATAGACGCGGCGATGCGGTAGAATTTTGTCGATACGGGTCCCTTCAACAAGGAGCGACTACAATGCAAATGGGAATGGTCGGCTTGGGCCGAATGGGTGCGAACATGGTGCGGCGCCTGCTGCGTGGCGGTCACGAATGCGTCGTGTTCGACGTCAGCGCCGACGCGGTCAAGGAATTGGCAAAGGAGGGCGCTATCGGTGCGTCGTCGCTCGACGATTTTGCCGCCAAGCTCAAGCTGCCGCGCGTTGCGTGGATGATGGTTCCTGCGGCCGTTGTCGAGCAGACGGTGGCGGACCTGTCGAGCCGGTTTCAGCGCGACGACATCATCGTTGACGGCGGCAATTCGTATTACATCGACGATATACGGCGCGCCGAAACGCTGCAGGCGAAGGGGATTCACTACGTCGACTCCGGCACTAGCGGCGGTGTGTGGGGACTCGAGCGCGGATTTTGCCAGATGATCGGCGGCGAGCCGCAAGTAATCAAGCATCTCGATTCGATTTTTTCCACGCTCGCGCCGCCGATCGATTCCGCCCCGCGCACCGCCGGCCGCGAGAAGGTCAAGGGCAGCACCGCCGAGCATGGCTACCTGCACTGCGGGCCGAACGGCGCCGGTCACTTTGTGAAGATGGTTCACAACGGAATCGAGTACGGCATCATGGCGGCGTATGCGGAAGGGATGAACATTCTGAAAAACGCCAACGTCGGCCAGCAGACCCATGCGGTCGACGCGGAAACCACGCCGCTACGCAATCCCAAGCTCTACCAGTACGATTTCAATCTCACCGACGTTGCCGAGGTGTGGCGGCGCGGCAGCGTGATCGCGTCGTGGCTGCTGGATCTGATCGCCGATGCGATGCTCGGCGATCCTGAGCTGAAGAAATTTGCCGGCCGCGTGTCGGACTCGGGTGAGGGTCGATGGACGATCGACGCGGCAATCGACGAAGGCGTCCCGGCACACGTGCTTACCGCCGCACTCTACGAACGCTTCAGCTCGCGCGGCGCGGCCGACTTCGCCGACAAGCTCCTGTCAGCGATGCGCTACGAATTCGGCGGCCACATCGAAAAGAAGGCGTAGCGGGTGGTCGCGATGCCTGACGCTGCTCCAAAGAACCCATCGGCGCATGGACGCCCCGGCGATCCGTGCGTGTTCGTGATCTTCGGCGCGACCGGCGACCTGACCAAGCGGCTGTTGTTACCGTCGCTGTACAATTTGCTCGCCAACAAACTGCTGCCGGACAACTTCGCGATCGTCGGCGTCAGCAACGTGAAGATGAGTTCCGAAGATTTCCGCAAGCAGCTCGGCGACGAGATCGGTCAATTCACAACCACCAAGGTCAAGCCCGAACTCTGGAAATGGTTCGACGATCGCATTTCCTACATGGCCGGCGACTTTACCGATCCGGCGACCTACACAAGTCTGAAGTCGGCGCTCGAAACCGCCGACAAGCTGCACGGCACGCCGGGAAATTATTTGTTCTACACCGCGGTCTCGCCGAGTTTCTTCGGCGAGATCGTCAAGCAATTGGCCGGCGCGGGTCTCACGAAGGAAACCGATGGCCATTGGCGCAGAGTGATTATCGAAAAGCCATTCGGCCATGATTTGGAATCCGCAAACGCGCTCAATCGCGAGATTGGCGCATGCCTGCACGAAAATCAGATCTATCGAATCGATCACTATCTCGGCAAAGAGACCGTCCAGAACATCCTGGCGTTTCGCTTCGCCAACGGCATCTTCGAGCCGCTGTGGAACAACAACTATATCGATCACGTGCAAATCACGGTGGCGGAGACCGTCGGCGTCGAGCATCGCGGCGCATTCTATGAAGCGACCGGCGCGCTGCGCGACATGGTGCCGAATCATATCCTCGCGCTGGTTTCGCTGACGGCTATGGAACCGCCGAATTCGTTCGAGTCCGAGCCCGTGCGCGACGAGAAGACCAAGGCGCTGCGCGCAATCCGTCCGCTCAAACCCGAGGACGTCCCGAAATGGGCGGTGCGCGGACAGTACGGAGCCGGTACCCTCGAAGACAAGCCGGTGCCGGGCTATCGCGAGGAGCCGCAAGTCGATCCCAAGTCCGGCACCCAAACTTACGTCGCGATGAAGCTCGCGATCGACAACTGGCGATGGTCGGGCGTGCCGTTTTATCTGCGCACGGGAAAGCGGATGGCGAAACGCCTCACCGAAATTGTAATCAGGTTCAAGGTGCCACCGATGCTATTGTTCCGGCAGACCCACGTCAGGCACCTCGAGCAGAACGAGCTCGTCATGCACCTTCAGCCGAACGAGGGCATCTCGCTCAGCTTCAACGCAAAGGTGCCGGGACCCGTGGTCAAGCTCGGCGGCGTCGATATGAATTTCAAGTATGCGGATTATTTCGGCGCCGCGGAAAGCATCGGCTACGAGACGCTGCTGCTCGATTGCATGCTTGGCGACCCGACCCTGTTCCAGCGCGCCGACACGGTGGACGCGGGATGGCGCGTGGTCGATCCGATTCTGGACGCATGGAAAGCGACCCCGGCAGCCGACTTCCCCAATTACGCGGCCGGCTCGTGGGGGCCGAGCGCGGCAGACGATCTACTCAAACACGACGGCCGAAAATGGAGAGAGAACTCATGATGTCGCTGCGTGACGTACTCAAGCGGGCCGAAGTGAACAAAGTCGCGATCGGCCATTTCAATTTTTCCGATCTGGTGGCGTTCAACGCGATCGTTGCCGCCGCTCGCGACCAGGAACTTCCTGTGATGGTCGGCGTGTCCGAAGGCGAGCGCGAATTTACCGGTGTGCAACAGGCCGCCGCGCTGGTGCGTGCGATTCGCGACGAGTACAACTACCCGATTTTCCTGAACGCCGACCACACTCATTCTATCGCTCACGCCGAAGAGGCCGCGAAAGCCGGCTTCGACGAAATCATCTTCGACGGCTCGGCGTTGCCGTTCGAGGAAAACATCAAGCAGACGAAAAAAGCGATCGAAGCGATCAAATCGATCAACCCCGCGATTCTGGTCGAAGGCGAAATAGGCTGGATCGGCGCGTCGTCGGCCGTAATAGACAAAGTTCCCGAGGGCGTCGGCGTCTTGACCACTCCGGAGGAGGCCCGGCAATTCGTCGATGCCACCAAAGTTGATGTGTTGGCGCCCGCCGTTGGCAACATGCACGGGATGCTCGCGAGCATGGTTCACGGCAATGTGCAGAAGCGGCTCAACATCGAGCGCATCGCGGAGATCAAGGCGTCGGCGAAAATCTTCATGACGCTGCACGGCGGCTCCGGCACCAACGACGACGATTTCAAGCGCGCCATCAAGGCCGGCATGACGATCGTCCACGTCAACACCGAAATCCGGATTGCCTGGCGGCGCGGAGTCGAAGCGGGGCTGGCAGCCGAGCCAAACGAAGTGGCGCCCTACAAAATTCTGACGCCCGCCGTCGAAGCGGTGAAGAAGGTAGTCAGCTCGAGGCTCGCGCTGTTCAGTTCGAAGTAACGGCTTACTTCGCCCAACCCTTTTCGTACGGCGCCGACATCCGGCCGATCGCGCGCAAGTGCGAAAATTTCCACTCGCCGTCGCGCTTGACGTAATCGTCTTCGTAGCGCGCGCCGAGCCACATCGCGCTATTGCCACTGCGCATCGTGAACGGGCCGATGAAGTACCAGATGCCGGTGGCGCGCTCGCCGTTCACCTCGATGTTCGGATTCATCACGTTGTGCTGTGAAAAACTGATCCGTTCCTGGAAACCCTGAAACAGTTTCCGAATCGCGTCGTGTCCCTGATGCCGCCCGACGCCGGCACCCTCCCAGATTCCGTCGGGAACGAACAACGAAATGATTTTCGCCGGATCGTGATTGTCGTCGCAAATCGCACAGTAGCGCGCCTTGAGTTTCTTGATCGCCTCGATGTCTTCGAGCGTCGTGATCCGCTTTTCGAGGTCGCTGATATTCATCCTGGCTGTTTGTCCGTCGTCGGTAGATTTACAAATACCGCCGCGGTCACGACCGTCGTCCACAGGCCGTCGCGATCGCCGATCGCCGACTGCGTGATGTTCCGCGTCTGCACGATTTTATCCGACAGCTTCCACACGTCCTTGCGTTCGTCGTAGCTGACGTTTGGGTCGAAGTCCACACCGAGCGCCGTCGCGAGCATCGTCGCCGCCAGATCCTCAGCGTAGTCGCCGGCCCTCTCGTCGGTCTGTCCGAAACTCTTGTGTTCGGAGAGATAGCCGTACTGATCCTTGTCTGCCGGAATCGCAAGACCGACCGACGTCGCCATCAGGCGATGCGGTTCGTCGGTCGAGTTGTCATACATGACGGTGTAAACGATCTGGCCCGGGGTCAGCGTCTTCAGGCCATCCTGAATCGAGATGACTTTGCAGCCGGGAGGGAAAATCGAGCTGACGCGAACCAGGTTGAATTCGGCGATCCGCGCGTCGCGCAGTGCGAGCTCGAACGAAGTGAGTTTCTCGCGATGCCTGCCGACGCCCTTGGTCAGAAAAATAGCTTTACCGGTTGGACCCATCTGATTTTGTTCCTCGAATCCGATTTCGTCATTTACATAGAGCAAGTGCAAGAGTTTTGCGAGATTACGCCGGATGATCGGTTCGTGAACGATTCGTTCAATCGAGGCCGTTGCGCGCGACGAAGATCGCCCAGCCCATATACCGGCCGTCGAGTTCGATTGCGCGTCGCATCCCGTCGCGATCGTTCAACAGGGCCGCATCGGGATTGCCGGGATTTTCCAGCGCCCAGTCCATGCCCGCCTGCCAATGCAGCGAATGATAGCGATGCCAGTCGTCGGTCGAGGCTTCGACCAGCCCGCGCAGCGGCATTCCGTGCGCGCACATCGTCTCGACAGTCGCCCACAGCGTTCGATCTGGGTAGTCGGTGCTGGCGCGGGATCCAAGCGACACTTCCGGCGGATAAGGCAACCCCATCGCGAATACTTCGCCGAGCGCGATTGCGCCGCCACGCTTCGCCGCCTGGCTCATCCAATCGAGCGCGGACTCGAAGCCGTTCAGTGCGAAGGACGCGCCGATGCACATCACTACGTCGAAGCAAGCCGGCTCCGGATGGAACTCGAGCGCTGGTCCTTCAACAATCTCGATTCGATTGGCGAGATTTTCCGCGGCAACCAGCCGGCGCGCCTCATTAGCGAAGGTGCGATGGATCTCAAGCCCCGTCACCTGAACGTCGAACTGACTGGCGATTCGGCGCATCAGCCAACCCTTGCCGCATCCGACATCGAGGATGCGCATGCCGTCGCGGATGCCACAGTAACGAATCGCCAAATCCAACTTCTCCTCGGAAGTCGGATTCTGGATTGTGTGATATCGCTCGATCGTTGCGAAAAATTCAAAAAGGTTCAATTTGGTCGCTCCTAGTTTATCGCGGAGTCAAATCTGCCGCAGAAAGAAGTCACACGCGTGCTGAGACGTTTTCGCGGCGCGCAACAACGCCTTCGAAACGCTCTGCCAGATCTGTGATGACGCGAATTGCTTAGCGGCAGCGAGACGGCAGGTGCGTTTCGCGGACTTCGGGCGCAAGCTTCTTACTCGTCGTGATCATAAAACGCACCTCCTTTGGAAAGGTCAGGCGAAGCTAGCCGAGATTCGTCGATATTACAATCTGCGCGGTTCGCGGTAAGATGGTGACTCTTAGAAATTTTGGCGAGGTGACATCGTGATCGAGACGAGTCCATTTGGGAAAACCGGGCATCAGAGCACACGGATCATCTTCGGCGCCGCCGCGCTGGGCGGGATGAAGCAGGACAAGGCCGACGGCGTGCTCGAGCTGCTGCTCGAATTCGGCATCAATCATATCGATACCGCCGCGTCGTACGGCGAATCGGAACTGCGGATTGGACCGTGGATGCGCGAGCATCGCCAGCGGTTTTTTCTCGCCACCAAGACCGGCGACCGCACCCGGCAAGGCGCGCGCGACAGTCTCCATCGCTCGCTGGAGCGGCTGCGCGTCGATCAGATCGATTTGATCCAGATGCACAACCTGGTCGCGGAGAATGAGTGGACGACGGCACTGGGAGCAGGCGGGGCGCTCGAGGCTTTGGTCGAAGCGCGCAACCAGGGGTTGGTGCGGTTTATCGGCGTCACCGGTCACGGCTCGCAGGTTGCCGCGATGCATCGCCGGAGCCTGGAACGGTTCGCGTTCGACTCGGTGCTGTTTCCCTACAATTTCACGATGCTGAACATCGATCAGTACGCTGCCGATGCCGAGGCGCTGCTGAAAGTCTGCCGCGAGCGCGGCGTGGCGACCCAGACGATCAAGTCGGTAGCGCGGCGCCGATGGCAAAATGGCGACGGCCGGAAATTCAGCTGGTACGAGCCGCTACGCGATCGCGACGCGATCCGCAGAGGCGTCCATTTTGTGCTGAGCCGGCCGGGGCTCTTCCTGAACACCTCGAGCGACGCGACCCTGCTGCGCGACATCCTCGATGCGGCGAGCATGAAAGCGACAGCGCCAGCGCGCGCGGAGATGGAAGCCGACGTCGACCGTTACGCAATGGAGCCGCTGTTCATTCCGGGCGTGTCGGACACGATCTAGTAGAGGCCGGGAATCAAACGATAGGTGTAGGCGCTGTAGGTGTCGAATTCTGCGCCGAATTGTGTGCGTAACATTGCTTCTTCCGCGCGGATGCGCGCCACTATCGGGGGTATAAGGAAGGCGGCGAGAACCACGCCGACGCCTGAACGAAATGCCAGCGCCCATCCCAGGGTGTTGATGATGAATCCGAGATAACTCGGATTGCGGATGACGCCGTAGATGCCCCTCGTGACTAGAGTGTGGTCGTGTTGGATCGCGACTAGCCCACTGAACCGGCGGCCGAGCACAAACACTGGCCACATCCTCAGCACGCCGCCGACGGCGAAGAGGACCACGCCAATCCATCGAACTGTATCACCGTCGAGGGTCCAGAAATTTATCCGATCCGTGTAGGCGGGCAGATAGGCGACCATCAACTGCAGCACCCCGAAGACAGCCAGGACCCATCGGTTGCCGCGATCTTCGCGCTCACCTGAACTCAAATTTCCAGAAGTGAACGTCGATGCGACGAGCAGCAGGCAAACCACTACTGCCAGCGTCATTAGCGGAGGATGAGTGAAGATAGGCGCGATCCCACCCATGCCGAGGATTGTCAACCCGATACTGAGGACGGCTAAGAAAGCGATGAGGGTCAATCTGGCGGCCAAGGTATGCATCGGAACTCCGAAACCACTGCCCGAGCGTGGCAACGCTCGAGGTGCTGACCTAGACTACTTTGCGGAAGGCCAGCGCTGGCCGGAGTCTTACTGCTTCCAGGATTGGGACTATCCCGCTTATCAGACTTACTGCCAAGGCCGCTATTAGCGCATTCAGGGTTTGCGCGGGAGTTACCCATAGGGCCCCGTTGCCACTTAGTGCTGCGCCTAGCGTGATACCGCCAGAGAACATCCATAGGGCACTGCCGGCTCCTATGAGTCCACCTAAGAGACCTATCGTGCCGCATTCGCCGAATAGCAGCACTCCTACTGCGCCGCGGCTAAAGCCTAACGCTCGCATCACGGCTACGTCGCTAATTTGTTCGCGCACCATCATGACCGTGGAGTTAGCTGCTATCAGTAGGACGGTCAGCAGCACTACCAGGCATAGAGCGAAGACTATCGCCCTGATGTTGCCGATCGCGGATAGGCCTGACGACAGTGCGTCGCTTTCGGTCATGGTGCGCGTTTCGGCGTCGGAATTGGCGAAGTGCTCGTCGATCTGCTTGGCGAGCGTGGCCATCGCGTCGTTGCTGTTGGCGCGCACTATTATGTTCCACGCGTAGTCTTCATCGCGCATGCCGTGCGCCTTGCGCGCTGCCATCATGTAGTCGCGGCGCATTAGAAAGGTATTGGGATAGCGCTTGGACCTCATGGTTCCCGTGATGAGGAAGGTCATCTCCATGTGATCGGCGTCGGTGCTGCGGAGCGTGATCGTGTCGCCCACTTTCCACCCGTGTTTACGCATCAGGATTTCACCGACGACGGCGGAGCGCTTTTCTCCGAAGGTTGCCGCGCGCTGCTCGGCAGTCAACGCGTAGTCAGGGAACACGTCGCCTATCTCGGGGCCGGCCCCGACCGCGAAGACCGGGTCGCTGACGTCGCGCCACGTCGCCGGCCATCCCGTGATCGCGACGCACGCGGCGACGCCGGGCATTTTGTTGATATCGTCGCAGTAGCGCGCGGGCAAATCCTCCCACGGCGCGGTCTTGTTGTTGATGATGAGGCGGAGCGTTCCCGACGCGTCCTTAACCACGCGATCCATCGAGGCCGGCACCGAGACCAGCACCGTGTAGATGAAGGTGGCGAGCGCGATGGTGAGAATAGTCAGAATCGTGCGCCGCAGATTTCGCCGCATGTTGCGTTCGATCAATTTAATCCAGTTGAACATGATTGCTCCTGTTCAGACCGAGCGCAGCGATTCGACCACGCGAATGCGCGAGGCGCGCCACGCCGGCAGAAATCCGCCGAGCGCGCCGATTAAGATTGCGGCGACCAGTCCCGACACGAACGCGCCCAGCGTCAGCCGAAATCTGAAGATGAATTCGCCGACGTTCATCAGCTGGCTGTTAAGCCCCGTCGAATACGCGACCAGTACCCCGAGAATCTCACCGAGAATGCCGCCGGCCAGCGCGAGCACGATGCTCTCGATTACGAAACTCGCGAGCACGTTGATGCGGCTGAAACCGAGCACTCGCAGCACGCCGATTTCGCTGGTGCGGCGCGCGACCGCCGAATACATCGTGTTCATCGCGCCGAACACCGAGCCTACGGCGAGAATCAGCGCGACGATCAGGCCGAGCGCGCGCAACTGATCGACGAAGCCGGTCTGCTTCGCGTAAAAATCCTGCTCCGACATCGTATCCAGCTTGACCCGCGAATCGGTTGTCAGCGATTTGGCGAAGTCGTCATGCGTGCCGGGCTTGAGCACGACGTGCAGCACCGCGAAGCCGTTGGCGAAGTGAATGTCCTGGGTCAGGATGCCGAGATCGGTCAGCACTTCAGACTCGCGCGCGCTGTCCTGATCGGAAAAGATGCCGACGATTTTGAAAGTGCTCGGCCCGAATTTGAAATCGCTGCCGACCGCGAGGTTGGGGAACCGCGCAGCGAGCTTGCGGCCGACCACCATCTCGGATGCGCCGCGCGCCGGCCAGCGACCGCTCTCCAGGCGCATGCCGCGATGCACCTCATAGGCGATTGGATAGACGCCGCGCAGCATCGTGAATAGCGATTGGGAAGGCGGCGCCTCGGGTTTCGCATTGAAGCCGGTGATCATTTCCGGCGAGATCAGCGCCTGGCCGTCGGCAGTCGTCGCAATCTGCGGGCGGCTTTTGACGATCTCGTACTGCTCGTGCGAGATGAAGCTGTTGCCCTCCTCGGTGGTGCCGCGGCTGAGCACGATCCAGTTGTCGGGCAGCGCGTTTTGCATCACGGTCGCGCGCAGCCCGGCAACAAATCCCGACAGGATGAACAGCAACATCACGACCAGCGCGACGACCGAGGCCGTCATCGCCGCGGTCGCGCGTCGAACCATCAGGCTGCGCAAGTTGTAGCGAATCGGGATCAATTTACCCTCCCGGGAAAATCGTTCCGGGCAAAAAGGACGTCGGCGCAAACTGGAAAGTGATGGATTGTAGACGTTCGACGCGTGCGATCCTAGAGGGCGCCGACGCCAGGTAGTGCCCTAATTTGGTGGCAGCGCATTTTGCGGGACCGCTCGCGCCTTGGCATCTTGCCCTTTGTTCTTCGGAATGGAGTTAAGAGGGACCCGTATAGCGTTCATTTCCTTGACGATCTCTGCATCCTCGTGCAGCTGCGCTTTGATCTCTAGGATTTCGTTTTTGTCGAGTTTAACTTCGGCGGCATCGCTTTTAACTTCAGCAATGGCTTGCTGCATGTCGAGGCTGATAGAGGATTTTCCTTCTTCAGCTCCCATATGGGTGATGCGAGGAATATTGGGAATCGCGACGCCAGCAATAATCGTGAGCCCGAAGAGAGACAGGGCGCTCGCAGCATTTCTGTCGGAAAAGGCCAACAAATAGGACGCAACGAGAAATCCCGCCATTACCATGGCTATGCCGGATATGAGCATCGGTATCACCCCCGATTGTAGAAAAAGGCGGTAGTGTCCTAATTTGATTTGAGGTTCGGATCATCTATCGAAACGCAGCGCGACTTGTCGTAAAGGTTAGAATACGGCGCGGAAAGCTTAGCGAGCTGCGGAAAGCCTGCAGGATATTGACGCGCTCTTTCCCGCAAGTATTCGAGCGCCTGTTCGCACCTGTTCTGAGTCGGATAGTTGTGCGTGTCCGCAGGAGCGACAATCCATTTAGAGCGTGGCGCGGTTTCATCGGGGGTTGGATGCGGTCGGCCCTCTATCTGCGGCGGTTGCATGATCTTCCATTCAGGCAGTTCAGGCGCTATGACGGGCAGTCCGGTGCCGCATCCAGTAAGCAGCATAAGCGCGATCGCGCCTGCGTGGCGGGGCTTCATGCCTGTATGGGCATTCTCCCTACCAAACCCGCGCAAGAATGTTCATCCGATCCTTCTAGAGCCTCCGCAAGCATTCCTCGACAGACCGTATCCGATCCGTTGCGCCAGCGGCCGTCGCGGGCGTGGGTAGTGTCCTAATTTGATTTTTCTGTGGCAAACCGATTCCAGAGCCAGCCGAGAAGTTCATGCCAGTACCAATTGACGATTCGCGCTACGACCGCAAGGGAACAAAATGATGCGGCAATCGTAAAGCCTACGCGCACCCATTTCGTCTGAGCCCCGCCCGCCAGCAGTCCAAACCAAAACGCCATGATTGCCCAAGGACCAAGGGCGACGCCGAGTTTGCGGAGACTCTTTATTCGCTCTGACGGCATACAGCAGCTTCTCCGATCAATTCTTCGACCGACCATAGCCGATCTGTCACGCCCGCGGCCATCGGGGGGTACAACGCAAATTCAAAATTAGGACCCTATCCGACGACGCTGGTGCAGTTTGGAAACTGCACGGCTTCGATACTAAGCTTCGGAAATAAATTGGAGGCGAAACCATGGCCAGCGGGAGCATCTCAGAGGCGCAACGGATTCGCGCGAGTCTCAAGCATCCTGTGATCGATGCCGACGGGCATTGGCTGGAGTTCGGGCCGATCATCGTCGAGCAGCTGGAAAAATTCGGCGGCAGCCGCGCGGTCGAGGGATTTCGCGCGTTCAACGGACGGGTGTCGAAGCAACTGACCTCCTCGGAGGATGACCGCAAGCACACGCGGCGCGCGCAGGAAGCATTCTGGGCGCTGCCGACCAAAAACACGCGCGATCGCGCGACCGAGATCTTGCCGCGGCTGCTCTACGAACGGCTCGACGAATTCGGAATGGATTTCACCGTGCTCTATCCAACCGCCGGGCTCGGCATTCCGTTTCATCCGGATGACGAAACGCGCCGCGCGACCTGCCGCGCGTTCAACCGCTTCATCGCGGAATTTTTCGGCGAGTTTTCCGATCGCATGACGCCCGCCGCGGTAATTCCGATGCACACGCCGGAGGAGGCCTGCGCGGAGCTCGAGTACGTCGTCAAGGAACTCGGGCTGAAGGTCGTGATGATGGCGAGCATGGTGCGGCGCCAGATTCCTGCGGTGGCGGCGAAGAAGCCGGACGCCGCGCGATTCGCGATGTGGTTCGACATGCTCGGGCTCGACAGCGAGTACAACTACGATCCGGTGTGGGCGAAGTGCGTCGAACTGGGAATCTCGCCGACCTTCCATTCGGGTTCCCGCGGTGTTGGACTGCGCAACTCGCCGACGAATTTCGTTTACAACCACATCGGGCATTTCGCCGCCGCGAGCGAGGCCGTCTGCAAGGCGATTTTCTTAGGCGGCGTCACGCGCCGCTTTCCGCAACTGAAGATGGGATTCCTCGAGGGCGGCGTTGGATGGGCCTGCGCGCTTTACTGCGATCTGATCGGTCACTGGAAGAAGCGCAATCGAGAGGCGCTCGAGGATACGAATCCGGCCAACCTGGATCGCGAGATGCTGACTCAGTTGATTGGCGAGTACGGCGGGAAGTGGGTCGAGGGCAAGATTTCCGGGAAGAGCGGCGGCGTCGCGACGATTCTCGAGCGCGACCAAAGCGGCGCGACTGGCGGGATTCGCGAGCTCGACGATTTCGCCGCGTGCAAGATCAAGCGCGCCGAAGACATCCGCGAATTGTTTGTCGATAACTTCTATTTCGGATGCGAAGCCGACGACCCAATCAACGCGTACGCGTTCAACCGCAAGGCCAATCCATACGGCGCGAAGCTGAACGTGCTGTTCGGCTCGGACATCGGTCATTTTGACGTGCCGGATATGAAGGACGTTGTGCCGGAAGCCTACGAACTGGTCGAGGACGAACTGATCACGCACGACGACTTCCGCGATTTCATGTTCGTCAACCCGGTGCGCTTCTGGGGCGAGGCCAACCCGAATTTTTTCAAGGGCACACGCGTCGAAAAGGAAGCCGCCGCGCTGCTCGCACGCAGCTAATTGCGGACTTCATGCGGCGCGAGCGACGCGTCGTGCTCGGTGCGA
Organism: Binatus sp. (SeqCode); assembly: GCF_036522015.1. Lineage (GTDB taxonomy): Bacteria > Desulfobacterota > Binatia > Binatales > Binataceae > Binatus. The sequence goes on from NZ_DATDGQ010000406.1 coordinate 22,165, forward strand.
TCGCCGAGGCGTCGAATCAGGTAGAGCAGCGGACCGACACTGCCGAGCGCGATAGTGATCACGAGATAGGGCAGGGCGGAAACTTTGCGCTGCTCGGCGTCGTCGCTCATCCAGACTATGACGAGCGTCAACGCGATGACGAGATCGATCATCGCTGTGATAGTGGCGAAGTTCGCGAACATCATGCGGAAGAAGCCGAGATAGCCGTAAAGATAAATGGCGTAGGCCTCCTGCGCGACGAAAGCGATCAGGACGGCCGAAAGTGCGAGTTGTTTGCGATTCATTGGTGTTCTCCTTGATGCGATTGCCGAACGATAGTCAAGCCGCGTGCCAGCGTGGATGAAATTGAAGTCGCGCGGAATGCCGCGGTGATCGCACCGACGCGCGGCGCGACGACCGTTGCAAATCTCAACGGCGTTGCGTGTTCGCAAAGGTTCGAGCTTGGGAGAGCGCCGCTAAGAGTGAGAAACTGGCAGCGCCACGATTCTTGCAACGTCGATTGAAATGCAAGCGCGCGGTAGCTAGGAAACAGAGATAAACGGACATGGAAAACGACGAGTCGAGCCGCGACGGACGCCTACGATGGGTGTGCGCCGCGCTCGGCGCGCTGACCGGTATCGCAGACACACTGGCGTTCAAGTGGCTCGGCACCAGCTTCGCGATCAACGGCCACGACGCGATGATGTTCGCGGCGGCATGGTTCGGCGGCTCGTTCGCGCTGCTGGGATATTTGTTGGGCGACGCGATCGAGGGCCGGCGCCGCGAAGCGCACGCGTCACAACTGATCCGATCGCAGATGGAAACGATCAGCGAATCGCGCGCGAAATTGATTCAGCACGAAAAGCTCGCGGCGCTCGGGCAGCTCGCAGCCGCGATCGCGCACGAGGTGCGAAATCCGCTCGCGGTGATTCGATCGGCCGCGCAAAATTTGCGCGATACGGTGCCGGCCAACGACCTCGACGCGCGCCGGGCCTGCACTTTTATCACCCAGGAAGCGGATCGGCTCGGCAATCTCATCAACGCGCTGTTGGCTTTCGCCCGTCCGGCACATATTTCTCCCGTGAGAATGCCGATTGCGGAACTATTTGCGCGGGTTGTGAATGCGACGGGCGAAGAAGTGTCGGCCAAGCAGGTGCGAGTGGAGCGTCCGGCAAATCGCGAGCTCGATGTGATCGACGTTAACGTCGATCCCGATCTGATGACGCAGGTGCTGGTCGGATTGGTTGACAACGCGGTCGAGGCAGTAGCGACGGGCGGCGAGATCAAGCTCGAGGTGTTTGCGGGCGACGGCCAAATCGAACTGGCGGTTGCAGATTCGGGGCCGGGTGTCCCAGCCGAGCTCCGCGGCCGCGTCTTCGAACCGTTCTTCACTACGCGAGCCGCCGGAATCGGACTGGGACTCGCGATCGCGCGACAGATCGTCGAAGCCCATGGCGGGAGTATCCGGGTTGGACAAAGTATTTCCGGCGGCGCCCGATTCTCAGTAATCCTGCCGGCCACGGGCAGCGCCACAACGGCGGCGGCATGAAACCGCGCATCCTGATCGTCGACGACCAGGAGCGGGTGGCGGAGGTGATCGCCACGGCGCTCGCGCACGCCGGCTACGAGTGCGAAACGCATCGCAGCGGCGCGTCGGCTCTGACAGCCGTCGAGCAGCGCGGGGCTGACGCCGTCGTGACTGACTGGAAGATGGAAGAGATGGACGGGATGGAATTGTTGCGCGAGATCCGACGCCGGCGCCCCGAGCTACCGGTGATTCTGATTACCGCCTACGGCAGCGTTTCGTCCGCGGTGGCCGCGATGCGCGAAGGCGCCTTCGATTACGTGACCAAGCCGTTTGACAACGACGAACTGCGAGCGACGATAGCGCGAGCGCTCGAGATGACCCGGCTTGAGCGCGAGAATCGGTATCTGCGCCAGGAGATCGGGATTCGCTATTCGCCGGATACGATAATCGCGGAAAGCGCGCGCTCGCGCGAAGTGCTGGACTTGGTCCGGCGAGTGGCGGCGAGCCGCGCCGCGGTGCTGATACAGGGCGAGAGCGGAACCGGAAAGGAACTAGTCGCACGCTTGCTGCACTACTGGAGCCAGCGCGTCGGCAATCCGATCGTGGCGGTGAACTGCAAGGCGTTCGCGGAGGGCGTGCTCGAGAGCGAACTGTTCGGGCATGAGAAGGGAGCGTTCACGGGGGCGCTCGCGGTGCGTGCGGGATGCTTCGAGCGGGCTTCGGGCGGCACGCTCTTTCTCGACGAGATCGGCGAGGTCGGACTCGAGTTCCAGGCCAAGCTGCTGCGCGCCGTTCAGGAAGGCGAGGTGTTGCGAGTAGGGGGATCAGAGCCGCGTAAAGTGGATGTGCGAATCGTTGCGGCGACCAACCGACCGATCCGCGACGAGATCGCGGCGGGGCGTTTTCGCGAGGATCTGTTTTTCCGTCTCAACGTGATTCCGATTCAACTCGCGCCGCTGCGGGAACGTCGCGAAGACATCATGCCGTTGGCGCGCCACTTTCTTGCGCGTCAGACAGCCGAGACCGGACGCAAGCTGGCGCTTACCTCGGAAGCGGAGGAGGCGATTCTCGCGCATCGATGGCCCGGCAACGTGCGCGAGTTGGAAAACGCGATCGAGCGCGGGGCCGTGCTCGCGCGTGGCGAAACTATTGCACCCGAAGATCTGCTGCTCGAGCAAAGTGGAGCAGGCCCGCGAGCAGCGATGACCGGCACGTTGCAGGAATCGATCGACAAGGTAGTGGCGGGGCGGATCGACGCGGCGATCGAGGCCGCCCGCGGGAATCGCGCTGAGGCTGCGCGCAATCTCGGTATCGACCGTGCGACGCTGTGGCGCCTGATGAAGCGCTTGGGAATTTAGGCTTTCAGGATTTCAAATTTTCCGCGAATGCGCGTCTGGCGGCTGCGATGAATGCTCGCACGCGCGCCGGATCTTTTTTTCCTCGAATCCCGGGAACGTCGGTGTGCGTGAACGAATCGACACCCCACGGCTTGACCGTGGCGATCGCATCGGCAACGTTGTCGGGCGAGAGGCCGCCCGCCAGGATTACCGGAATTCGCGACCGCTCGACTACCGTGCGGCTCACCGACCAGTCATGAGTCTCGCCGGTTGCGCCGGCGAACGACGCACCCTTGGCGCCCGAGTCCAGCATCAGGTAATCGACACAGTCCTGATGCGCGTCAGCCTCGGTGAGGGTCTCCCCGGCGCGTACCGCTATCGCGCGCAGCAGCATCACGGGCGCGATGCGCTTGCGCATCCACGCGCAATCTTCAGGCTCGATCTCACGCGCGACGACGTGCAGGACGTCTGGGCGCACGGCGTCGACCATCGCGCAAATCTCGTCGCGATCGTCGGACAGCGACAACGCCACACCGCGCGAGCGCGGGTGAATCGCCCCAAGGATTTCGCGCGCCGCGTCGGCCCCGATCGCTTCGGCGACAACGCCAGGCTCGGCAATGACCAGGCCGATCAGATCGGCGCCGGCGTCGGCCGTCGCGACTGCATCGGACACTGAGGTCATGCTGTAGATTTGAACTGCCATCGGCGCGATTAACCACGGCCGCCGCGCAGCAGCTTGCCGGGCGTCGCGCCGGTGCATCGACCGTCGTCCCAGGTCATCTCGCCGTTGACGACGATCGCGCGATAGCCGCGCGCGTGCTGCACGCGACGCCATTCGCCGCCGGGAAAGTCGTGGGCAATATCGCCGACCCAATCCGGCTCGACGCCGAGGCGAGCGAGGTCGTAAACGACGACATCCGCCGCCAGCCCTTCGCGCAGAACGCCGCGGTCGCGAAAGCCGGCCGCGTGCGCGGGCAGCGCGGAGAGGCGATAATGCGCCTCTTCGAGCGTGATTCGTTGTTCGTCGCGAACCAGCCAGCCAAGGAAGTCAGTCGTATATGCGCCACCGGTGAAGAACTTGGTGTGCGCTCCGCC
>NZ_DATDGQ010000407.1:0-1667 GCF_036522015.1 Binatus sp. (SeqCode)
AGGCCGTATCGTAGTGCGCGACGGACCGTCGCTCATCGAAGCGGAGACCGGGCAGCTGATCTTCGACTTCGAACGGAGCTATCATCCCGGCAAGGTCGAAGAAAGCTTTGGGCCCGCGCGCGTGCGCGAGCGTTTCGAAGAGGCGCGGCGGGTTGCCGACGAGGATCCGCTTAAGGCGCTCACCATCTACAGCGAACTGATCGGCCGCGAGCCCGGCAACTTCGAGGCGCACCTGCGCCTGGCCACTCTGCTCGAGCGCGAGGGCGATTTGGCCGGCGCGCTGCGCCATCTGCTCGGCGCGGCCGCGATCGTTCCCGCCAGCGCCGAGGTGCATCTGAAGCTTGGCCTGCTCTATCGAAAAAAAGAAGAGTATCAGAACGCGCTGCTGAGTTTTCAGCGGACGCTCGAATGCGATCCCGCCAACGTCGAGGCGCATCGCAACGCCGCCGAGATGTACGAGGCGGCGGGCCGCAAGCGCGACTCGCAGCGCCACCTGAGCGCGATCCATCGTTTGATCAAGGGCGACTGATTGAATCAAGACAACTCGCGGCGATAGGATCGCGAGTATGCCACGCGATTCGCTGAAACCAATCGACATCCTGCGCCACGAGCTGAAGGCGTTGCGCTTCATCCTCGACAACTTTCACGCCGGCAAACTCGGCGACGACGGCCTGCCGCCGCGCGAGGACTTCCAGTCCGCACAAGGCCGCGCGCTCTACGATTCGATCATCAAATCTCCCGACCGCAAATCTGCCGAGCGTGCGATCGCCGAGCTGGAGCTCGATGACGTTGACATCGATTCGTTCCTGCACCTGCGCGGCGACCACTACTACACCTATCCGGCGCTCGTCCGTGAGCGCGCGGCGGCAATTCGCACGGGCAAGCTCACGGTCGAAGGCGCGTGAGTTCCTCGGTCCCCAAAGAGTTGCATCTGCTCCTCGATTCCGCGGGCGCGCTGATCGTCTTCCAGGAAAAAGGCGCGACTTGGGCTGGAGTGCTGGCGTTTTCGAACGAAGACAAAGCTAGCGAGTTCTGCCGGATCAGCAATCTCGACGCCGCCGAAGTCGCCGCCATTTTGACTGACGATCATCAAGCGGTCGCCGGCCTGATCGCGTCGGTCAAACGCCGCGCGATTCGCAACGTCCTGCTCGATCTCGACTACAAGACCGGTGCGTGCACGCAGATCGACTTCGACGGCGAGTCATTCGGTCCTGCAGTACCGCGCCAATTCACTCCGCCTGCTCATCGCTAGTCAGTCCGATGCAATCCGCCCGTTCGTTGCTTCCCCAACAAATCGACGACGCGCGCCGCCGTCTCGCGGGCATCATCAAGCCAACTCCACTGATTCGCAGCACGACGCTCGACCGAATTCTCGACGCGCACGTGTTCATCAAGCCCGAAAATCTGCAGAAGACCGGCTCCTTCAAAATCCGCGGCGCCTACAACCGGCTCGCCACGCTCACCGACGAGCAAAAGTCGCGCGGGGTCGTCGCGGCGAGCGCCGGTAATCATGGGCCAGCGCTCGCCTACGCCGCCACTCGCGCGTCCGTGAGCGCGACGATAGTGATGCCGACGACGGCCGCGATTGCCAAGATCGACGCGACGCGCAGCTACGGCCAGGTGGTCGTGCTCGAAGGCGTCGACTACCAGGAGGCGCGCGCGGCAGC
>NZ_DATDGQ010000408.1:0-3508 GCF_036522015.1 Binatus sp. (SeqCode)
GACCATGAAGATGATCAGCAGGACGAGAAAGATGTCGGTCAGCGGGGTGATGTTGATGTCGGCGAACACCCCGCCGCCCTTGTTACTGCTCATTTTCTTTTTCATGCGCAAATACCTCTACGGGCAGCGATCAGTTCCCACCACCTGAGGGGTTGTTTTCTAGTTGCGCACCGGTAACCCGTTTGGCTGCGATGGCAATTTGCTCGGCGCCGGCTTTCTTGGCGATACCAAGGATCCGCACCATGTCGCCGAGCAGTACTTTGCGATCGCCCTGGAACACCACGATCTTCTGGTCCACCTTGGCCAGCGCGTCGCGCAGGCTCGATTCGAGTTCGCGCTCAGGAACGTCTTTCGAGTTCACGAACAGCTCGTGCTGCGCCGTGTACGTGACGATGACGCCCTTGTTCTCGGGCGCGGTGTTGGTCGCGTTGGGCAAATCGACGTGTGCAGCGGACTCGATAGTGACGGAAGTCGTCACCATGAAGATAATCAGCAGAACCAGGAAAATATCGGTCAATGGCGTGATATTGATGTCGGCGAATACGCCGCCACCTTCGCCGCCATGTGGTCCGCTAATTGCCACGCGCTTGTCTCCCTTGGAGTGCGGCGTCGATCAGGCGGTCGTCGTTGATGTGCTGGATCGCGCTGATGTTCTCAACCTTGACTGAGAAATAGTTGTAGAAAATAACCGCGACGATCGCGACCGCGAGTCCAAGCGCGGTGGAAATCAACGCTTCCGAAATACCGGCCGCGACGACCGAGAAACCGCCGGTGCCCATGATTGCCATCGACTGGAACGCCACGAGAATACCAACGACCGTGCCGAACAGCCCGATGAACGGCGCCGACGCGCCCGCCGTCGCGAGCACCCAGAGGTAGCGCTTGAATTCGAGCCCTTCCTGGTAGCGCCGCTCGTCGTCGAGCTCGAGCAGATGATCGCGGTCCATCGTCTGCGCACCCGAAATGAGCGTGTGAAAGATTCGCTCGGCCGCCGTCGCGCGACCCTGCGTCCCTTGCAACGCTTCGTTGAACTTACCGGTCCGCAATTGCGGGATCAGCGAGTCCGCCAGCTTGGCCGTGCGGGGTCCGACGCCCCACAGCGCCCACACGCGCTCAAAAATGATCGCGAGGCATACGACCGAAATGAAGAGCAGGGGATACGTGGCGTAGTAGCCCTGCTGGATCATGCCCAAAATACCGAAGTTGCTTTGCATCTCTCATCCTCTCGAGATTGAAATAGATTGAGCGGCGAAAGTCTGGCCCCGCCCGAACCGTTGCGATAACTGCCCCAAAATGCCTCTGCGGTTCCCTGAACCGGTCGTTAGCCCAATTTTACAAGATTGAGCTCCCACCAGCCGGTCAAAGTTGTCCGAGATGGCGCGGAAAGTCTGAATGCAACAATAGAATGTATTTGTCAAGAGTCGCCGCCCGAAGGCAAAGATTACAACTCGCTTCATCGGCGATTCCGAATGGCATTTGGCGGCTTCCCGCGCTTTGCCACTTCGTGCAACCCAGCCATCACGCTCGAGTATCGAGGGTCGTCTCATTTAATATCTACGCCGTTGTCATGCTGGCGACTACCTCAATCTGGTCGCTGGCGGCACCACGCGTGGCTCTTGTCGCCTTGACTTCTTGGCCCCTCACGTCTATCCAGAAGCTTGCCACAGCATGCCGCAGGTTGACCGCGATGCGGTCTTTGTTTTTTTGGGCGATTGACGCTTTTGAGAAATCTGGACCCACTACCTAATCAGACGGTGAACAGGGCCGCTATCTTCATAGCTGCGGCATCGTTCGTGCTCATGCTCGCGGCTTGCAAGGCGCCCCCGGCACCCGCACCCGTGGGTCCGCCGCCTGAGCCGATCGCGAAAGCCCCGACCGACGAGCCCAGCAAGGAATTACCCAAGGATCTGTTCCCTGCGATGCCCATCTACCCCGGCGCCCAGGTAGACCACATCCGCAAGCCCAAGGGCGCGATGCGTGAAATTATGTTCAGCTCGGACGCGACGATGCCCCAGATGGTGGCCTACTACAAGGACGAGCTGAAGAAGAACGACTATCACATCACCTCGTCGCTCATCATGCCCGCGCGCAGGACCTGGTCGTGCGATTTCCACTACAATGGACGCCCCGGCAGCATCATGCTCTATCCGAGCGATCAGGATAAGACGAAGATGACGATCGATCTCATCTACGAGCTGCCGGCGCACATCGACGAGTCGCTGATGGAACCCAAGGAAGATTTCGACGTAGAAGGACCGGGCGAAATCGCCCAACAACCAACGAATCCAAATCCAACCGAGAACCAAAAGAGGAATTAGCGAAATGGCACTATTGACAGGCAAAGTTGCGGTAATCACCGGCGCCGGCCGCGGCATCGGGCGCGAAGAGGCGTTGCTGCTGGCCAAGCACGGCGCCAAAGTGGTCGTGAACGACCTCGGTGGACACTTCGACGGGACAGGGCAGTCGCGCTCACCGGCAGAGGACGTCGTCAAAGAAATCCGGTCGGCCGGCGGCGAGGCGGTCGCCAACTTCGAGAGTGTGACCGACTTCAAGTCCGCCAAGCGGATCGTCGATTGCGCGGTCGATAACTTCGGCAAGCTCAATATCGTGGTGAACAACGCCGGCATCCTGCGCGACCGCATGATTTTCAACATGACCGAAGAGGACTGGGACGCCGTCGTCTCCGTCCATCTGAAAGGCTCGTTCAACGTCGCGCGCCACGCGGCCGCTTACTGGCGCGAGCAGCACAAGGCCGGCAACGTGCTCAACGGCCGGCTCATCAACACCAGCTCCGACTCGGGCATCCTGGGCAACGCGGGGCAGAGCAACTACGGCTCGGCGAAAGCGGCAGTGGCCGCGATGGCGATAATCGTCGATCGCGAGATGAGCCGTTACGGCGTCACCGCCAACGCGATCGCGCCGGTCGCGCGCACCCGCCTGACAGTTGACGCGACTCCGCAGACTGCCGGCGGCATGGCGAAGAAAGAAGGCGAATGGGACGCGTTCACGCCCGCGCACGTCGCGCCGCTCGTCGCGTGGCTCGCGAGCGACGATGCGAAAGACGTTCACGGCGAAGTGTTCCGCGTCGGCCTGGGCAACGTATGGCTGATGCGCGGATGGCATACCGGCGCCAAGGTTTCGAAGAAGGGCTCGATGTGGGAGCCGGCGGAACTCGGCACCAAGCTCAAGGAAGAGCTCGCGAAGGGCGTCACCAAGAAAGAGAGCATGGGCGAGGTGATGGGCGGGGGCGTGTAGATTATTGACGGTTGAGAAGAAACCTGAAAGCGCGGCTCCGCGGGAGCCGCGCTTTCGTTCCATCCTGTTGATTTGCGCCGCCAACACTGCACGCAGCGTGATGGCTGAGCATATCCTGCGCCGCGAACTCGACGCGCTCGGCTTCGACCACAAAATTGCCATAACGTCAGCGGGCATCGCGCCGTATGCGCGCGATGGTGCGCTGGTCTCACTCGACACGCGCATGGCGCTGCGCGAAGTCGGCATCGACATC
>NZ_DATDGQ010000409.1:0-3102 GCF_036522015.1 Binatus sp. (SeqCode)
CGAGGCGCGGCGCGCGTCGCGTGATTTCGTCGCGATCATCAAGGAAGCGCTGGAAGCGGGATTTTTTCCCGCCGCGCCGGACGATCGCGAATGCGACTGGTGCGACTACAAGCGAGTTTGCGGCCCGTACGAAGAGCGCCGCTCGAAAATCAAACCGAAAGTGCGGCTCAAGTCGCTGACGCGGCTGCGCGAGATGCCATGACGCTCGCGAAGCCGGCAATCATCTCCGATCAGGCGGTGCGCGATCGGATTCGCGACGACCTCGGCGTCACACTGGTAATCGAGGCGGCGGCCGGCACCGGCAAGACCACGGCGCTGGTGAATCGAATCGTGTCGGTTATCGGATCGGGGGGCGGCGAGCTGGCGCGGATCGTCGCGGTGACGTTCACCGAGAAGGCGGCCGGCGAGCTGAAGCTGCGCTTGCGCGCCGAAATCGAACGCGCGCGCCAAGGCACGGATGCGTTTAGCGAAGGGCGCGCGCGTTTCGACCTGGCGCTCAAGCAGCTGGAAGAAGCGCGCATCGGAACGATTCATTCCTTCTGCGCCGACCTCCTGCGCGAGCGGCCGGTGGAAGCGCGCGTCGATCCAATGTTCGAAGTCGCGCCCGAGGACGTTGCGGGCGAAATGTTCGACGCCGCGTTCGAGCGATGGTTCGAGAAAATCCTGGACAACCCGGGCGAGGGAATGCGCCGGCTGCTGCGCCGGCGCGATCTGTCGTCGCGCACGGGACCACGTGCGATCGCGCGTCGCGCGGCGCTCGAATTGATGAACTGGCGCGACTTCGACTCGCCGTGGCAGCATTCGCCGTTCGCGCGCGACGCGGAAATCGACGCGATCATCGCGGAGGTCGAGGCGCTCGGCAAACTTGCCGAACTTGGTGAAGATGACGACTGGCTGGCGAAGGGCCTCGCCGCGATCGCGAAGCCGGTCGCGGAGGCGACCCGGCTGGAGGCGGTGCGCGGCCGCGACTACGACGCGCTCGAGTCGGTGTTGGTCGGGCTTTGCACGGGGCGCCGCTGGGATTGGAAGGGCTACGGCGGAAGTTTTGGCGAGGTCGAGCGCGAGGAAGTTTTTCACCGGCGCGCCGACCTGCGCACTCGGCTGGAAAAGTTTCGCGACGACGCTGGAGCAAATCTGGCGCCCTTGTTGCGCGACGAATTGTGGCCCGTAGTCGGTATCTACGAAGACCTGAAGCGGCGTGCAGGACGTCTCGACTTTCTCGACCTGCTGCTGGTCGCGCGCAACCTCGTTCGCGACAATCCGGCGGTGCGCGTCGAGCTACAGAATCGCTTCACGCATATTTTTGTCGATGAATTTCAGGATACCGATCCGCTGCAGGCGGAAATCATTCTGCTGCTGTCGTCGGCTGATCCCGCCGAGACCAACTGGCTGAAGGTCAAGCCGATTCCGGGCAAATTATTTATCGTCGGCGATCCGAAACAATCTATTTATCGTTTTCGGCGCGCCGACGTTTCGCTCTACCAGGGCGTCAAACAACTGCTGCTGATGCATGGCGCGCAACTCGAGCATCTGACGGTCAGCTTTCGTGCGACGCCCGCGATTCAGACGATGGTTAACGCCGCCTTCGCGCCGCTGATGAGCGAGGAATCGGGCACGCAGCCGCTCTACGCGCCGCTGACGCCGTATCGCGCGGAGCCGGGGACACAACCGTCGATCGTCGTGCTGCCCGTGCCGGAGCCGTACGGCGATTTCGGCCGCGTCGTCAATTTCAGAATTGACCAGTCGATTCCCGAGGCGATTGCCGCGTATGCGCGATGGCTGGTGCATGAAAGCGGATGGACGGTGACCGAGCGCGAGGCGCCCGAGGTGCGGGTGCCGATTCGCCCGCGGCACATCTGCATCCTGTTTCGCCGCATGAATTCGTACGGTCGCGACATAACCCGGTCGTATTTGCGCGCGCTCGAAGCGCGGCATCTGCCGCACGTGCTGGTCAAGGGCGGATCGTTCAACGAGCGCGAAGAAGTAATCGCGATACGAAATCTGCTGGGTGCAATCGAACGGCCCGATGACGAGCTGATGGTTTTCGCTGCGCTGCGCGGTCCCGTGTTCGCGCTGTCGGACGCGGCGCTGCTCGAATTTCGCATGACCGTCGGCAGCCTGCATCCGTTTCGCAAACTGCCCGACGATTTGTCCGACAGCCTCAAGGAAGTGAAGGGCGCGCTCGACGTCATTAAAAATTTGCATCGCGGGCGGAATCGACGGCCGATAGCCGAGACGATCGCGACGCTGCTGGCGACTACGCGGGCGCATGCGGGGTTCGCGATCTGGCCGACCGGCGAGCAGGCGCTCGCCAATATCATGCGAATCATGGACCAGGCGCGGCGCTACGAAGCGCGCGGCGGGACCACGTCGTTTCGGGCCTTCGTCGATGAGCTCGAAGCGCGGGCGGAGCGCGACGAAGCGAGCGAGACGCCGATCGTCGAGGAAGGGACCGAGGGCGTGCGCATCATGACGGTGCATCGCGCGAAAGGCCTCGAGTTTCCAATCGTCATCCTCGCCGATATCACCTGCAACGAAACTCGCGCCGACGCGTCGCGATATATCGAGCCCGCGTCGAAGCTGGCGGCGATGGAACTTGCGGGATGCGCGCCGCGCGAGCTGCAGGAAAACCAGGCGCGAGAGCATCAGCGCGATCAGGAGGAAGCGATCCGCCTGCTGTACGTGGCAGCCACTCGCGCGCGCGATCTGATAGTCGTGCCTGCGGTTGGCGACGAGGAGAGCGAAGGCTGGCTCGCGCGGCTGAACCCCGTCGTCTATCCGGGAAATACGGAACGGCGCGCGCCAATCTCGACGCATCCGGCGGGATGCCCGGAATTCGGCGACGACAGCGTTCTGACGCGGCCCGTGAAAGCGCCTGGCAAAGTGAAATCGGTGGCGCCGGGATTACATCGCGCGCAAAAGGGCGAGCATCAGATCGTTTGGTGGGATCCGCGGCTGCTGATTCTCAACGTCGAAGAAAAGATGGGGCTGCGGCAGGACAAGCTGCTGCAGGCCGATGACAGCAAGCTCGTATCAGACCGCGGCGAAAAAATGCACGCAGAGTGGAGCGCGAGCCGGGCGACGATGCTTGCGGCGGGAACC
>NZ_DATDGQ010000410.1:0-5231 GCF_036522015.1 Binatus sp. (SeqCode)
AGACGTACTACTGGTCCAAGCATCTGAATTTTCGCAAGGCGCTCGAGGTCGCGGCGCGCTCGAATCAGCCGATCGAGCTGTCCACCAATCTGAGTAGCGGGGTGGATTACGATCGTGCAATTGCCGGTGGATTCACGATCGCGCCGGTAGTGCCGATGTCGCTCAACATCGACACGTACCGCGAGTACGTCAGCAGCTCGCGCGGCGAGTTCACGGTGGCGAAGGACATTTACGTAAGGCCGCGGACGGGATGGTTCAGCGATCGCACGGTCTGCTACCTGGCGGCCGGCCGTCCGGTCGTCACGCAGCGGACCGGGTTTGAAAAATTCATTCCCACCGGCATCGGCCTGCTCGGATTCGACACGCCGGACGAAGCGGTGGACGCGATTGCGCAAATCAACGCCGACTACCCGCGCCATGCACGCGTGGCGCGCGAGATAGCCGCCGAGTATTTCGACGCGGCGAAACTGCTCGACGAAATCGCGGTGGCCGCGGGGATCTGAACGACAGTGGCGACACCTCTTCAATCGATGCTGCAAATTGACGTGCTGCCGCGCGATTTGCGCACCGTCGTCGAAAGCGTGCTGGTCCTGTTCGGCCTGCTGGGCGCCTTTGCCGTGCGCCGCCGCAGGCGCGCCGTCACCGCGACAACCTTCCTGCTGCTCTCGGGCAGCGCTCTCATCGACGCCGGTTCGCGCTTCGTCCCCAACGAGCTGGTCGGCCAGAAGGTGGCGGTCGCGGCGTTCGTACTTTTTCTGTTCGGCGTGATCCGGCTGGTGCTCGAGTTCGTCGACGCAATAACGCGCCGCGGCAAAGCTCACTTCTCGACCATCACCAAAGACCTGCTGATGCTGGTGCTGTGGTTCGTGGTCGTGATGGTGGTGCTGTACACCGACTTCGGCGTGCAGCCGCTTTCGATCCTGACGACGACCACAGTCTTCGCGGCGGTCCTCGGCTTCGCGTTGCAAGAGACGCTCGGCAACATCTTCAGCGGCCTGTCGCTCTCGATGGGACGTCCGTTCGAGCCCGGCGACTGGATCCGCAGCGGCACGCATGTCGGGCAGGTCAAGGGAATCGCATGGCGTGCGACGACGATCGTGACGCGCGCCAATGAGCGGCTCGAAATTCCCAACTCCGTGATCGCGAAGGACACGCTGTACAACTACGGGACTGGCTACGTGCGCGACGAGATTGCGGTTGGGATCAGCTACGGCGTGCCGCCCAATCACGTGCGCGAAGTCGTGCTGACCCTGCTGCATGATGTGCCGCAAGTGTTGCGCAATCCGGCGCCGGAAGTCCTGGTGGGCAATTATGGCGATTTTGCGATCGAATATCAGATCAAGTACTGGATTGGGGATTACGGCGCGCAGGAGCGCGTGCGCGATCGTGTCGCGTCGAGCCTCTGGTACGCGCTGCGGCGCCATTCGATCGAGATTCCGTTCCCGACCCGCACCGTCCACGTGCGTGACGCCGGCCGCGATGAAGACGAAAAGGCCGACGCGCAGTTCGAGCGCGAATTGATGACCGACCTGCGCCAGGTCGATTGGCTGCGTGGTCTCAGCGACGACGAGCTTCGCATGCTGGTGCCTACCGTTTCGGTGCGCCAGTTTGGCGCGGGTGAGATGCTGGTGAGGATCGGCGAACCGGGCGAGTCGATGTTCATCGTGCGCAGCGGAAGGGCCGAAGTCATCGGTCATACCGCCGACGGCCAGCTTCGCCATCTTGCCGAGATTGGCCGCGGCGTTGTCACCGGCGAGATGGCGCTGATGACCGGAGAGCCGCGCAACGCAAACGTGCGCGCGCTCACCGACGTGGAAGTGATCGAGATGGACCGCGAGGGGTTCACGCGCCTGTTCAAGGAACATCCCGACGCCGCCGCCAGCATCGGCGATATCATCGCTGCGCGAAATCGCGACCGGCTGGAAAAACTCTCATCCGGCGACTCGCTCGACGGCAAAGGCGGGCCGCACCGATGGCTGCTGGCCAAGATGCGCGAGCTGTTCGACTTCTAATCGAAGCTCAAGCGATCGTGGCCAGAGCGACTTGAAGCTCGCGCAGGTTCCGCGCCGGCACGAGCAGCTTCACTTCGCGCGCGTATTGTTTGATTGCGCTGTCGCCGGTGCCCCATCGCGCAGGATCTTCGGGATTCAGCCACACTACGGCGCGGCACGCGCGCGAAATTTCGCGAACTACGTCGGCGCGCGCGGGTAGACGATTGTTGCGGCCGTCGCCCATGACTACGACGATCGTGCTGCGCGTGAGCAATCCGGTTCGGCGCTGCCACAACTCACCGAGAACGCGGCCGAAGTCGGAGCGAGCGTGGAGATCGAGCGCCGGCGTCATCACCAGGTGGCCCTGCTCGAAGTCGGCCTCCGCCAGATGATCGACGTAAACGAAACTGCTGACGCGGCGGAAGCATCCGCGCGCACCCGCCATCAATTCGAGCATCAACTGCGCGGCGTAGCGGACCGAGCCGGAGATGTCGGCGAGGATCACCAAATCTACATGGCGCGGACGCCGCGCACGGAAGTTGAGGTCGATCAAGGCGCCGCCGCGCTGCATCGCCGCGCGAATCGTGCGGCGAAAGTCGATTCTGCCGGTCTTCGCAAGACGCAGCCGGCGTCCGAGCCGAATCCGGAAGCGGCGAATCAGGGGAGCGAGCGCGTCGCGCGCCTCGTCATAGTCAAGGTCGGAGAAATTGTCGAAGGGCCTCCGCTCGATTCCGCGCATTCGAGCAACGCGCGCGGCTTCGATACCCTGCGTCGGCGATTCGCCGCGCGAATCCGAC
This sequence comes from Binatus sp. (SeqCode), assembly GCF_036522015.1. GTDB lineage: Bacteria > Desulfobacterota > Binatia > Binatales > Binataceae > Binatus. The sequence goes on from NZ_DATDGQ010000410.1 coordinate 2,789, forward strand.
TCGCGGCGCTCCTCGCGGCCGCGCATCTTGTCTGAATCGCGCTCGGCGTCCTTGCCCTCCGCGTCGTCGCGATGCGCCGCCATCGTCGTCCTGGCAGGCTTCGCTTCTTCCGACGGCGATGATTTCTCATCGCGATCACTCGCGACGCCATCGCGCGGCCACTCGGACTTCTGCGGCGGCGCATCGTCGCGCGGTGACGGGTCCTCGCCCGGCCGGCCGCGGCCAGCGGCAGCCGAGACCTGGTCTCCGCGTTGATCGGGGTGCTCGCCGCGCCTATTCCGTGGTGCGGCGAAAAAACGGTTGAACGCTTCGTCGAAGGTCGCGCGGTCGGCTTCGTCCTTGATCAACGCCGCCGCCAGCGCCTCGTGCATCCGGGCGCGCTCGAGCCCCACGGCTGCAACTGCGTTCATCGCATCGATGGATTCTGAGACAGAGATTCTGACGCCGGCATCTCGCAACGCGGCGATAAAATTGACGAGCTGATCGCGAAGCCGCGCCATCTGACTACGTTGCGGATTTACGGCGCGGGGCGAGCGTCGAGGCTTTCGATTCGACCTTGGTGCGATCGTCTTCGTGCTTGAGCAATACGCCCAGCGCGGTGCGCACCGCGTCGGTATCGAGTTCGCGGACGCCCAGGCGCACGAGCGCGCGCGCCCAGTCGAGCGTCTCCGCAATCGACGGCGGCTTGCGCAGGCCGAGCTTGCGAATCGCGCCGACAAAACGCGCCGCCTCGGCCGCCAGCTTGGCGTCGAGCTCAGGCACCTTGAGCTCGATAATTTTTCGCTCCTGCTCGGTTCCGGGAAAGTCGATGAACAAGTGCAGGCATCGGCGCCGCAGCGCTTCGGACAGTTCGCGCGCGCGATTTGAGGTCAGGATCACGGCGGGCCGCTCGCGAGCCTTCAACGTTCCCAGTTCGGGAACGCTCACCTGGAAGTCGGAAAGCAGCTCCAGTAAAAAAGCCTCGAACTCCTCGTCGGCTTTATCGACCTCGTCGATCAGCAGGACGACCCGGCTGGGCGACGTAATCGCTCTGAGCAGGGGACGCTCCAATAAAAAATCGCGCGAGAAAATGTGTTCGCTCAGCTCCTCCCATCGCAGACCCTGCTGCTCGTCGGCCTGCATGCGTAAAAGTTGTTTCTGATAATTCCATTCGTAGAGCGCGCGCGCCTCGTCGAGTCCTTCGTAACATTGCAGCCGGATGAGCTCGGTGTGGAGAATTTCGGCGAGCACCTTGGCGACTTCGGTTTTGCCCGCGCCGGCGGGGCCTTCTATCAAAAGCGGCTTTTCGAGAGCGAGCGCCAGGAAGATCGCCGTCTCGACACGCTCGTTGGTGACATAGAGCGCGCGCTTGAGGCCGTCGGAGATTTGCTCGTGCGTAATTTGCATGGCAGTCAGAGGCGGTTGATCTTCGGGGCGCGGCGGCGCTCCAGGAAAATCCGTGCGCGATGCTTGAGGCCGTCGCGCTCGTCGCGCGGAGTCGCGCGCACCTCTTCGGTGTAGGCTGCCAGCTCGACGCATAGCCGGTCAACGTCAACGCCGGCGCGCGCGGGCTTCATGTCGTCGAGCGCGAGCATCGCCTGCGACATCAGGTTGATCGAGGCCTGCCGTCCGCCGCGTTCGAAGCGCAAATGGAGCGCCGCGGCGATTTGATTGAATGCGACGATGAGACCTTTCAGATCGTCATTGGCCGAGTGCGATGCGGTTTCGAACATCTCGGCCGCCTCGAAATACGCGCCGCGATTGAATGCCGCGATCGCGTCGTCGATCGATACCGATGGGAAATCGTTTTTCACGGCTCAGGTTTCACAGCTCAAGAGAGCTCTGTACAACTTGGCGGACAGATTGAGGATATGAGCAGAATCTCGAATCGCGCGCAAAAGGAGTGCGCGCTGTACAAGGACCCTCACCCTGATCCTCTCCCTTACAGGGAAAGGGGAAGAACTACAGCTGCTCTTTTTCCTCGACCGCGCGATACTCGGCCTCGCCCAGCGCCTGCGCTTTGCGCGTGCCGTAGCGCTCGTAGAGATCGAACAGGCTGGACTTATGCGGACGCACCTTGCCCAGTGGGCACTTCTGCCATTCGTCGAGCGACTCGTCGCAGTAGCCCATGCGATTCTCGCCGCACTTGGGTTGCAGGAAGACCGCGATTTCCGGCAACACGTGCTTGATTTCCGCGCGCATCATCGCGACCATCCGGCGGATTTCCCATTGCGCGCGCACGCACAGGCGCAGATCGCAGATATGCAGCATCTCGGCGAAATTCACCATCACGTGAAAATTCGTCGGCGCGGCGTTGGGCAGCACGAAGCGCGCATCCTCGGCTGGAATCCCGGCTTTGAGCGCCTTGGCGTAGAGTTCGGACGTCTTCGAAAGCAACTCCGAGAATTCACTTTCGAGTCCCGCGCGCGACCATGAATCCGGCAGCACGAAGGCGAGCTTGTCC
>NZ_DATDGQ010000411.1:0-7029 GCF_036522015.1 Binatus sp. (SeqCode)
GCCAAGGAAGATCTCACCGACAACAACCTGCGCATCGCGCGCGAGGCCAATCCGCCGCAGGGCGATTGGGCCGACGTCGCGATGACCGAACAGCACGCGCCGGCCAACGTGATCAAGCGCGTCAAGGACGAGTTCCGCATCCCGCGCGAGGCACGCGGTATCGTGATCGATCACGGACGCGTCGTGCGACTGCTGATCTGCGGCCCGCAACTCGAAGACTGGATGCTCGACATCACGCTCGGCGACGAGCCGTCAGTCGATGCGTACGTCTGGTCGGTGATGTACCGCGAAAGAATCTTCCGCCGCGCTGAAGACGCGCTGCGCCAGGCCCGCAAATGGGCTATCAACCTGCTCCAATTCCCGCCGCCAAGAGACGAACCCTTCCGCGGCGCCCTGCTGGTGTAGAAGTCCGGCGAGCTCAGTCTCCTATACCTCTCCCTTCGGGAGAGGACGCGCCTCCGGCGCAGGTGAGGGCGCACGCATCCAGCTCGATGCCAGCGCCCTCACCCGACGCTACGCGGACTCGCGTCGACCTCTCCCGAGGGGAGAGGTAATACCCCCTCTGCAAACCCACCGCGGGATTCACTAAGATTAAGTTCTCCCATGAACTATCTCTCCCTCGTGCTCCGCAACCTCACTCGCAACAAGCGCCGTACGATTCTTACTACGCTGTCGATCACCGTCTCGGTCTTCATCTTCGCGTCGCTGATCAGCCTGCCCGGTCTGCTCAACCAGGTTCTGCGCGATCGCGCGAACTCGCGTCGCCTCATCACTCACAGCAAGGCCAGTCTTTTCTACATGCTGCCCGAGTCTTACCGCCGCCGAATAGAGGCACTGCCGCACGTCGAGGCCGTCGCCGCCTACAGCATCTTCATGGCGACTTACCGCGATCCGAACGAACAGCTCGGCGTCCTGGCCGTGGATGCCGACCATATCGGCGAAATCTTTCCCGATTGGGATATCAGCGCGGAAGCCGATCACGATTTCAAAAGCATGCGCACCGCCGCCCTGGTCGCAACCAATTTGATGAAGGTTTATGGCTGGAAAGTCGGCCAGACGTTCATGCTGCGCGGCACGATGTATCCGGTGGATCTGCAACTGACGATCGTCGGCGTACTGAACGAGGAAGCCGCCGGTCCCCGCATCATCTTCCGGCGCGACTACATGGAAGAACTGCTGGGCAGGCCCGGCACCGCCAACCTGTTCTGGGTGAAGGTGGACAGCTCGAAATCATCGCCAGAAGTTATCGCCGCCATCGACGAGATGTTCGCCAACTCGCCCAACGAGACGGCCACCGAAACCGAAGTCGCGCTGATCAAAAGCCAGGAGGGCGGTACCCTGAGCCTGATGCTTAACGGCGCAAAGTTTCTCGCGGCAATCGTGATGTTCACGATCGCGCTGGTCGCCGCCAACACGGCCGCGATGGCGGTGCGCGAGCGTCGTCACGAAATGGCGGTGATGCGCGCGATTGGATTCACCCGCAACTCGATCGTCGCGCGAATCCTGGTCGAGGGACTGATAGTCGGCGTGACCGGAGGCGCGCTCGGATGCGCCCTCGCCTACCTCGGCTTCGACCTGTTGCCGCACGTCTCGGGCGCTCTCGGTCCGCTCGCAATGGCGCTGACGTTGTCACCGCGAATCGTCGCCTACAGCTTTCTGATCGCCGCTCTAATCGGAGCCGCCAGCGGTTTCATCCCCGCGACTCTCGCCACTCGCGGCGATATCGCAACCGAACTCCGCGCGATCTAGTTCAAGCTCGATTCCTGCCGCCAAAAAAGAACCTGAGAGCAAAATGGCGTCCTCGCCATTTTGCGATGAGTACTTTTCACTGGGTGCAGAGCCTGTCCTGAGCGAAGCCGAAGGAGGTCACCCCTGCCCAAGGAAGCGTGAAACCCACGGCGGGTTTCACTAAGAGTCAAGTTCCTCGTTTGTCCGCTACTTCCTGAACTCGACCGTCGCCGTCCCCGTCACGAGGCGCTCTGCCTCTTCGTTCTCCATCCACACGTCGATTTCGGCCGTGCGATCAGCGGGATTCTTACTTGTGATAAATCCGTGAATCGTGATCGCATGATCGGGCTGCACCGGCACGCGATAAGTGGTGCTCATCTGCTTCAGCCACGCGTTGCTCGAACCAATCCAATCCGTCACCAGCTTCGACAACAGCCCAAGGCTCATGTTGCCCGGCAGGATCATTCCGGGCAGCCCTTCTTTCTTCGCCGCTTCGTCGTCGGTGAAGCGTCCGGCGATCTCGCCCATTCCCATCAGCTTGGCGTAGGCACGGCACTGATCCTTGCTGACGAACAGCTCGAGCGGCCCGAGCGTGTCGCCGATATTGATCTCGTCGAAGTTGGTCACGTGCGGTTCATGAAGCGATGGTCGATATGGGCCAGCACTTCGTCCTTCTGGTTTTTCAGCGTCGATCTGATCACCACGAACACCATCGTGCCCGTCCGTCCCGTCTTCTCGAAGATTTCCTTCACGTGCGAGGTCAACGTCACCTTGTCACCCGGCCTGATCGGCGAGACGAACTCGACATCCTTGCCGGCGTCGAAGCCGCGGCGTCCGAAGCGCGGCACGTTCTCGAAGAAATGCCGCCCGTTGCGGAACGTCACCGCGAACGAGGGCGGCGCGACGATCCCGCCGTACGGCCCTTTCTTCGCCGCGTCCTCGTCCGTGTAGATCGGATTGGTCTCGCCGAGCGCCGCGCAGTACCGTGTGATCTTCTCAGCCTTGACCTCGACAGGCTCGGTCACTTCGAAGACCTTGTTAATCAGCGCCGGATCGTAATTGACTGCCATCGTGATATCTCGCTCGTTACGGCGTTTCCATCGGGACCGCATGCGGCACCGCTTTGCGCCGCGGCCGGAAATCCACCGGCTCGTAATTGCCGGCTTTTAGTTCCTGCACCAGGTCTTCGATCGTCTTGATGTACGCGCTGAACTTCGTCGCGCACAGCCCGATCAGACTCACCAAATGACTGTCGGAACCGCCGGTCGCCGCGAAACCGTACTTCGCGATCAGCTCCGCGCTGCGCTCGTCCTCACCCTTGCGCGATCCGCCGTTCAGCCTTTCGACCGCGACTACGTTCTCCAGCGGCGGCTTGCTCTGATAGTGCTCGTACATCCCGATATTCGGCCGCCCGGGATGGCACGGCACGACGATTCCGCCCATCCGCGCCACTTCATTGATCAAGGTCTGCGCGTCGAGGTGCACGTCGGCAAAATCGAATCGCTTGACCATGTCGTCGTTCACCCCGAACACCAGCATGTGCCCGTAGTTGGTCTCGACTTCCGACGCGCGCAGCACCAGCGTGCCGAACTTGTCCTCGAGCGCGCGGTAGTCGCCGCCGCGATTGAACTGGCGATGCTCGGTCAACACGATTCCATCGACCGGCCGCTCGGCCGCCCGCAGCTTGATCCAGTTGAGGTACGCCTCTACCGGTGCGCGGCTGTCTTCCGATGCTTCACTATGCGTGTGGAGATCAAGGATTGTACTCACTCGGAATGTGCCCTCACCTCGCCGGGCGAAATTTCGCGAGCGTCACCGCGGGCGTGACGTCCTCGTATACGACCTCGACAGGCATCCCTATCTTAGCCTGTTCCGGCGCGCAGTCGATAATGTTGGTGAGCATTTTCACGCCCTCGTCCAGCTCGACGTACGCCATAATGTACGGGATCGATTCGCGAAATCCCGGCGCCTGGTTCTGATAGGTCGTCGTGAACGTATAAACCTTGCCCCGCCCGCTGCACTTGATCCATTGCGTATCCGACGACATGCAATTGGTGCATAGCGCGCGCGGGTAATAGCGCAGGTCGCCGCACTTCCCGCATTTCTGGAGGTAAAGCTCGTGCCGCTGGAGCGCCTCCCACCACGGCCGATTCTCTTCATCGAGATGCGGTAGTGGCTTCGCGTATTTCTTCGTCTGCGTCTGTTCGGCCATGATTTTTCGTCCGCCCTCGATTTACTGATTGCTTAAGATAAGCGTCGCGCCCGAATGCCGCGTGCCGAGCGTGCCGCCGGTGCCGTGCGCGAGCGCGATTTCGCAATCCTTGACCTGCCGCGGTCCACATTCGCCGCGCAGTTGTTTGGTCGCTTCAATCACCAAGAAAATCCCGCGCATCCCCGGATGGTTCGACGACAGACCGCCGCCGTCGGTGTTGATTGGAAATTCGCCGTCGAAGCGCAGTCGCCCGCCCGACACGAACGCCCCGCCCTCGCCGCGCTTGCAGAAGCCGAGATTCTCCAGCGTCGCCAGCACGGTGATCGTGAACGAGTCGTAGATCATCGCCATGTCGATGTCTTTGTGCGCGACCCCGGCGCGCTCAAACGCGAGCTGCCCCGACTGCTTTGCCGCAATTTCTAAAAAGTCGCGCTGCCCGCGCGCCGCGTGCCGCACGGTCTCGCCCGTGCCGAGAATATAAACCGGCTTCTTCTTCAAATCGCGCGCGCGCTCCGCCGACGTGATCACCAGCGCGCCGCCGCCGTCACTGATGATGCAGCAATCGAGCAGGTGCAGTGGCGACGAGATGATTCGCGACGCGAGCACGTCCTCCACTGTGATGAGCTCGCGGTACTTTGCCGCGGGATTCATCGACGCATGCAGCCGCATCGTGACTGCAATCTCCGCGAGCTGCTCCGACGTCGTCCCGTAGTCATGCATATGGCGCTGCGCGACCATCGCGTACGACCCGACCGTCGTCGGCCCGAACGGAATTTCGTACTGGTCGCATGGGTCGCCACCACCGCCGCCCCCGCCGCCGGTGCCGATCGCAAAGCGCGACGACGCCGCCGTCGATCCGTAAACCACGACGCATACGTCGCACAGCCCCGCGTGAATCGCGGCTGCGGCGTGCGCGGTATGCGCGACGAACGACGACCCGCCAATCGAAGTCGAATCGACGAAGTTCGGCGTCAGGTTCAGGTAATCGCAGAAGCCGACGATTCCCATCCCGCTCATCCCGATTCCGGTCGTGCACAGCCCGTTCACGTCCTTGATCGTGAGCCCGGCGTCGTCCAGCGCGCCCCGCACGCTCTCTGCCATAATCTGGAACAGACTTTTGTCCGGCGCGAATCGCGTCGGATGCTCAAACACTCCGGCCACTGCGGTCTTGCGGCTTAAACTCATCTCGAATTCCTACTTGAGTCCGTCAGTGAAAAAACGAACTGTTCGATGGCGGCGTTGTACTCGGCGGGACGCTCGCGCGGAATTAAGTGACCGGCGTCCGCAATAATCTTGGCGGCCGCACCGCGAATCTTGCCCGCAATAAATTCCGCGTCGGCCGGTGTGGTGCCCTTGTCGTCGGCGCCGGCGAGCACCAGCGTCGGTTTGTCGATCTTCGCGATCGACTCGCGCAAATCGACTTCCGAGCACGCGAGGATATCGGTATAGCGCACGCGCGGATCTGTTTTGATTTGTTCCATCCAGCCTTCGCGAATGACGTCGAAGTTTTCCTTCACCGTCTTCGGCGAATAGCCGTCGGTGTTGAACGACTGCGGCGCGCGCCCCATCGTGATCGCCCGCAACGCCTCGATTCGATCCGGTGTCAGGTTGAACTTCGGCGCCGTGCAACTGAGGATCAGCGCCTCGACCCGCGCCGCATGGCGCAGCCCAAGGTCCATCGCAATCGCCCCGCCCATCGAATGCCCCAGGATCACCGCCGACTTGATCTTCAGCGCATCGAGAAACGCCGCGACGAAATCCGCGTAGTCGTGAACCGTGCGCAGTCCTTCGACGCCCGCCGACCGCCCGTGCCCCGGCAGGTCGAGCGCTATCGGACTGTGCTTGCCGCCGAACGCCTCGATTTGCCGATGCCACGTGTGCCCATTCGATCCCGCGCCATGCACAAACAAAATCTTGCGCCCGCGCGAGAAGTCCGGCACCACGTCGGGCAGCGTCGTAGCGCCGCTGTAGTAGTAGTAAGTCGCGTATCCTTTAACGTCGGTGTATTTCGTCTGCGTAGGCATCGGCGCAAAACTCCCCGCCAGTTGCATTTGTCCGTTAGCTACTAGGTTAAAGCCGCCCTCGTCAAATGCCTAATCCGTCATCCTGGTAGCGAGCATCGCGAGCGCGCGTCTTTTTAATCCTGACAGAGCGAGCAACGCGAGCCCCAATTTGTCATCCTGACGACGGGAGCGTTAGCGACGGGAGGAACGGGGGCTTCCGGACAGCTTCGCGCACGCGAAGCCGGTTCCGGTTTCTGAAATCGCGCGGCGGTCCTTCCCACTCTCAGCTATCCCACCTGCCCAGGATCAGTGGTTCGTGTTGCGCCCAGCTCCGCGACGTTCCCATCTTTGCAAGTTCCGCGAGCATCGTATCGGCGCGCTCGCGCTCGCCCTCCGGTATCAACGGCATCCACCTGATTCTGATCCACTCATCGATGTCCGCCCATGTGACGGTGAACGGCGCAGCGCGTTCCTCGACGCGCAGACCCGCCTTGACAAACGCATTCTGGAAGCGGTCCTTGGGACGCGCATCGGCTTCGCGGCGCGGCGCGCGCCGGAAGATTACCTCCTGGTACTCGCGCCAGCGCTCGGCACCGACTATCGCGCTCATCATCTGTCGAGCGCTGTCGCCCCGTCTGCCCGTCGCTACCAGCATTCCGCCGCGACGGAGGCATCGAGCAAACTCCGCCACGACGTCCTCGAGATCGGCATCTGCGACGAACTGCAACACGTGGCTCGCAAAAATGAAGTCGAATGATTCCGGCTTGAACGGCAGCCGCGACACGTTCGCGCGCAGCAGCCGGCATTTCGCGCCGACTCGATTGCGCGCAGATTGCAGCATGTCGAACGTTAAGTCGATACCAGTGACTGTGCGAATGTCGCGCGCTTCGACAAACTTCTTCAGATAGGCGCCGTTGCCGCATCCAGCATCGAGCAGGTCTCGCGCATTTGCGATCTCGCCCGCCAGCGCGTCGAGCACAGCGCTGCGACGATTTCCGTAGTACGCGCCGTCGCCATAAGTGTCGGCCAGCCGCCCGAAATACTCGGCTACATTAGATGGTGTGCGAGGTCTGGAAGCTTCGCCGG
>NZ_DATDGQ010000412.1:0-14457 GCF_036522015.1 Binatus sp. (SeqCode)
GGTCTCACGCGCCGCTTCGGAATCCTCGCCGCCTTCCTCTTCGGCCATCTGCAGGAACACGCGCGCCTCGTCGAGCTTGTCGCGCAGCATCCTGTAGCCTGCGAGCTGGGCGCGAATCTGTTCCTGCTCCTTGAGCGAGGCCTGCGCGGTTTCCTGCCGGTCCCAGAAACCGGGCTTGGCGGATTGTTCGACGAGTTGGTTCTGGCGGACGGTCAGTGCGGGGACGTCAAAGACGCCTCCCGAGCTTTTCGGCGCGGTCGTCGAACTCGGAAAGCTGCTGTCTCATGTCGCTGAGCATCGGAAGTCACACCTCACGCCGGCATCGGCCGGCGACGCGAGTATTATGTCACGAAGCGGCGCGGGGATTAATGGGGTCGGCCGTTGGCTGGAACTCGCCGTGATTTGACCGGTTCGACTTCGAGCGTCGCAGTCTGCGGCCATCGCCACGCCATGATGAGTCCAATCAGCGTCAGCACGAAGCAAATCTCGGCGAACAGATCGCCGACCATCGTGTAGAGCGTCCGAACCGGCCGCCACGATACGTCCACGATTTCGTTGTCGCGTTTGAAAAGCGGCGTGCGATATGTGATTCGTCCCGACGGCTCGATCAGCGCGCTAAACCCCGTATTCGCCACCCGCACCATCGGGACTTTCGTCTCGACCGAGCGCAGCGCCGCCATCGCGAGCACCTGGTATGGCGCCGAACTCTCGCCGTACCACGCGTCGTTGGTGATGTTCACGAGCACGTCGGCGCCCTTATCTACCTCGCGCCGCGTAAGGTCCGGGAAAATACTTTCGTAGCAGATCAAAATTCCGAGCTTGGCGCCTTTGAGGTCGAACAGCGTCTGATCCTTGCCGGGAATCAAATCGCCGAAACCCTCGACGATCCGGTTGACGAAGAAGCCGAGAATCGCGCGCGCAGGAACATACTCGCCGAACGGCACCAGCTCGATCTTGTCGTAGTGCGCATCCACTTCACCCTGGCCGTTGGCCGAGACCAGGTACGCGCGATTGTAAAATCCAAGGCGCCCGTCAGCGCGCGCCAGCGCCGGTGCGCCGAACAGTATCGGCGCGCGCTGGGTCTTCGCGAGCGTCAGTAGCGCGGTGCGATACTCAGCGTCGCTCGCGAGTTCCGCGGGATATTGATCGTCAGGCTGGAACAGGAACACCGCTGCCGCCTCGGGCCAGACGATCAAATCGGCGCCGCGCTTCGCCGCGTCCGCAGTTTCCTCCTGGTAAATTCCGTAACTCTGCGGCAGAAACTTCGGATCCCACTTGAGCGATTGCGGGATATTTCCCTGCACCATCGCGACCTTGAACTTTCCCACGCTCGGCGCGTTTTTCAGATTGTTGATTCGCCACGCGCCGAACGCGACCAGCGCGAGCATCATCGCGGTCAACGCGCTCAGGCTGACAGCCTGCAGACGATGACCGCCGCGGCGGAAAATCACGACGTACACGACAGCGTTGAAGAACACGATCAGCGCGGAAACGCCGTAAACGCCGGTGAATTCGGCAAATTGGATCAATTCCAAATTGTGGTACGCCGTGTAGCCGAGCAGATTCCACGGGAAACCGACCGGGAACCAGGTGCGAATCCATTCGACCGCCGTCCACGCCACCGGCATCGTGAGCACGGCTGGGATTCGCGTCCGCCGCGCGACGAATTCACCCGCCCAAATCGCCACCGCCGTGTTGAACGCGACGATTCCCGCCAGCGCCAGCATCGGAAAGATCGCGTAGCGCATGTGCACGTCCGCGAAGTCGTGCAGCGGAATCGGAATCCAGTAGAGCTGCACGACATATGACGCGAAGCCTTGCAGATAGGCCCACCAGAAAACGCGCCGCAGGCTTTCGCCTTCGATCAAGTAGAACAGCGGCACCAACGCGATCCACGCCAGCAGTCCGTGGTCGAATTTCGGAAATGCCAGCCCCATCGCGAGGCCGCTGGCTACGGCGAGCGCCGCGCGGGTTGCGTTGTTCGACGACATCGTCAGGCGGGGGAGCCAAACATCTCGGCAAGAGGAATCACGCCGGCGCAGGGCGGCCGGCCGTCGAAGCGATCGAAGATCTCGTCCACGTCCTTCCAGGTTTCGACCAGCGCGGCCGCAATCGGTGGCTCGACCGCGAGACTACCGGCGACACGCCACTCGCGTTCGAAGCTCCAATCCACGGGCGGGTCCTTGGCAATCTCGAGCGACACGACGCGCCAACTCTCTTCGGGCGCGAGAAGTTTTTCCGCCTCATGCCACGGTAAGTAGATGACTGGACGCGCACCCATCGTAAAAGCATACCGTTTGTCGACGGCGATCCCGAACGGTTCATAGCGGCGGCGATTGCGCCGGTCGAGGATGGTACGCAGTTCAGGAATCGGTACGTCGAACATGCAGACCGCCGGCTGTGCGCCGCGGATCATCCGGCTGCCGCCGCGAATCACGCCATCCTTGAGAATTCCAACGAGGTTGTCCAGCGCAGTAGCGGTGGTCGAGGCGCGCGTGAAATGAGTCAGCATCGCGACCGCGGGAATCTTCGCGGGCTCGCGTTTCATAGTGCGACTTTTGGGCGAGTGACGTGTCGTGCGGCGATCTTCGCCGCCAGCGTTCGCTCGCGCGCGAACATCCGCCGCGCGTCGGTTGCCGAGCGTTCGTGATCGTAGCCGAGCAGATGCAGAAATCCATGAATCAACAGCCGGCGGAGTCGCGACGCGGGGCTCACGCGATATTCGCGCGCCTGACGGAGGGCGGTGTCGATCGAAATCACCACGTCGCCGACCGGTAGGCCAGGACTATTTTTCACGCTGCGAGGTTCGGGCGGCGCGGCGCCAGCTTGTTCGATTTGCGAGAAGGAGAGGACGTCGGTGGGCCTGTCGATTCCGCGAAAGTCGCGATTGAGCCGGCGCATCGCGCGATCGGAAGTGAGCGTGAGCGACAACTCGCACTCGGCAAGGCCCGCCGCGCGCATGAGGCGGTCGGCGTCGGCGCGCAGACCGCGTGCGTAGCCACGTCCGCGCGCCGTCGCGCATCGGAACTCGACCGCCACGCGATTCAATCCCGATGGTTGCCGTCAGTTGGGGTTGGGGGCGTCGGCGCCGGTCCGTCGACGAACGATTCGTACGCCTTGATGATCGATTGCACCAGTCGATGGCGAACGACATCGCGATCGTTGAACCTGACGAACGAAATCCCGGGAGTGTTGCCGAGCACGATGCTCGCTTCTTTCAATCCCGACAGCTTGCCGCTGGGCAAATCGATTTGCGTGACGTCGCCGGTGATCACGGCCTTGGAGTTGTAGCCGAGCCGCGTCAGGAACATCTTCATTTGCTCGGAGGTGGTGTTCTGCGCTTCGTCGAGAATGATGAACGAGTCGTTGAGCGTGCGGCCGCGCATGAACGCGAGCGGCGCGACCTCGATCGTCCCGCGCTCGAGCATCCGGCGCGCGCGATCGAAATCCACCATGTCGTGCAGCGCGTCGTAGAGCGGGCGCAGGTACGGATTCACCTTCTCGGCGAGGTCGCCCGGGAGGAAGCCGAGCTTCTCGCCCGCTTCAACCGCCGGCCGGCACAGCACCATCCGCGTCACCTGATTTTTCATTAGAGCGGCGAGCGCCATCGCCATCGCCAGGTAGGTCTTGCCGGTGCCGGCGGGGCCGATACCGAAAACGATATCGTGACTGCGAATCGAGTCGATATAAACTTTCTGATTGATGCTCTTGGGCGAGATGACGCGCTTGTTGGCCGAGACGTAGATCGTGTCGAGAAAAATATCTTTGAGCTCGGCGTTGCGGTCGCCGCGAATAATTCGAATCGCGTACTCGACGTCGCTCGGATAGATCGGGTAGCCGTGCTTCAGCAGATCGTAGATCTCGCCGATCACCTTGCCGGCGAGCGCCTGCTCGGCGTGCGCGCCAGAAATTCTGAGCGACGTGCCGGTCACGCCAATCCGCACGCCCAGCGCCGCTTCGACCGTGCGCACGTGCGCGTCATGCTGACCGAGCAAATCGGCAAACAAACGCGGATCGTCGAAATGGAGTTCGAGCGAGTCTTCAGTCGCTAACTGGGAAATTGCCGGGGCCTCTTGAGGTACTGCTTTCGTGTCTGTCGCCCGCCGGCCATCAGTCGTTCAATCACCGGCGAAGCTAATCGTAGTCATTTCGACGGGCGTATGAAAGTGGTTGCGAAAGCTACGACAGCAGCGTCGCGACTTTGGCCAGGGCTTCGTCGAGTTTCGAGGGGTCGCGGCCGCCGGCTTGCGCTAGGTCGGGGCGGCCGCCGCCGGTGCCGCCGACGATTGGCGCGATATTCTTGATGATGTCGCCGGCTTTGATTTTCGACGTCAGGTCGGGAGTTACTGCTACCAGCAGCGCGACTTTTCCGTCGCCGAGATCGGAGCCGAGTGCGACCACCACGGAGCCGTGCTTTTGACGCATCCGATCGGCTATCTCGCGCATCGTGCGCGGATCGACGCCGTCGAGCCTGCGCGTCACGACTTTGACGCCGCCGACCTCGTGGACTTTTTCTTCGTCTGGCGCGGCGCTGGCGCCTGAGGCGAGCTTCTGTTCCATCGCGCGCAGCTTTTTCTCCAGCTCTTTTTCGCGCGCGAGCAGCTTTTCCAGGCGCTCGACTGCGGCGCCGTCGCGCGCGCCGAGCTGCGTGCCGATCTCCTCGAGAATTTTTTCGCGCTTGCGAATTGTTTCGAGCGCGCCTTGTCCGGTCACCGCCTCGATTCGCCGCACGCCTGCCGCGACTCCCGATTCTGCTTCGAGTTTGAAAATGCCGACGTCGCCGGTGCGCGAGATGTGCGTGCCGCCGCATAGCTCGACCGAAAAATCGCCCATCCTGACGACGCGCACGCGGTCGCCATACTTGTCGCCGAAGAATGCGAGCGCGCCCGCCTTGATCGCGTCGTCGTAGGCCATGTCCTCGACGGTCGCTTCGGCGTTCTCGCGGATGCGTGCGTTGATTTCTTCCTCGATTGTCGAGAGCGCGTCCTCTTTGACGGGACCTTGATGAGCGAAATCGAAGCGCAGCTTGTCGGGATCGACCAGCGATCCCGCCTGATGCACGGAATTGCCGAGCACGTCGCGCAGCGCGTAGTGGAGGATGTGCGTCGCGGAATGATTCAGCACGGCAGCGTCGCGCCTGAGGCGATCGATCTTGAGTATGACGCGCGCGCCACGCGCGAAGTCGGCGGCGTTGCCGCGAAGAATCCGCCCGACGTGAACGATTGAGCCTTCGGCCTTGCGCGTGTCTGACACTTCCAGAATCGCGCCCGAAGCAGTCTCGATCACGCCGCGGTCTCCCACCTGGCCGCCGCCTTCGGGATAGAATGGCGTCTCCGCGACGACTAGCGCGACGTGATCGCCGTCCTTGCCCCCCGCCGCGAGCACTTCAGACTCGCCTTCGTAGGTGTGATAGCCGACGAATCGCGACGCCGTGCCTGCGCCGAAACTGATCTCCGCCGCGACCGCGTCATCTTTGCGCGCGGCGCGTCCGCGCTCTTTCTGCTCGTCCATCAGGCGGTTGAAGCCGGCTACATCGACGTCAATCGAATGATTGCGCAGCACGTCCTCGGTCAGATCGACTGGAAACCCGTACGTGTCGTACAGCTTGAACGCCAGCTCACCAGGCAGCGTGTGACCGCCGCTCTTCTTGATTCGCGCGAGTTCGGTGTCGATCAGCTCCAACCCGCGATCGAGCGTGTCGCCAAAGCGCGATTCCTCCTGCGTGATCACTTCGGCAGTCTTCGCGGCCGCCTTCTTGATCTCCGGATACGCGTCGCCCATCGCCTCGACGACGCCAGCATGCGCCGCCGCGAGAAACGGACGGTGGATTCCAAGGTAACGCCCGTGACGCGCGGCACGCCGAATGATCCGCCGCAGGACATACTCGCGATCGCTGTTGCCGGGCGTGATGCCGTCCGCGATGAGAAAGGTCATGGTCCGCGCATGATCCGCGATCGCGCGATAAGACACATCGGCTTCCTCGTTTTTGCCGTATGGGCGGCCGTTACCGACCTCCTTTGCGACTATCTCAATTTTCTTGATGATTGTCTGGAACAGATCGATCTCGTAGTTGCCGAGGATTTTGCCGGTCTCGATCGATTGCATCGCAGCCGTCACGCGTTCCAGGCCGGTACCCGTATCGACGTGCTTCTTCGCCAGCGGATTGAGCTTGCCTGACGAGTCGCGGTTGTACTGGATAAAAACGAGATTGCCCATCTCGATGAATCGCTCGCATCCATCGACGTTCACGAAACACTTCTGTCCCGGATGATTTTTCTCGGGACTACATGCTGCCTCGCCACGGTCGATGCTGATTTCCGAACAGGGGCCGCATGGCCCCGTCTCGCCCATCTCCCAGAAATTCTCCTTGTCGCCGAATTGCAGAATCCGCTCTGGCGGAAGCACTCCGAGCTTCAGCCAGATGTCCTCGGCTTCCTTGTCGTCCTTGTGAACGGTCGCGTAAAGGAGTTTCGGATCGATTTCCCAGACCTTGGTGATGAGCTCCCAATGCCATCGAATCGCTTCTTCCTTGTAGTAGTCGCCGAACGACCAGTTGCCGAGCATCTCGAAAAACGTGTGATGGTAGGTGTCGCGGCCGACCGCCTCGAGATCGTTGTGCTTGCCCGAAATGCGCAGGCATTTTTGCACGTCCGCGACGCGCACGTGCGGCGGCGTGCGCACGCCAAGGAAATAATCCTTGAATTGCACCATCCCGGCGTTGACGAAGAGCAGGGTGGGGTCGCCCCTGGGAATCAGCGAAGCCGACGGGACGATCGTATGACCGCGCTCGGCGAAAAAATCGAGAAACGATTGGCGGATTTTTGCGGTAGTCCAGCGCATGTGGCTCAGATTGTAGCTGGGGAAGGGTAAATCACTCAATTGAATGCGGGGCTCCGCGCCCCGCGCCCCGCGCCCGCGGCAGGGGTGACCCCTGCACCCGGTACTAATCGCAAAATGGCGCGGACGCCATTTTGCTCTCAGGTTCTTTTTTGGGGATAGTGCGGCGGGAATTTACCTCGCCCATCGGGAGAGGTCGTGTGGCGACACTTGTGTCGCGCGCGGGTGAGGGCGCGCGCATCGAGCGCAGTGCCGGCGCCCTCACCTGTGCCGGAGGCGCGTCCTCTCCCGGGGGAGAGGTAACAGAGAAGCAGCGATCGGACTGCACTGCCCGGTTGGCCCGACGCGATGCGTCGGACAGACTGGATCTATGGATATCAGTATCAACGCGCCTAGCCGCACCCGCGAGCCATTCTCCTTCGCCAATTTTTTTCTCATGCACAAGGGCGATCTGACGCTCGCTTTTTCGTTCTTCATCTACCTCGTCAGCCTGGCCGCGCTGATGTTCACCCACTTCAAGACGTCGTCGGAGATTGCGGTCTCGATGGCGGAGGCGGCGTTGATCGGCGGGCTCTGCGACTATATAGCGCTCAAGATGATCTTCGAGCGGCGATGGTACCTGCCGAACTCGGGCGTGCTGCCGCGCAATCGCGCCAAGCTGATCGACGGAATCGCCGCGACTATTGAGAACGAGTGGCTGACGCCGCAGATGATCGGGCGCAAGCTCAGCGACATGAATCTCGTCGGGCGGCTTGGCACGTATCTGCAGGAGCTGAAGCTGAACGACATACTGGGGCAGGCGGGACTCGAGCGGATACTCACAAATGCGATCGACTATCTGGAGTCGCCCGAGAAACGCGATCGCCTCGAGAAAGTTCTAAAGCGGATGCTGCCGAAGACGGTCACGCGAATCTACGCGGTGATGAACCGGCTGGGCGCGCAATCGATCGGCGCGCGGGTCGCGGCTAACTTGCGCAAACGGCTGCCCGAGCTGCAGAACGATCCCGAGCTGCGCGATACGATCGAAAGCGCGATTCACGAGTTCGGAATTCAGCTTCACGATCCCGACAGTTACGCGAATCAATTCGCGCAGCGATTGATCGACAACATGGTGCGCAGGACGGTGGAATCGAGTCGCGGGCAGATCACGTTGATGGTGCGCGAGAATCTCGCGCGGCTGTCGGACGACCAGATCCGGATACAGATTGAGTCGAAGACGCGCACCCATCTGGACTGGATTCGCGTCAACGGCGGCCTGTTCGGCGCGTTCTTCGGGCTGATATTCGCGCTATCGCGGATACTGTCGCACAACGGGCCGGCGATACTCGCGCATTTCCACATCGCGATGTGAAACCCCTCCGTGGGTTTCACACTTCCCTGGGCAGGGGTAACCCCTGCACCTTGGAACTAAATCAGCTAGCCTTTTTTCTTTGACGTCGGCGCGGGCGCTTCCTCGGGCTCCTCGACGGCCGCTTCCGGGGGCAGCGCGACTGTTTTGGCTGCCAGCTTTTCACGCACCTTGGCTTCGATCTCTTCGGCCAGCTTCGGGTTTGCCTTGAGCAGGTCGCGCGCGTTCTCGCGGCCCTGGCCGATTCGCTCGCCGCCGTACGAGTACCACGCGCCGAGCTTCTCGATGATGTTGTGTTCGCTGGCCATATCCACCAGCTCGCCTTCCTTGGAAATGCCGGTGCCGTACAGGATGTCGAATTCAGCCTCGCGGAAGGGAGGCGCGACCTTGTTCTTCACCACTTTGACCTTGGTGCGCGAGCCTATCACTTCGGTCGCGTTCTTGATTGTGCCGATTCGCCGAATGTCGATGCGCACCGACGAGTAAAACTTCAGCGCGTTGCCGCCGGTGGTCGTTTCCGGGTTACCGAACATCACGCCAATCTTCATCCGGATCTGATTGATGAAGATAACGATGGTGCGCGAGCGCGAGATGATCGACGTCAGCTTGCGCAACGCCTGCGACATCAGGCGGGCCTGCAAGCCCATCTGGGGCTCGCCCATCTCTCCTTCGATTTCCGCGCGCGGGACGAGGGCCGCCACCGAATCGATCACCAGCACGTCGATCGCGCCCGATTGCACGAGCGTCTCGGTGATCTCCAGCGCCTGCTCGCCGTTGTCGGGCTGCGAGATGAGCAGGTCTTCGACCTTGACCCCGAGCTTGCGCGCGTAGGCGGCGTCGAGCGCGTGTTCGGCGTCGATAAAGGCGCACGTCCCGCCCATCTTCTGCGCCTCCGCGATACATTCGAGCGCCAGGGTGGTCTTGCCAGATGATTCAGGACCGTAGATTTCGACCACGCGCCCGCGCGGCAATCCGCCCACGCCGAGTGCGACGTCGAGTCCGAGCGAGCCGGTCGGCACGACCGCGATATCGGCGGAGATCGCCTGCTCGCCGAGCTTCATGATCGAGCCCTTGCCGAACTGTTTCTCGATTTGGCTGAGCGCCAGGTCGAGCGCCTTACTTTTTATCTCTATCGCCATCGTTTTTATCCATACGGAACTTGTCTATTGCGTTGCGAATCTTGCCATAAACTCGCGTCGATAGCTCTATCCACGCGATGGCTCGTGTCCACAGGGGTGTTGAGAAGACGCCACGTCTGTTACCAAGAGAACAAAAAGACGGCAGTCTGCTGACTCGATGTTAACGCAAAGCGGCAGCGGTTAACGTGACTGGAACAAAAACGTCGCGAGCGCTTCGTAGCTGGCGCCGTCGGGGCCGAGATGGCTGCGGTAGAGTGTAAGCGATTCGATTTTCGAGACGCCAAACTCGCGGTCCCGCACCGCATCCAGCGCCTCGCGGGTTTTGTCCGTAGTCGCCCGATCGCCGACGCGGCCGATCGTCAGGTGGCCGCTCCAGCGGCGCTTTTCGCGCTCGAATCCGTACTCAGCCGCGACCGTCTCCAACCGCGCCGCAAGGGCCGCGAGCGCGCCCGATTCGATGCTGTGCAATCCCACCCAAATCGCGCGCGGATGCTCGAGATCGGGAAAAGCCCCGACGCCTATCGCGGCGACCTCGAATGGCGGTGTCCTGGTCGCAAGCTGACGGAGGCCGCCGGTGAGCTGCTGCAAGCGATGCGAATCCACTGCCGAGCCAAGAAACTTGAGGGTGATATGAAGGTTCGCGCGCGGCACCCATCGGACACCGTCGTGCGGATGCCTCAGCTGGTCGATGGTCTTCGCGACCGACTCCTCGACCTGCTCGTTCATCCGCACCGCGACGAACGCGCGCACTCCTTTGGCTTCGCGATTCCCGAGGTCATCGCGCAAATCCGTTCGTGTCTGACCTTCAGCCCAATGCGTCATTGGATCCCGATTGAAATCAGGTTGAGTTGCCCGCGCCCTGGTCCAGGGCCCCGCCGACGCCGACCGCCAGCTCGTGCTCGACCAGTGGCAGGCGGTCGTTGCCGAAGAACATCGAGCCCTCGACGAACATCGTCGGCGAGCCAAAACCGCCGCGCGCTATCAGCTCCTCGACGTTCTCGCGCAGCCGCGCTTTGTATTCGTTGGACGCGATCTTGGTGAAAAATTCTTTTTCGTCGAGGCCGACTTCCCTCACGATTTCGCGCATCACGTCGTCTTTGCTGATGTCCTTGTCGTCCGTCCAATAACTCTCGAACACGCGCCTGGAGTAGCGCGAGATCACGCGATGCTCATCGGCGACCAACGCCCCGCGCATCGCCTTGACCGAGTTGACCGGGAACACAGTAGGGCTGCCGATCTTGATACCGTAAAATTTCGCCCAGTCGCGCAGGTCCTTCACGTAATATTTCGCCTTGACCGGAACCGGGTTGGCGCGGCTCTCGTACACCGAAGGGTTGACCGTGTTGAACAGCCCGCCGACGAGAATCGGGCGCCAAATCAATTCCGCATCGTGTCGCAGCGCGACGTCCTCGATCCTGGTGAACGCAAGGTAAGTCCACGGACTCGAGCAGTCGTAGAAAAATTCGAGCTTCTTCGGCATCGTCTCATCCCCCCGCTAGTATTGTAGCTCAGTCCACCGGCGGAGCCATCAGTTCTGCGCACTCTCGACGCCGCCTTTGCCATCGATCTTGATGAGGTCCGCTCGCACGTAACCGATGTACGCCTGCGCCTGAATCCGCAACGGGAGATGGCGCTCGTCGGCCGAGATCCACAACACGGTATTGCGCGCCTCGCTGCGAATCTGGCCGTCGCTGACGTACCAGACGTCGGGCACGATTTTCCACGCGTCGAAGTCGCCGAGGTCGAGGTGAATCTTCTCGCGCTTATCGACGACGAACGCGAAGACGTAGCGCTGGCTGCCGCTGAACACGTCGAACGCGTAGGTCTTGCCCGGCGCGAAAGTCTGCGTCAGCGCCATCGTCGCGCCCGAAATAGGTCCCCACGGATCCGACGCGATGTACTCCTTGCTCTGCGTGCCCTTATGATTTTTTTTGGTCATCGTGACCAGTTGCGCCGGCCGATTGATCGCCACGTCGTAATAGTTGAGCCGCGATTTTTCGTTCTGGACCAGGTACACACCGCTGGTGTGGAGCGTGTCGGCGGCCATGCTCTCCTTCATGTAGTCGCGCATCTTGTAGAATAGATCCGCAAACGGGTTAGTCTCGATCCAGATTTCGCCGAGCCATCGCTGGGGATCCTTGTCCTGCTGTTTGTGGAACTCGAGCCGCGCCTGCGCGGCGGGAATCCCGACCCACGACGCCTGGTAGATCAACTGTTCGCCGTCGTGAAATGGAATCGGCCCCGGTGTGTAGGCCGGCACCTTGGCCTTGATGTCGGGCGGGAGCGCCATGGGAGTCGGCGCGGGCGTGGGCAGATGACGATGCTTGTGGGGATGCGCCGGTTGAGCAGCGGCGTCTGGCGGATCGGAAGCCGATGCGCCCAAAGCGAGCCTAGGCGACGCTGCTGCGCTCACAGCGAGCATGAACGCGGCGACCACAACGCTCGCGAGTGCATCGCGGCGCATGTTCTCCCATCCGGCCCCTGCGCCGCGATTCCTTGCAATGCCTGTCATGATCGCCAATAATTCTGGCCGATTGCGGAGGTGTGGGAAATGACTATCACGCGAAATTTATTTGTTGCTATCTCGCTTGGTGTCGCGCTGGCCATTCCCAGGCTTGCCCTTGCGCAGTATGGCGGACAGGGATTGGGCAGCGCGCTCAGTTCCAACCCGATGTCGCATCAGGGCCAGGTGAAGCCCGGCGTTGACGATATGCAAGGTAACGCGGCCACGGAAACGCCGTTCAAAATCATCAAAGACGTAAAGCTCGGGCTCAAGGACGCCGATCCCAACGTGCGGGTTACCGAACTCGAGCGACTCCGCTTTCTCCAGGATCCCGAAGTCAATCAGATCCTGACCAACTCGATGTCCGACCCCGACGTACGCGTCAAGATAAAGTCGATCGACCTTTTGGGGGCGCGTGAATCGAACGACGCGGTGACGCCGATGTCGACGATGCTGTTCCTGCGCTCCACCGAGCCGATCGTCAAGCTGCATCTGGTGGCGGCGCTCGGCAGGATCGGCGATGCGCAGGGCACGTTGCCCGTGATGCAGTATCTTGGCGAAGATCAGGATGAGCGCGGTCGCGGCACTGCGGTCTTCGCGCTCGGCGAAATCGGAAGCGACAAAGCGACGCCGCTGCTCAACGCGGTGGTTGCGCAGGATCAAAGCCCGATGGTCCGGCGGCTGGCAAAGGAAGCGCTACAAAAGATCAGCGGAGAGATGCCGACCGAACGCGCCAAGACGGTCGCAGACGCCTCGACCAAAGCGAACCAGCCGACCGATCAGAAACTCGCCAAGCTGCGCGAGATGAGCAAAAAGATGGAAGACCAGGAGCGCTGACCGCGCGCTCTCCGTGATTGTCCCCTTCCCTCAAAGGAAGGGATTAGGGGTTAGGTTTCTCTTCCGATCCACTCGCCGGCCATCACGCCGTCGCCGCACCACTTGCCGGCCGCAACCACGGCGGTGCCATTGACCATCACGTGCTCGATTCCTGTTGGCGCTGTGGTCGGCGTTCTCGAATCCGCGGCGCATCCGATCGTTTCAGGATTGAAGATGACCAAGTCGGCCGCGTATCCCGGACGCACCAAGCCGCGCGCGCCGAGGCGCATCCGCTTCGCCGCCATCCCGGTCGCCTTGTGAACCGCGTCCTCCAGCGTCAGCAGGTTCATCTCGCGCACGTAGTGCCCGAGGATTCGCGGGTAAGTGCCGAAGCTCGCGGGATTGTGATGCCCGTGCGAGGTCAGAATCGTATCCATCTCGAACAGGTTCAGCGGATGCTTCATCGCTTCCTGCAGCGCATGCTCGTCGCCGAAGTCGTCGCCGCTGTATAGATGATTGAGCACGCGGGCGCGCGTTCCGCTCTCGCGTGTAACAGTCAGGTACGCATCGATCGGATCGAGTTTGAGCTCATCGGCAATCTGGCCGAAGAACTTGCCCTCGAGATGACTGAGTTCGGGCTTGACCGCCCACATGAGCTGAACCGAGTCAGCGATGAACGTCTTGAGCGGCTGGAATCCGTCGCACAGTTTTGCCCATCCGTCCGATGAATCGAGCAGACCTTCGAGCCCGGTCTGCGCCCACGCCGGAAAAATCACACGAATCGTCGTGTTGCCGCAGGTGTACGGGAAAGTGTCGAACGCGATGTCAACGCCGTCGTTCTTGTGACGCTCGATTTCGGCAATCGTGTCGTCAACGGTCTTCCAGGTGCGGCGGCCGACGAAAATCAGATGCGAGACTTGCAGCGGCACGCCCGCCTCGCGCGCGACGTTGGCCATCTCGCGCACGGCCAGGATGTTGTGCGGAATTCTGCTGTCGAAGAACAGCGAGCGCTCCGAGTATGCGCGCAGATGCGAGGTCAGCACTCCGTTCGCCGCCGCGGCCACGCGGGCCAGCGCAGCCAGTTCGGCCGGCTTCGCGATCATCCCGGGAAAATAGCCGAGCCCGCACGACAGCCCGACCGCGCCATCGGCCATCGCGCGCTCGACCATCGCTTGCATCGCGCGCAACTGCTCGGCAGACGGCTCGCCCGCATCCGAGCCCATCACGCTCAGGCGAATACTGCCGTGTCCCGCGAGATGCGCGACGTTGAGCGCTAGCCCCTGGCGCTTCAGATGCGCGGCGAAGCCCGCCACGTCGTCCCATTCCCAGTCGAACTTCCGCTCGGCGCACAGCCGACCCGACTCGTCGAGCATCCGCTGACGCTCGCGCCTCACCGGCGCGACCGAGAATCCGCAATTGCCGCCGACGAATGTAGTCGCGCCTTGCAGCAAAAATGGTTTCAGGATTTGCCCGTGATCGGCAATCGGCAGGACCCAGTCGGAATGCGAATGCAAATCGATAAAGCCCGGCGCGATCGCGAGGCCGGAAGCATCGATCTCTCGCGCTGCTGACGCGCTAGCGGAATCGCCCGGATCGATCAGCGCTGCGACCTTACGATCTTTGATCGCGACGTCGGCCTTGAAGCGCGGCGCGCCGCTGCCGTCGACGACGACGCCATTGCGAACGACTACGTCATATTCCATGCACGCGATTATTCGCGAGTCGCAACACTCAGCGCAAACGCGCGCTTGATTTCTCTTGCTCCCAGAATTCGCACCGCGCTCCTACGCGCGCTTGCGCATCTTTCACAGCAT
>NZ_DATDGQ010000413.1:0-7923 GCF_036522015.1 Binatus sp. (SeqCode)
GAAGATCGTCCGCGTCAACATGGACCAGTGCACCTTCACGCAGAATGTCGTCGTAGCGTTCTGATCGTGTAGTCAAAACAACAGGGCGGCCGCGAGCTTTACTCGCGGCCGCCCTTCGTCGTTTACCATGTCTGTTGATAAATCAGTGCGGATACCTCAGTGCTAGCGATCTTTTTTACCTTTCAATTTCGCCAATCCAAGTTATGACAAGGAGCTTGGTGTATGACTATTCTTCTTTGATTCCTACAATTCGTTAAAAAATTTGACTTAGTCTTGACCGAGCGCGACTGTATGTGCGAACGGGAGCTTAGCAATTCCGAGCTACTTCTAGCGGGAGGGAGGAAAACAGATGCGTCGGCCAAGATCTGCGGTTACGGCGTCGTTGAGTGTCGCGCTGGCGACGATGGTAGGTGTGACCGGAGCAGTCGTGTGCTCCGGATCGCGTGCGCTTGCTGAGGATCCAGCTGATGCCCCAACGGCGAGCATGTCGGTCAACACTGCGACCAAAACGTTCGTCCACCGAAAGGACTACGACGAGCTTCAAGATAAGAAATTTCTTCAAGAGCATATGGATGCGAAAGGTCAGGTGAGGCCCGATCTTGAGCAGAAGGGTTTGGAGCATGTACGGGAGATGAAGACGGCGCCATCGATCGGCGCAAAGGTGTCATCGGCTCCGGCAGCTGCCCCGACTTCAATTCCGAAGAACTAAGCGCCTCGAGCGCTGCCTGTTGTTGCAGGGCCGTTTGGGTTACCAGGGAGGGAAATCCATGGGTGGGCGAACTCGATCTTTCTTTGCATCCGTCGCATTCTTAGTCGGCACAATCGGTCTCGCGGCAGGTGCGATTTTATTTTTCCCGCATGCGGGCAACAGCGTCATCGGCCAGCAATGGACCCAGATTGGCCCCGCGCCCCTTCAAATAAACGCGGAGCAAAATTTCCAGGGCGCAGGTCCAGACTCGGGGATGATTGCCGACATCGCAATCGATCCTCGTGGCGCTACCGACCAGACCATCTACATCGCCACCGAGAACGGCGGTATCTGGAAGACGCTCGACGGTGGTACGACATGGAAGCCCAAGACGGACTTCATGCCGTCGAATTCCATGGGCGCAGTCGCGCTTGATCCCGGCAATCCCTCCGTCGTGTACGCAGGTACCGGATTTTTGATCCCGCAGGGCCTGTTCAAAGGTATCGGACTCTACAAATCGACCGACGGTGGTGACTCATGGACGGTTATCGGTCCGTCGTTTCTCAACGGGGTCGCGATCGTCAGGATAGTGCTTCCTGCCCCGAACACGTTG
Organism: Binatus sp. (SeqCode); assembly: GCF_036522015.1. Lineage (GTDB taxonomy): Bacteria > Desulfobacterota > Binatia > Binatales > Binataceae > Binatus. The sequence goes on from NZ_DATDGQ010000413.1 coordinate 1,302, forward strand.
CTGGTTGCGACCAATATCGGGCTGTTTCTTTCAGTCGATGGTGGGGCGAATTTTGGAAATAATTCGCCCACATTCGACAACGGCGGCGCCGTCCTTGGCGGACTAATCAGCGACCTCCATCTCGACACCGTAACACCGACTACCGTTCGCGCCGCTGTTGCGGGCACTGGAATCTTCGTCTCCACCGACGGTGGAGAGACCTGGCCTACCAACCTGTTCCTGAATCCAGGGGCTCCGATGGCGAACGTTGGATTTATCACGTTCGCGCAATCGACGAATCCCAACAGCATGTCGCTTTACGCGAGTGTTGCTGACAGCCGCGGTCAAACCAATCCGCCGATGCCCGCTCCGTTCCCGTATCTTGGGCTCTTCGTATCAACCGACACCGGTGCGACATGGACCGGGAAGCAGACCGGCGCCGGCTCGCCGGGTACCGGATGTCAATGCGGTTACGACCAGACGATCGGTGTCGATCCGGCGACCGCATCGACGGTCTACATCGGCTTCCAGGAAGACTTCAAGTCGATTGACAGCGGCACGACATTTAACAAAATCAGTCTGAACAAGATTCACTTTGATCATCACGCGCTGATCTTCAGTCCCGCCACCCATCCGACCGGTCCACCGACCCAATGGTACGACGGCAACGATGGCGGTATCGCGGTGACATCCGACGGCGGCACGACCTTTAACAATGCCATCCAGGGCGTATTTCCTAACGCGCTTGCGACCAATCTGTTCCGAGGCCTCGACATCGGAAGGGGCAGCGCCTTCAACGACGGGTTCACCTATGGCGGTCAACAAGATACCGGCACCAACGAGTTCGTGCCTGGATTTATAAACAATACCTGGCAGCTCGGCATCGACGGCGACGGCGGTATGGTCTCAGTCGAACCGACGAATCCTTTCGTGGCGCTCGGTACCGACGATGGCGGTGCCACTCGAACTACAAATGGTGGTACCACCTGGGCCGGGCCGGCAGGGTTTCCGGCCTTCACCGGCGAAGGGGTGCCCTTCTTCGATCCCAATGGCACCAACGCATACTTCACGGCGGCCACCGCACCGGCGGCTATGATGCCCGCAAATCTGTTTCGGATTTTCTTCAGCACAAATCATGGCGCGAACTTCGCACCGATGCACTCGTTCCCGACCTTTATCAACGCGATGTCGATGGCGAAAATCGATTCGAACACGTTGTGGGCAGGTCTCGCCGACGGAACCGTGCAGAATACCGGCAACGCCTTAATGGGCGCTGCTTCTACCTGGACTTCGCACACGGTGACCGGAGCGCCTGGGGGTCAGGGCGTGTCCAGTATCGCGGTTGATCCCTCCAACACCAATGTCGTGTATGTGACCTATCCGGGCTTCTCCTCGATCGACCCGAACCTGTTTCCGACCAAACACATATTCGAGACGACCGACGGCGGTACCACTTGGACCGATATCAGCGGCTTGGTGAACGGCGGGTCCAACAATCTTCCCGATTTGCCGCTCCACTCGGTGGTGATCGACCCGATGACGTCGCCGCACACGATCATCGTGTCCAGCGATTCTGCCGTATTCCAGTCGGCCGACAACGGTCAGACGTGGCAGGTACTCGGGCTCGGGATGCCGACAGTCGATATCACTTCACTGGCGATCGACGCCGGCGCAGCACCGCCTCTTCTGCGCGCGAGCACCTTCGGCCGTAGCGCCTTTCAACTCGCAGCCGCGACCACCGCGTTGATCGCGGTCAACGCCGACCTCAACTTCGGCACGGTATGCCCCGGCCAGCAGGCTACGCGACCGGTGGAGGTGTTCAACGTCGGCGTCAAGGATCTGCATATCGCCAGCTTCACGCGGATCTTGGGGAGCACGGACTTCACCATACTCCCGATTCCGGCGACTCCGCTGACGATCAGTCCGGACGCTCATGTTGATTTCACCATTCAGTTCGCCCCGACCATCGTCGGTCCACAGACCGCGACGTTCCAGATCAACAGCGACGATCCGAATACACCCGCCTTCCAGCTGACTGCGACCGGCAGCGAAGGAAGTGGAACCATCAATGTGACCGGCAGCGGCAGTTTCGGAACGTCGAGCTGCGTCGGCGCCACGCCGCCGCAGACGATTACGGTGGACAACGTCGGCACCTGCAACCTCAACGTGACCTCGGCCGTCATCTCCTGTCCTGATTTCACGTTGGTCAACCCACCCGCGTTCCCGCTGCCGATCAGCCCCGATTCGGGCGTCGGGCTCACCGTCGCATTCACCCCGACATCCGCCGGACCAAAGTCGTGCACTCTCACGATCACCAGTGACACCGGCGGTACTCCCGGATCTACAACGATCGTGAACCTGAATGGGAACACTGCTACTGGGACCGCGTCGCTGACATTCCCGGCAGGACTCACTTTCCCGCCAACTGTTATCCAGCAGAGTGCGGCGTGTTCTGCGAGCCTGGGGATTCCGGTCACAAACTCCGGAACCTGCCCGGTGCAGGTCACCGCGGTTGGTCTGACCCAGGGAAGCTCGCCGGCTGACTACTCGTTGAGTGGGCTTCCCGGCTTGCCGGTAAGCGTGCCGGCCGGCGGTCTGCTTGGCGGCGGCGACGTCGACGTGGTGTTCGCGCCGTTTACTCTCGCGCGCACCAGTACCGGTACGGTGGATGTGACGTTCGTCAACGATCCGATCACGGGCGCTACCTCGACTACTCACGTGCCGTTCTGCGGCGAGGGCGTGCGTCGAGGTATGCGAATCCTGGTCACTCAGGGCGGAGTGCCGGTCTCGACCGTCAAGCGAATAGAGCTCCAGTACGCATTCGGACCGGAACAGCCGGACGGGGACTTCCATACGATAAGGACCATCAAGCACGCGTCTTTGCAGACAGTGACCGGAACGGCGCCGTGCCCGTCGTTCGAATTCCAGCAGGAGTTCGGTGGCGCCAGCGATACGTTCCAGCTCAAGGACGGCACGTATCGAGTCAAGGTCTTTCTATCGGGCGTGAAGAAGTCGAAGATCGTCCGCGTCAACATGGACCAGTGCACCTTCACGCAGAATGTCGTCGTAGCGTTCTGATCGTGTAGTCAAAACAACAGGGCGGCCGCGAGCTTTACTCGCGGCCGCCCTTCATTCATCTCTCCGCGCCGGACATCGCCGCTCCACCTCGCGCGCAGGGCTTACTCCCGCGCCGCGCGCTCGTGTAGAATCCCGTAGATCGAAGGTGGCGCAATTTGAAGACTGGCATCATCGGCGCGCGCGGCGCCGGAAAATCAAGTGTATTTCACGCACTGACGGGACTCGCGCCGATTCCGGGCACGGCCGAGGGTCGCAATCGAGCGCGTCCCGGACAAATCAAGGTCGCCGATCCGCGCCTCGATCTTCTTGAAGAAGCCTACGGCTCGAAGAAAAAAATTCCGGTCGAGCTCACCATCCTCGATTTCGCGCCCAATCCGAAAGAACAGAAGGAGGGCGCCGCACTCGATCCGAGCCTGCTGCCGCTGGTGCGCGACATGGATGCGCTGCTGATCGTGATTCCGCAGTTCGGCGGCATGGAGAAAGATCTGGTCGCGACGCTCGAAAGTATTGAAGGCGAGCTGGTGTTCGCCGACTTCGATCAAGCGGAGCGGCGACTCGAGCGATTGAAGAAAGAGAAGGGCAGCGACTTCGAGCGCGCGGCGCTCGAGAAAGTGATCGCATGGCTCGGCGATGGCAAAGCGCTCAGACTACTCGAGCTGACCGCGCAGGAAACCCAGGCGTTTTCGAGCTTCGGGCTTCTGTCGCGCAAGCCCGCGCTGGTCACCGTCAACTGCGAGATGGACCGGGCATCCGCCGACGTTACCGGCGCCGAACGGGCTGCCGTGCATGCGCACGGGCTCGAGGTCTTCAGGCTGGCGGCCGCATTCGAGTCGGAGTTGTGGGAGCTCGACGACGCCGGACAAAAGGAAATGCTGAAAGACGCGGGCCTCGACGCGCCCGCGCGCGATCGCCTGATCGGCGCACTCTACAATCATCTCGGGCTGATCACTTTCTACACCGCCGGCGAGCCCGAGGCGCATGCCTGGTCGCTGCGTCGCGGCGAGTCGGCGCTCGACGCCGCCGGCGTGATTCACACCGACATCGCGCGCGGGTTCATCCGCGCCGAAGTTGTCAGCTACGACGATTTCGCCATCCACAAGTCCGACGCGAAGGTCAAAGAGGCCGGCAAGCTCCGGCTCGAAGGCCGCGACTACGTGATGCGCGACGGCGACATGATCCACATCCGCTTCAAGGTCTGACCCGGCTACGCCTCGATGCGCTGGAAGAAACGCAGCGCGTTGTCGGCGAGGATTGCGCGCTTCTCTTCGGCGGACAGGCGCGGATTGTTCACCACGATTTCAGCGGCGTCGGGAAATTCGGCGTCGAAATGCGGATAGTCCGACGCCCACATCAATCGGCGCACGCCGAGCAGGCGCATCGCCTCGGGCAACATCGCCTCGTCGGGATCGAACGTGAAAAAGCATCGCTCGCTGCGCATGTGCTCCGACGGCTTGCGCGTCAGATGCGGCGTGTGACGCGCGAAGTGCTTGTAATGCCCGTCCATCCGCTCAGCCCACCACGGCACCCATGAAATTCCGCCTTCGAAAAATCCCAGCCTGAGCGTCGGGTAGCGCTCGAACAGTCCGCCGCCAACCGCCGCCGCCATCACCCGCATCTGGTGCCAGACGTGCCCGGTCAGATGCATCATGAACATGTTGTTGCCGACATCCTCGCGGCCGGGTGCGAACGGCGGCCTGTCGGTACCGCCGTGAAAACAGATCGGCAGGTCGGCGTCCTGCGCGCCGCGATAGAGCGGATCGAAATACGGATGGTCAGGCAGCATCCCGTCGAGATTGCCGAAGGTCATGATGCCGACCGCCCACGGCTCGCGCGCAAGATACGCGACCTCCGCGGCGCATCGCTCCATGTCGCGCTGCGGGACGATCCCGACCGCCTTGATCCGCGAGGAGAACGCGCCGCAATATTCGCCGACCCATCGGTTGTAAGCGCGCGCGAGTGCGGCTTCCATCGCAGGATCGTGCGCCGCGCACACCGAAGTAGCGACAGTCGCGAAGCAGACCGCGACATCGATACTTTCCTTGTCCATGTCGCGGATGCGCTCGGCGGCATCGTAGCCGCCCGCGGGCGATGCGAGCGGATGGTTACGGCCCGACGGCAGCTTGCCAAGGCCGGACACTTCCTGCGCCTCGCCCAGCGGACGCTCCGCCGATCGCCACTTCGGGTATAGCGCTGGAACTATTCCAAGGTTGCCGGCGCCGACCCGCGACAGCAGCGCGTCCGCGGCGGCGCGGAATTTTGGATCGATGTGAGTCGAGTAGAGTGACGCCGGCTCGGTGACGTGGCCGTCCGCGTCGATGATTTTGAATCCTGCTAGCGCCATGCGGCGAGAAAAAAGTGCCGGCGCAGAGCGACTCGTTGGACCTGCGAGGCGCATCCGCGCCGGCGACGGACACGGGACCTTATTTAATCGATCGCGAGTGAGTCCCAAAACCCCAACGCGATACGCGGCTGAATATATGCCGCTTCCCGCCGTTTGTAAACGACCGTTGTGACGGCCCTCTGGAAGTTAATAAACGCAGGCGCGGAGCGCCACGGCGATCTGCCGCTTTGCTCCGCGCCTGTTTCAGCAATCAAACGGACGGTTGCGAGAGGTCGCTTAAGGAGCCGCGGCCACCATCGCCTTCACTGTGCAGAAATCCTTGTCGATTGCCCCCATGTTGATGTACCAGCATTCGCGCTCAGGCGTGTGCTGGCCGGGCAGATAACACATCGTCGAGAAATTTCCCTGCGTGTCGATCGAAGCCGCACCCACTACGAACTCCCGCTTGAATGGGTAGATCGCAACCCGCGCATCCGGCACCGGGCGGTCACGAAAGGCCAGCCAGTAGATGTGCGTGCGCCACAGACGACCCTTTTGATCGTAGGTGTCGACGTAAGGCTCGAAACACAATTCGGTGTCGATATAGACGTCGGTCGATTTGTCGAGTGCGCTGCCTGCCTCGCCCCGGTCGCGCCGCGGCGTCGCCTCGACGATGTACACGTGGCGCATTTCCCAGGCTTCGGGGCACGCGGTCGCACCGCCATCGTAAGGGCAAGTATCCTCGGGCGAGTGCTCGGCGTGCACGCTCCCAAGCATGTCTTTCTCACCCAGGAACCTGTAGTTGTACTGCTCGGTCTTAGGGTTGAAGCCTGCATAGTGATCCGGATCGTAGCTCTGCGCACCAGTCGCTGTAGAAAGTATCGCCTCGCTCAAGCGCCGTACGCGACGGGTGCCGGGGGTCCAATCCCAGCTGTCGTCGCCGCGATTCGGATCAGCATAGCGATAGCGGATCAGTCCAGTACCGCGCGCCTCTTGCGGCGCAAGCACCGGGTACAAAGCGAACGCCCACAGGCGCCCCGACTGCTTGAAGTCCGGATCTACCGGCATCGGCTCGACTTCGGTGCGTCCGAAGAGGTTGTACCCGGCATAGTGGCCGATCTCGATGTCGTCGATAATTTTCTGATCCTGACCCGGACGAACGTACTCGCTCTGGCAATCGTAAAAGCGCAGATCGTAGTCGTCCGTGCTGATCGGGCGGAACACGTTGTTCCACATGATCTTGGT